>DVJP01000031.1 GCA_018716725.1 Candidatus Merdivicinus excrementipullorum | reverse complement strand
CGGCAGATTCCAAAGGCAGAGCCTTTGGCCGCCCATCGCAATGGGCGGAACCTTACTTTTCGCGCCCGGGGCGCGAACAAAAAGAAAAAAGCGGAGTCATGAATTGATGTATCAATTCATGACGTGCAGACCCGCCGCGGATGTCCCCGCGCATGGATTTTGTTTACAAAATCCATGTTTGGAATCTTCTAATACTTTCTCCACGGTTCATTTGCGTCAGCAAAACATATATCTTGGTAATATGCCAAACAATGTTCCTTTTTTCGACAGATTAAAATCCCTTTCGGATCAAAACCGGAAGGGATTTCTTTTATTGGCAGGCTTTTTTCCAGCACACCCCCGCCGCCAGAATATCCAGGGGAATCCCGGCCAGAAAAGCGAGAAACGCCCACAGAAAATGGCTCCCCAAATCGCCCCAGTAGGCCGTCTGGGGCAAAGTGGAAAGGGCCGCCAGCTGTTCCTTGTAAAAGGGGAAATCCAGGATAAAGTCCGGCGGCAGCAAGTCCCCCGGCAGGAAAAACTGGAATGAAAGCAGCCACCGCAGCAGAAAAAGCCCCGCCACCAGCATGACGCACCAGCCAATGGCCCCCATGAGCAGCCCCACCATATGCTTTTCCACCCACTGGCCGAAATAACATTCGCCCTGTTCCGAACGGTAAAGGGCCGCCGCCTTTTTGACGCTGTACACCATGATGCACCCAAAAGCCAGGAGCACCAGGCATCCCCACAGCCAAAGGGTGAGCTTTGGAAACTGTTCCAGCACTTTGTTCCCGGACACATACCGGACAGCTGCCTCCGGCCCCAGCTGTTCTTCCAATTTCTGCCGGAAAAACGGCTTGCCGTTGTCAAACACCGCACCGCAGCCTTTCTCCGGGGAAAACTCCGTCCGGTACTGGCCGGAAAGCAGTTCCATCTGCTCCGCCGTCACCCCGAACACCTCCGCCCGGTCTGGATTCCCGGCAAAATCCCGGGCAGCCCACACCTGAACCCCCAGCAAAAGGAGCATCAAAATTCCCAAAACGCCCCGTGTAATTTTCTTTCTCATGACGTAATTTCCTCCGTAACCCGGACTTTCATGCCGTCCTGCAAGGGCTTCGTGCTGTACCGGACAATGGGGATTCCCGGCGGCAATCCCCCGGAAACAGCCGCCAGCCCGTCCTTTTCCGCGGCAATCCGGACGGTGGCCTGGTAGGCCCGGCCGTCCTGCACATAATAAACGGCGTATTCCTCCGCGCTTTTGGGGGTCAGACAGGCCGTTGGCACCACGGTGTCGTACTTTTCTCCGTCCGGTTCCAGGGCGGTTTCTTCGGCGTAGATCACCGCCGTTTCCGGACACATCAGGGCGTCCACCTTCTGGCAGAGCAGGGCACAGAAGGCCAGTGCCGCCAGAAACCCGGCAATCCACCGCAGCATTTTTCTCTCTTTCATGCCATCCCCCCTATTTGACGCAGCCCAGGGAAATGCCTTCCACCAGGTCGTCGTAGCAGAACCGGTAGAGCAAAATGGGCAGCACGCTGAACAGAATCCCGCAGGCCGGGGCCGCCCCCTCGAACAGGGACGAGGACCGGTTCAAGAGCGCCGACAGCGGGAACTGGCTCAGTTCGTCCAGAAATACCACCGGCTGTTCCACCATAGACCAGTTGCTGAAAAACACCAGCACCACCGCCGCTGTCACCGCCGGACGGCACAAAGGGGCCGCCAATCTCCAGAATAGGGCAAGTTCCCCCAAACCGTCAATGCGCCCGGCGTCCAGCAGCTCCCGGCTGATGCCCTTCATGTACTGGGCCAGGAGGAAGGCCGCGAAAGTGGAAAAGGCGCAGGGCAGGATCACCGCCCAGCGGCTCCCCAGCAGCCCCGTTTTCTGCAACACAATGTACTGGGGCACCACCACCGCCTGGAACGGCAGGAGCATCAGCACCACATAAAGCCAGTAAAGGGCGTTCCGGCCGGGGAAGCGGTACTGGCTGAAGCCGTAACCGGCCAGCAGGCTCACCGGGATGTTAATGAGCAGAATCAGGGCCGTGTTCAAAAGGGAGTTCCAAAATCCGGTGTAAAACTCCATGTTTTGAAGCAAGGCCCGCCCGTACTGCTCCAATGTCACCGGCAAGGGGCCGGGATACCGCAGTGACCCGGCGATGACCCCGGCAAAGGGCAGCAGGCAGACCAGGGCGGAAATTGTTGCCAGCCACCATCCGGCTTTTTTCACCTGCATTTATATCCCCTCCTCCGCCGAGATTTTTTCCTGCCGCCACAAAAACACCGCCAGCACCGCCGAAATCCCCAGCACCAAGAGCAAGGCCGCTGTGCTCAGCCGCTGGTAATTGAGCTTATAGAAATTGTTGTTCATAAAGTGCTGGAGCATATAGGCTTCCTGGGGCGGGCGGTCGCCGTACAGGCCGTAAGCCTCTCTGAAAATCTGGAAGCTGTACATGAGCGACAGCACGCAGACAAAGAGGGCCATGCCCCGGACGGAAGGCAGGATAATGTGCCAGACATACCGGAGTTTGGAGCCGGAATCCAGGGCGAAGGCTTCGCCGTACTCTTTTGGTAAAGACGACACCGCCCCGGCGAAGATCACCGCCATGTACCCCACATTTTTCACCAGGAAAAAGAACGCCAGGGTTTCCCGGGCAAAGCCGCCGGTGAAAAAGTCCACGGCTGTCCCGCCGCAAAGCTGAATGAGCCGGTTCAGCGGCCCGTTTTCCCCAAAAACCGCCTGCCAGCCCAGCAAAGCGGCGGCTGTGGGTAGGGCCATGGGGATCAAAATGGCCCACCGCTGAAAGGAAAACCGGGAACCGGCCAGGGCGATCCCCAGCAAAAGGCCCAGAATCACCAGAAGGGGAACGCCCTCTAAGATAAAGAGCAGAGTGTTTTTCACCGCCAGCCGGTAAGCGTCGTTTGCAAAAAGCTCCCGGAAATTGGCAAGGCCCGCGAACTCCGCCTTGCCCGTCCCTTTGGTAAAGGCGTAGCCGATGCTGGCGAAAAAGGGGACAATGACGAAGGCCGCCGTCCCGAGAAGGCTGGGCAGAACAAACCACAGCCCCGTCCATTTTTTCCGCATAACCTTCTCCCCTATTCGTTTAAGTAGAGCCAGATTTCTTCCTCGGCCGCCGCCAGCATTTGGTCCAGGGTCTCCTCATCGTCCAGATACTTCTGGAAATGGGCGGCAAAAAGGTTGGTGATTTCACTTTGCAGTTTCAAAGTATCCGCGCCTTTGACAATGGCTTCAAAATCTTCCATATTGGAGGGCGCATTATGGTAACTCATCCGTTCTAAAAAGTCCTTTTCCCAGCCTTCCTGGGTAACGGGAATTCCCCGGCGGTGCAGCGATTGAATTTCCTCGCTGTACAGGTACTCCAAAAACTTCCAGGCGGCGTCCGGGTTGTCGGAGGAAGCCGCAATTCCAAAGACGTCCTTGCATTCAAACTGCTGTCCCCCGGGCATGGGCAGGTAACAATAACCATCCGGGTAACTATCCACCTGACGGCTAAAGTCATCGCTTACATAACCCTCACCAATATCATAAGGGCTGAACATACTGCCCATCAGCGGATCCATAATCGAAAAATCCTGCATTTTTGCCAGCATGGGATCATCCTCAACGGCCTTGAAGGACTCCAATGTTTCCCGGAACCAATCCCGGTTGAGAGAAACGGTTTTCTGCTCTACATCAATGAGCCGGGGCATACAGCTGTCGATCATCGCCCAGGCCACCAGATTTTTGGAACTGTTAAACAAAGGCGTTTCCGACGAAGATTCTTTCAGCCTGGGCAGGAGATGGAAAACATCCGCCCAGCTGTCTAAGCCGTCCAAATTCACACCCAGCTTCTCCGCCAAGGCCCCGTCCGCCACCAAGCAGGGAACCTGGTAGGTTACCGGCAGGCCCCGGGTGGCTCCGTTCATTTCTACGGCTTCCAGGATACTGGGATTCAGGGTGGTGGAGATGCCGGATTCTTCCAGATACGGGGTCAGATCCAGCAGAGCGTCGGATTGGAGGAAATTCTGCACCGGCAGGCCTTCCCCGGACAGGCTTACGATATCTCCAACATCTCCGGCCATGAGCCGGGCGGAAATCTTGTCCCGGTAAAGGTCGTAGGACTGCCAGTAAGCGTCTTCGGAAAGGTAGGCCGCGTCAATTTCCACATGTTCCTCCGGATATTTCTTTTGGAACCGGATGACAGCTTCCTTCAGAAAATCGTTGGCGTAAGGGACGGTAATGGAAAAAGTGGGTTCCTTTTCCTCCTTTTTGCCCCCCTCCTCAAAAGTAAAGGGGATAATCTGCTGGTAAGAACGGAAGCTCTCCCCTTCCCCTTCCATTTTGATAAAATTAAAGTACAGGGACCGGTCCTCAGCCATGGCAAAATCTTCCAAATACCGCAGATCATCCGAAAAGAAGGAAGTATCCTCCCCGGCTGTCAGGATATACCGCAGGTTGTTGCCGTTGCTGTAATCGTTTTGGTTTCGGATACCGGGATAATAAACCGCCACGCCTTTGTCCGTGGCCAGATAAACCCGGCCGTCATACCGGTTGTATTCCACCTGCTCCGGGAAATCCCAAAGGGGCGTTTCCACGGTTTCTTCCCCGGTTTTCAGATCGTATCGGAGCAAGGCATAAGGAGTTTGCTGCTGTGTACCGCCGGTAATACTGTAAAAAGTGCCCTGGCCGTCAATGGCAGCATCCTGGGTGTCCTCATATTCCAGAATTAAATTACCTTCCCAGTCATAGACCTGTAAATTTTTTGTTGTTATGCCGGATATAGCTATAACATACAGGTAATTGTCGTCCGCCAGGAATTTCAGCATCTGGAAAAACGGCTGTTCCTCTGTGGGAGGGCGCAGTCCCTTAAGCTCCACCGTCCGGTCAACCTCGCCCTGCTCGTTGTAACGGAAAACGTGCATGACGCGGGTGTCGTTTTCCACATAGCCGTCCAGCCGGTTCCCATTAAAGTCCAACGCGGAAATAGCGTGGGCGTCTTCCGGCATCTCTATTTCCGGGGATTCCAAAACCTGATTCCCAGCGCTGTCCACAAAAGCCACGCTGGTATAGTCTTCCTCCGAATAGGCGTTCCAGAGCACATCCCCCTGATAAAGGTACAGGGAATCCGCGTAAAACGAGCTTTCCTGCGCTTCCTGTTCGTGGTAAACGCCTTCTGGAACAGGCTCCTTTTGCTCCGCAGCTGTTTGGGAGGCTTCCGTCGCGCTGTTTTCAGCGGACAGGGAGGATTCCGGCTTGGGGGAGTCCTTCCCGGTCAGGAGGAAAGCGGCTGTTCCGCCTGCCGCCACCAGGACCAGTGCGGCGGCCAGGACAGCGGCCTGCTGCTTTTTGCTGAGTTTCATAAAATCACAACCTTCTTGCTTTATTTGTCCGCGGCGAGCCACAGGGATTTGGAAATCCCGTCTTCCGCGCTGCGGAGGGTTCTCTCTAAGGGCCAGCTGTTGTACAGGTACATTTGGAGATACAAGGCAAAGTGTTTTTCCATATTGCCGGGAAGCGACAGGGCGCCGGCATTGTCCAGAATCCGTCTGAAATCCGCAAGGCGCTGCCGTTCGGACGCGTCCGCATACTGAATATATCGGTTTCCAAAAGCCGTTACGCTTTCCCGGTTCATGGGAATATGCTGGAAGGTGGAAAGGCTCTGGCCTTCCGCGCTGAGCAAATATTCCACGAAGGCCCAGGCTTCCTCCGGATTTTCTGCGTCTTTTGGGATGGCGCAGGTTTCCCGGGGCGTAATCTGCCCGGCCCCCGGCAGAGGCAGGAATCGGTAGGAGGGATATTCGTCCGCCCGGCTATAGTCGTCGCTCCAATACCCTTCCCCTATGCTGTCTATGGTGAAAAGGCTGCCCATCAGCGGGTCTGTAAGGGAAAATTCCTGCTGTACGGCAAACTGGCTTTCCTTCCACACGGCTTTATAGGCTTCCAAGTCTTCCCGGAACCAGTCCTGCTGAAACTCTAAGGTTTTCTGATCCAGATCCACCATCTGCGGAAGGGAGCTGCGCAGCATGGTATCGGCGATTCTGTCGGCGGCGCCGTTAAACAGGAGGGTGTCCGGGGCTTTTTCCTGCAATTCGGGAAGCAGGGAGAAAATATCCGCCCAGCTGTCTAAGCTGTCTAAATCAACGCCGATTTTCTCCGCCACAGATTCATTGGCAATCAGGCAGGAAACTTCATAATTCACCGGCAGGCATTTGAGCTGGCCGTCCCGGGTCATTTCCTCTAACACAACAGGGTTCAGCTTGTCAGAAAGGCCGGATTTCTCCAAATATCCGGACAAATCCATCAGCGCTTCGTCCTCCCGCATAGTTTCCGACGGCGTCCATACTCCGTCGAAAACCACCAAATCCCCGGCAGTCCCGGCGGACAGGCGGCGTTTAAGTTCTTCCGCGTACCCTTCCCTGTCAAAACGGTATTCCTCAAAGGAGGAGTATACCGGGTTCAGCAGAACCGTCTTGCCTGGGTGCTCCCGTTCGTACCGCATGACAGCGTCGTCCAGGTAATCGCTGGCGTAAGGGATCGTAACGGAAAAGTCCACCTGGATTTCCGGCGGCGGCGCGTCCGGGTCGTGGACAAAGGATGAAAACTCCTGGTAAGCATACTGTTCGCCCCTTTCGTAGTTTTGGGTGAAATTATATACCAGGGTCCGGTCTTTCCCCACAGCGAAATCATAGTAGTAGGACATATCCTCCGGGTAGAAGGAGGTGTCCTGCCCCACCGTCAGGATGGTTTCCTTCTTTTGGCCGTCTTCCGGCCGGAGAACCGACACTTCCTTATTGGAGGACAGGTACAAAAGGCCGTCCTCCCGGCTGTAATCAATCTGGCAGAAAGTTTCATAAAGGGGAACCAGCCAGCGTTGCTCCCGGGTTTTGGCGCGAATTTTCACCAGGGAAAAATTGGTTTGCTCCTGCAACCCGCCGGTGACGGTGTAAACATTCCCTTCCCCGTCAATGGCCGCGTCTTCGGTTTCGGCGTATTCCCCACATAGATTCCCGTCCCAGTCGTAAATCTGCAAATAGGCGGGGGAGCCTCCCGTGACACGGGCAATCAAATAGAGATACTCCTCGTCGGCCATGAGCTTTTGGATTTTTAAGTAGGGGCTTTTATGAAGCCCTTCCAGCGTGACCGTGCGTTTCGGTTCCCCGGTTCCCTGGTAATGGACGACCGTTACCACATTGGTTTCCGGATCCATATCCGCCGTCAGCAGATTCCCGTCAAAATCCAGGGCCGCAAGGCCGGAAGCACCGGCGGGAATCTCCATCTGAATTTCCCCGGTGTAATCCACAAAGGCCGCGCCGTCCCCCTGTTTCTGCTCCCAGACAATCGTCCCATGGTAATCATAGAGCATATGGGAGGCATACCGGTCCGAAATGGAGGGCAGCTCCGTATATTGGTGGTCAAGTCGGGCAAACAGGGCGTGCAGGCTGTCCTGCAAAGCATCCACCCCCACTGTCATAGTGGCCCCGGCCAGGCAGAAGCACAAAATCACTGCTGCGGCTTTTCTGCCGGCTGTATTCAAAATCCGGTCGTACCGCAGCTTCCGGCGCAGAAAAAGCCCCTTCATTTTTCTATAAAACCGCGGGGAAGGCTCCGGCTCCGGCATTTCCTCCAGTCCTTCCTCTGTAAGCTCCAATTCCGCCATGCAGATTTCCGCCAGCTCCTGTTCCAGATCTTTTTCAGAAAATTCAGCCAATTTGTTCATCCCCTTTCATACGCTGCTGCAATTTATTGGTAATGGCGTGAAGCCGGTTATAAACGGTCTTGGTGGAAATATGGTACAGGGCGCCGATGTCCTGGGCCTTCAGCTTGGAAAAATAAAACAGTTCCAGCATTTCCCGTTCTTCCGCCGGAAGTTCCAGGATGTACCTCTTTAGGCGGCTCATGCGGTCCTGTCTCTCCAGCCTTGCGGCAATATCCTCCGGTCCCGGAAGGTCCTCCGGCAGGTCCTGCACCACCTTTTGTTCCCTTTTCCGGGAACGGCAGATGTCCAGAGCCGCATGGCTGACGCTTTTGCAGACCAGGGCTTTGGTCCGGGGGGATTCCGGCTCGCCGATGTTCGGCAGAACTTTCAGAATATATAAAAATGTTTCCTGCACCGCGTCCTCCGCCCGGGCCGGGTCATGCAGGATGCTTTCGGCAATCTTTAACATCAACGGATAATAAGCTTCATAGATTGCGGTAAACTTGTCCTGTTCCGTTTCATCCGCAATAAGAGGCGTATAAAAAGCAAGCATGGGGTTCTCCTTTACATGTATTCAAAACGTCCCGCCGGGACGGAGAAATCAAAAGTCCTGACAATATAAAAGCGTTTTTTTCCTGGAAAAATGTAAAATAATTTTTAAAATCCCAAAAAATCAGCACTTTGCAATTTAATTTTCTGAAAAATTGTGAAAAACACCCGCAAAATATCCCTCTGCTGGTATATCCGGCGGAAAAATGCCGATACTTTGTTTGCAGGATTCTCAAATTCAGGAGGTATCGATTATGAACAATAAAAACGGCTTTGTCATTACCCACCGGGACTATGTCCTCAGCGCCTGGCTCAATTCCACGGAACTTGTGCGGGACTATCAAGCTTACGCCCAGGAAATCGGAAATGAGGATAAAAATCTGGCCCAGTGCTTTGCGGAATATGCGGAAACCGAAGCGGAGCACGCGGCCAAATTCCGCCAGCTTCTGCTGAACTACGAACAGAAAAAAATGTAGCGGTAATGCCCCGTCTGACTTGTAAGGCGGGGCGTTTTCCTATTCTTCTCCCATTTGTTCATAATTTGGAAAACAAATTTCCTTTTTTTATGTTATAATAGTGTAGATAACAGCCATGCGGGAAGGTTTTTCCAAAAACAAGGGCCAAAAGGCGGCCACCCGCTTTAAGGAAAGGGAGTATTCAATCCATGAGCAATCCTAACGTAATTTTACTGCTGGCAGACGACCTGGGCTACGGCGACCTGTCCTGCTACGGCGGCGTAGGCGCGCAGACGCCCCATATTGACGCCCTGCTGGAGCACGGCGTCCGCTTTGCCGACGGTTATTCCACCTCGGCGGTCTGCACCCCGGCGCGGTACAGCATTTTAACCGGGGAATACCCTTTCCGCAACCCGGACACCCACATCCTGCCGGGAGACGCCCCCTGTATCATCGGCAAGGAACAGGGAACCCTGCCAAAAGTTTTTCGGAAGGCAGGCTACCGCACAGCCGCCATCGGGAAATGGCACCTTGGCCTTGGCAGCGGCGATTTGGACTGGAACAAACCCATCAGCCACACTCCCAACGACATCGGGTTCGATTATTCCTACATCTTCCCGGCCACCAACGACCGGGTCCCCTGCGTTTATGTGAAAAACCGCCTGGTGGAAAATCTGGACGAAAACGATCCCATTGAGGTTTCTTATAACGCGAAATGCCCCTTTGAAGGCATCGCCACCTCAGAGCGGAACCCGGAACTGCTGCGGATGCGGCATTCCAACGGCCACAACAACAGCATTATCAACGGCGTGGGCCGCATCGGGTATATGCGCGGCGGCCAAAAGGCGGTTTGGCGGGATGAGGATTTGGCGGAGCAATTCCTCTCTGAAGCGGAGAAGTTTATTAAGGAGGACCCGGAAAAGCCCTTTTTCCTTTACTACGCCCTGCACCAGCCCCATGTGCCCCGGGTCCCGAATCCGAAATTTGCGGGGAAAAGCGGCCTTGGCCCCAGAGGGGACGTCATTATGGAAATGGACCACTGTGTCGGGAAACTGACTGCTTTTCTGGAAAAAGAGGGGTTGTTGGACAACACCATCCTCCTGTTTACCAGCGACAACGGCCCTGTGCTGGACGACGGCTACATGGATAATGCGGAACGCTTTAACGCCATGGCCCAGCACCGGCCCGCAGGCCCTCTCCGGGGCGGAAAATACAGCAAATTTGAAGGCGGCGCGCGGATTCCTCTGATTGTTTCCTGGAAATCTCACATCCGTCCCGCCGTTTCCCATGCCTTAGTAAGCCAGGTGGACTTTGCCGCCTCCTTTGCCTCCATGCTGGGGGTGGATTTAGGCGATTGGACGCCGGACAGCCAGGACCATCTGGACGCCTTCTTAGGCGAATCCATTGAGGGCCGGGAGGAAATTTTTGCGGAAGCCGCCAACAAGAGCCACTTCCTTCGCCAGGGCAAATGGACTTATATGCAGCCCTCGGAAGGCCCGGCCCACGACTTTACCACCAATATAGAATTGGGGAATTCCCGGGACCATCAGCTTTTCAACATGGAGTACGATGTTGGTCAGCGGATAAACGTTGCGGAAATCCACCCGGACCTGGTGGAAAAGATGTCCCGCCGCATTGAGGAAATCATGGCTTCCGCACGCACCCGGTAATTTTCGAATGGTACAGAAAAAGCGTTCCTTATAGGGAACGCTTTTTGTTCTGCTCCTAAAAAATCTACCAAAAATCAAGAAGCTGTGCAAGAAAATTCTCCTTTTATGTGCTATAATTTTAGTCATGAAAAGGAAAGAGGCGTATAATTATGGCAAAAAACTGGTATCCTATCATTGATGAAACCCTCTGCGCCCAGTGCGGCAAATGCGTGGATCTGTGCACCAAAAACCGCCATTTTACTTATGACGCGGAACAGGCTCCCCGGCCCTTTGTGAGCCGTCCGGAAAACTGCGTGGACCACTGCCACGGCTGCGGCAATCTGTGCCCTCACGGCGCTATCACTTATTTTGGGGACGACACCGGCTGGACGCCCCCGCATCGCTCATAAAACGAGAATCACCAAAAAAGGCAGGCGCTTTCATCATGCGTCTGCCTTTCTATTTTTCATATAGATTACTGGCCGCTTTTCTGGGAAGCGTCCAGCAGAACCTGCGCCACGCGCTCCACATCCACGTCGCCGTCCGCAGAATATTTTTCCCGTTTGAGAAGCTTCTTAAAGGTCTTTAAATTCATAACCGGCAGGCCGCGTTCTGTGTTCAAAACCGCTTTAGGGCTGGTAAAAACCACATAGTTTTCAATGGAGGTTTTGTAAATCTTATTGGTAGTCAGGACTTCCCGGACAGCTTCCAGGCAGGCCTGGCTGTGCAAAACCGGATTCTTAAAGGAGCCGCGCTTTTCCTGCTCGTTTTTGGTAACGACCCGCACCCACTTTTTATCCCAGCCGGTGCCGTAAATATTGCCGGCGGAGTTTTTCTCCGTGACAATCATGACGCCGAAAAATCCGATAAGAATGTGTCCGATCTGGACCGGCCCGTTTTTGCCGGGCAGGGTCAGGCCCCTTAACACCCGAAACCGCCGGATGCCGGCGAAACGTGTTAATATTTTGTGGATCTTACGCTCTCCGTCCACTCCCTTTTTCCGGTAATACCACTGCATAATCCCGGAAAGCGCGCCAAGGATTACAGCAATCCCCAGCGCCGCAATTCCAATGATGATCCACTGCTGCTCTGTCATAAAAATCCTCCTGTTTCCATATTGTCATACAATCTATCATACCACAAATGAATAAAAATGAAAATAGTTTCCATACTATTATCGGCGCGCAAAATGTAAATAAACTCTGAAATCCAAAGGAGGATCATTATGCTGGATCGAATTGCATTGGCGTTGGTCATTATCGGCGGCTTAAACTGGGGGTCCATCGGAATCTTCGGTTTTGATTTTGTCGGCGCGATCTTCGGCGGCCAGGACGCGGTATTCAGCCGGATCATCTTTGCGCTGGTGGGCGTCGCCGCCCTGTGGTGCATCTCGTTTTTCTTCAAGCGCAACGATGTTTTGGATCACAGCCACGACTAGGACTTTCTAACGCAATGCTGTATGGAAACGTCCGGGGCTTAAGCAGTCCCGGACGTTTTGCTGTCTGGCAGGATTTTTCACAAAAAAGCCTTTACAATCCGGCGGTTTTGCGGTATGATGTAAGAAACCGGACACGGAAGGAGATTTTTTATGGAAAATACTGTCATCAAAGGCGCGGGGTTCCATCACCTTGCCCTATACGCTTCGGATTTTGATAAGACGATGGATTTTTACTTAAAAGGCTTAGGTTGCGGGTATGTCCGCGGCTGGGGCGAAGGAAAAGGCCGGGTGGCCATGATTGATTTTGGAGGCGGAAACCTTCTGGAAGTTTTCGCCAAGGGTTCTTCGGCGGAGCAGCAGAACGCCCGGTTTATCCATCTGGCCATTGCCACCACAGACCCGGATGGCGCTTACGAGGCGGCTTTGAAGGCCGGTGCGAAACCGGTGGACCCGCCCAAGGACGTCGCCATCCAGGCGGAGGAGCCAATGCCGGTTCGGATTGCCTTTGTCAAAGGCCCGGACGATGAGATCCTGGAATTCTTCTGCGACAAGTCCCATTCTTAACGGGAAGCACCCCGGCGCGTTTAGACAGCGCCGGGGGTTTGCTTTGCTTCCGGAAGAAAAACAGGGTGCATTCCCCCTTTAGGATGCGGTTCCCCTATTTTGTGGCGGCTGTTTTGCCGGCGGCATAGCATGGTATGGGAATTCCCTAAAGGAGGAAATGATTATGGGCATCACAAACTCAAACAAAATTGCAGACGTCCAGAGCGTCAGCTGCGGCGGCGCCTTTAAGGTGACCATCGGCCTGACTGCCGCTCCGGACATCGTCACAAACCCCACCGATATTGTTCTGGTTTTGGACCGTTCCGGCAGTATGACCGGCGAGCCTCTGGCAAACCTGAAGCTGGGCGCCAAAGCCTTTATTGACATTATCGAGGAAAACACTGACGGCGTAAAAGACGGCGTCATCGGCAATGGCAGCCGCATGGCAATCGTCAGCTTCGCCACCACCGCTACCGCCGACACTCAGCTCATCACCTCGGTATTCGACCTGAAAACCGCGGTTGACAACCTGATTGCCGGCGGCTCCACCAACCATGGCGACGCCTTCACCAAAGCCATCCAGCTCTTTGACCCCCAGTCCAGCAACGCCAAGGTCATTGTTATTTTCACAGACGGCAACACCACCACCGGCGTTCCCCCCGCGCCTATTGCGGCGGCAGCCCGGGCCATGGGCATTACCATCTACTGCATCGGCCTGGTAGGCTCCGACGGCGTGGACGTCAACGTGTTGAACGACTGGGCCACCCCGCCTGCCGTTTCCCATGTCTCCATCGCCCCTACGGCTGCGGAGCTGGTAGCCCTCTTTGAGGAGCTGGCCGCCAATATCACCAACCCCGGCGCCACCAATATCGTCATCAACGAAAAGCTGGCTTCGGATTTTGCCATTGACAGCCTGACCCCTCCCGCCATTGGCACCGCCACCATGCTGGACTCCCGGACTATCCGGTGGACCATTCCCGAATTGGGCATGACCGCCAGCGAATCCGCTGCTCTGGAATTCATGGTACGGGATCAGACCCAGATCCCCGGCGTCCGCCAGATTAACGAATCCATCAGCTATTCGGACGATGAAGGCAATATCGTCATCTTCCCCAGCCCCACCATTTCTGTGGAATGCGGGCCGACAGTGACAGAACCGTGTCCGGAACCGGTAAATTTGTCGGTAGAAGGCTGCGCCGACGCCATTGTAGTGGATATGGGCGACACCTTCTTAGAGTCCCTGGGCCGTATTATCCAGATGGATGTAACGATCCGCAGCGTCTGCCCCGGCAAACGGGTCGCTTTGGGCGTCATCCTCACGGAAGTAGATCAAAACGGCACGGAATATCAGCGGGGCATGAAGACTTTGACAATCCCCTCCCACAATTCCCCGTCCTGCCGGGACGTGTTAGTTAAGTGCATCAAATTCGTGCTGCCTGAGGACTTGGATGTGTCCACGGAAGATCCCATGGCCATTTGCAGCACCAGGAACCTGAAAGCGCGGTTTATCGCCCACTATGTGGACACCGATTTCCGCTGCTGCGAATCCGTTGTTACCCTGTAACCCCTGCTGAAAGCCGCGCGGCGTAAAATTACGGGAGGCTGGTCTTAGACCGGCCTCCCGTTGAGCTGTCCCCCAAAATAAAACTGCTACATCAATTTCCGGACGAACTCTGCCGGGCTCATGCAAATAAACCGTAGAGAAAATGCCAGAAAATTTTAGACCCGGATTTTGCAAACAAAATCCGGGCGCGGGAACATCCGCGGCGAGCCTGCGGGCTCGCTTTTCTTTTTGATGGTTCGCGGCCTTGCCGCGAAGGGATAGGATTTCGCGCTCTGCGGAGCGCGATGGGGGCTTTGCCCCTCACCCCTACCACCTTTTGAAAAAGGTGGACGAAAACTTTTTATTTTCTCTTCCGAAATAAATACATTTATTAAGAAGTTTCTGCTACATCTTACCGAACAAATCCCGGAACACGCTGTCCCGGTCAATGTAATTCACATACCGGATGAAATGCCGGGTCAAATCGGCGCTGTAGGTCCATTCCGGCGTCAAAACCGGACTGGGGATCAGGCCGCTTTGAAACCCTTTGCCGCCGCAGAGCCAGGCGATGGTGGAAATGTCCCAAATCACCCGGGACCAGTTCCCGTACTGCTCCATCTGCTCTGTGGTGACGTCCAGCAGATATTGGCCCCACTTCCCTTTGCCGGAAAGCTGTTCCCGCAGTTCCGGCAAGGTCACGCTCAGGTGGCTCACCACCCCCATACAGGGCACTAAAACTAAAGGAACGCCGCTGTCCAGGAGAATCCGGGAGGCGTAAAAATCCTGGGCCATATTGAACTCGTCTGTCCGGGGCATGTGCAGGCCGTGGCCCCCCAGCCAGACCACCACGATTTTTTCCCGGATTTTCGGCTCCGTTAAAATCGCCGAAGCGATATTGGTGGGGGCGCCGATGGCCGCCACATACAGGGGTTCCCCATCGGGCATGGCAAGGGCACGCTCCACCAAATCCCGGGCCGCCGGGGAATCCACCGGGCTGTCCGGGGAATCCATCCATTTTTCCGAGCCACGGAACGCCGGGCGTTCCTCCCCTAAAATCCCAAGGATTTCCAAAATCTGCCGGTAGCTTTTTTCCATGCCGTCTTTCGGCCCTTCCGAACGGTCGTTGTGGAAGGGAGCGGCATAAACGGCCTCCAGGCGGATTTCCGGCGAACGCAGGGCGTACACCAGGGCGTAAGGGTCGTCCAGCTCGTTATAGGTGTCCGTGTCCAGGACGGCGCGGCAGCCGGGCTTGGGCGTTTGCAGACGGGATGCCAGAAATTCCGCAGGCAGTGGGTCAAATTTCATGCTGTTCATCCTTTCTTAAAAGGGATTCCTCCCCTAAAGTGCCGATCAAAGCGTCCAAATCGGCCAGAGAGCTTAAAGAACCGCAGGCACCCCGGAACTTGGCCGCGCCGGGTATCCCTTTTATATAGTAGGCGGCGATTTTCCGGCTCTCTTTCATGCCGATATGTTCCCCTTTATACTCCACAATCAGGCGGATATGCCGTTTCATCACAGCCAGCTTATCTGAAAGCGCCGGCTTGGGAGGCAGGACCCCGGTTTCCAAATACTGCTCAATTTCCCGGAACAAAAAGGGGTTGCCGTAACTGCCCCGGCCGATCATCACCAAATCGCAGCCGGTTTCCTCGTACATCCGCAGGGCGTCCTCAGCGGTGACAATATCGCCGTTGCCAATAACCGGGATGGAAACCGCTTCCTTGACGGCTTTGATAATGCCCCAGTCGGCGGAAGGCCGGTACATCTGGCTCCGGGTGCGGCCGTGGATAGTGATGGCGTCCGCGCCGGCCTCCTCCATGAGCTTGGCAAAGGGGACGGCGTTGACGGAATTTTCATCCCAGCCCTTGCGGAATTTCACGGTAACGGGCACCGGGCTTACCGCCTTCACCGCCCGGACAATTTCGGCGGCCAATTCCGGGGTTTTCATCAGGGCGGAACCGGCGCCGCCCCCCACTACCTTGGGCACCGGGCAGCCCATGTTGATATCCAGGATGTCCGGCTGGTATTTTAAGGCCACCTCCGCCGCTTTGGCCATATCGGAAGGGTCGCTGCCGAAAAGCTGGGAGGCGGCGGGCCGTTCTTTTTCCGAGATTTTCAAAAGCTCTTCGCTTTTCCGGTCGGAAAAGGTCAGGGCTTTGGCGGAGGTCAATTCCCCCACCACATAAGCCGCCCCGAATTCCTTGCAGATTTCCCGGTAGGCCCGGTCGGCCACCGAAGCCATAGGGGCCAGGGCGGCAGTTTTTTTAATGGTCACATTTCCAATTTGGATGGTTTTCAAATCAATCGTCCTTTTTGAAGTATTCGATTCCCAGGATGACAAGGCCCAGCAGAACAAGCAGGACCAGGAACCAAAATGGCAGCGTCATACCAAATTCCTCAATGGTACACAATAATCTTCCTGGAAAAGTTGAGTAACTCATAACCAGATTATTTACCGCAAAAAAGAGAATCGACAAAGCGCCAGCCGTTCCGGTGAGAAAAAGCAAACCGCCAATCACAACTCGTTTCATAAAGCTCCCCCTTTTCGCAAGAACCTTGCATCTTTCATTGTATCCTGGAAAAAAATATGCTATAATGATACTTATTATAAAGGAAATAAAAAATGCTGTCAAGGAACTCCATGCGGCGTTTTATAAAAACTGCCAGAAAGGATTTTGCTATGAAAATTCTTGCCATAGACTTTAACTCCCTGATGAACCGCTCCTTTTACGCCATCCGCCACCTGTCCACCAAGGACGGCTTGGAAACCAACGCCCTTTTTGGGTTCACTAAGACCTACCAGAAACTGCTGGCGGCCCACCAGCCGGATGTAGTGGTTGCCGCCTACGACCTGCACGCCCCCACCTTCCGGCACAAAATGTACGACGCATACAAGGGCAACCGCTCCCCCATGCCGGAGGAACTGCGTCCCCAGATGCCCTTGGGCCGGGAGTTCGTGGATTTGGCCGGCGGCACGGTCATCGGCATCGAAGGGTACGAAGCCGACGACATCCTTGGGACTGTGGCGGAATACGCGAACACTCATCCCGGCGTTTCCTGCGTCATCGCCACCGGCGACCGGGACTCCTTGCAGCTGGCGTCGGAGGCTGCGACGGTGAGCCTGGCCACCAACAAAGGGGACGTCCTTTTCACGCCGGACAAGGTGCGGGAGGTTTACGGCCTTTCCCCCAAGCAGCTGATTGAAGTGAAAGCCCTTATGGGGGACAGTTCCGACAACATCCCCGGCGTCAAGGGCATCGGCGAAAAGACCGCCCTGTCCCTGATTGCCAAAAACGGCAGTTTGCAGAACATTTTGGACAACCTGGACAGCATTGACGCCACCCCCCGCATCAAAAAGCTCATTGGGGAACACCGGGAGGAGGCTCTCATGAGCCGTACTCTGGGGGAAATCAACTGCCATGTGCCCATGGAGTTTGACCCGGAAGTTCTGGCCAAAAAGGAGCGCCAGGACGGCGCTTTGGAGGAGTTTTTACGGAAATATGAGCTGACTTCCGTTTTGGAGAGCTTCGGCTTTTCCAAAAAAGAGGAGCAGCTGACCTTTTCCGCCCCCCAAATCCCCCCCTGTGAAGTTTTGGAAAACCCGGAAAACCTGGCGGAGCTGGTAAAAACAGCCGGGCGGCTCATCTTTTTGCCGGAATGGGACAAAGGGGAACCGGTTTCTATTACGGTTCACCTGGACGGCCGGAAATTTGCCCGTGTAACCGAAAAAATTTCTTCCGTTTTAGAAAGCCTGCTGGCTCTTTCCCTGGTAAAAATCACCTTTGACGCAAAGCCCTTGTACCGCTTTGCCATGCGGAACCGGATTCCCTATTCCGGGGAACTGGAGGACGTAAAATTACAGGCGTATCTGTTAAGCAATTCGGACAAAAGCTACCCCATCCCCGACCTGGTGCAGAGCTACTGCCCCGGCCTGGAGGAATTCCCCGAAAATCTGCGGGATGCGGCGGCGTTAGGCCCGCTGTACGATGCCATGACGGGGATTTTGGCCGAAAAGGACATGACCTTTTTATATGAAGAAATCGAGCGCCCCCTCTGCGAGGTATTAGCTTCCATGGAGGAGGAAGGCTTTTTGGTGGACGAAGCGGGCATCACCGCTTTCGGACAGGCTCTGGACAGCCAGATTGAGCGGCTGAAAGACGAGCTGATGGAGCTGGCCGGGCAGGAATTCAATCCCAACTCCCCCGCCCACCTTTCGGAAATCCTGTTTAACAAGCTGGGCCTTCCCACCGGCAAAAAAACTAAAACCGGCTATTCCACCGATGTGGAGGTGCTGGAAAAGCTGCTGCCCTACCACCCCATTGTGGGCAAAATTTTGGAGTACCGGAAGCTGTCCAAGCTGTCCAGCACCTATGTCACCGGCTTAAAAAAATGCATCCAGCCCGACGGCCGGGTGCGCTCCACCTTTAACCAGACGGAAACCCGCACCGGCCGCATCAGCTCCTCCGACCCCAACGTGCAGAACATCCCCGTCCGCACCGAACTGGGGGCGGAAATGCGGAAATTCTTCGTAGCCAAGGAGGGTTACACCCTGGTGGACGCCGACTACTCCCAGATTGAGCTGCGGGTTTTAGCGGCCATTTCCGGGGACAAAAACATGATTGACGGTTTCGCCAAGGGCGCGGACATCCACCGGATGACCGCTTCCCAGGTGTTCCATATTCCTTTTGATGAGGTCCCCGCAGAACTGCGGAGCCGTTCCAAGGCCATCAATTTCGGCATTGTGTACGGCATTTCCGCCTTTTCCCTGGCCCAGGACATCCACTCCACGGTAAAGGAAGCCAAGCAGTACATTGAGGACTACCTGAAAACCTACAGCGGCGTGGACGCTTATATGAAAAAATCCATTGAGCAGGCCCGGGAAAAGGGCTATGTGGAAACCCTCTTCCACCGGCCCCGCTATCTGCCGGACATCCATTCCAAAAAGCCGGCCCTTCGGGGATTTTCCGAGCGTGTCGCCATGAATATGCCCATTCAGGGGACCGCCGCGGACATTATTAAGCTTGCCATGATCCGGGTTTACCGCCGTTTGCGGGACGAAAAGCTGGAATCAAAGCTGATTTTGCAGGTACACGACGAACTGCTGGTGGAGGCCAAAGAATCTGAAACGGAGCAGGTCATGGCCATTGTCAAGGAAGAAATGGAGCATGCCGCCGACCTTTCGGTGAAGCTCTGCGTGGACATTCACCAGGGGAAGGATTGGTACCAGGCGAAGGGATGATTGAGTTGGACACACGGATTAAATCTTTGAAAGAGAGAACTTCCGGCAGCTTTGGCCCTTTGCCGGGAGGTTTTTCTGGAATTTGAAGCGCCGGATTACCCGCCGGAAGGGACGGAGAATTTTCTCGCGTTTTTGGAGCCGAAACAGATCAGCCGCATGACAGAAAGCGGGTTGCTCACCTTTTTCGGGGCTTACCGGGACGGCCTGCTGATTGGGGCCGGAGCGGTAAAGGAACGAAACCACATCTGCCTGCTATTTATTAGGAAGGAATTCCACCGGCAGGGGGCTGGCGCGCTGCTTTTGGATGCTATGTTAAAATTCTGCCGGAAATCCGGCGCGGAAAAGGCCACGGTCAACGCCTCCCCTTACGGCGTGCCATTTTATCAGGCCAAGGGATTCCAAAAACTTGGCGAGGAGCAATGCCGGGACGGGATCCGGTTTGTTCCCATGGAAAGGAACTTGTTATGACCATTCGGTTTTTCACAGAAGAGGACGTCCCGGCGGCGGCGGAGCTGGAGCAGCTCTGCTTTCCCGACCCCTGGAGCCAAAAGGGCCTGCGGGACACTATGCGGGAGGAAGGCTCCTGTTTTCTGGCGGCGGCGGATAAAAACGGCGCCCTCTGCGGGTACTTAAACGCCACCTGGGTATTGGACGAATGCAATTTGAACCGCATCTGCGTGCATCCGGACTTTCGGAAACAGGGTATTGGGTCCCATTTACTTACCAAACTTCAGGATTTTTGCAAAACGCATGAGATTTCCCACATTTTTTTGGAAGTGCGGGAATCCAACGCCTCCGCAAGAAATTTATACCGCGGCCATGGGTTCCGGGAACTGGGCAAACGCCCCCGGTTTTATGAAAACCCGGAGGAGGACGCGGTTTTAATGGAATGGACAGGGGAATAAAGGAGAATATCATGGAAAAAGAAGTCAAAATACTGGCAATCGAAAGCTCCTGCGACGAAACTGCCGCATCGGTGGTGGTGAACGGGCGGAAAGTCTTGTCGTCTATTGTGGCGTCCCAGGTGGAGGAGCATCGGAAATACGGCGGCGTGG
Organism: Candidatus Merdivicinus excrementipullorum; assembly: GCA_018716725.1. Taxonomy (GTDB): domain Bacteria; phylum Bacillota; class Clostridia; order Oscillospirales; family Ruminococcaceae; genus Merdivicinus; species Merdivicinus excrementipullorum. The sequence continues at coordinate 51,260 of DVJP01000031.1, read as the reverse complement.
TGCCGGAAATCGCCTCCCGGCGGCACTGCGAGAACATCTGCTGGGTGGTGGACGCCGCCATGAAAGAGGCGAACCTCGCCTTCGGGGAATTGGACGCCATTGCCGTCACCTACGCCCCGGGGCTTATTGGGGCTTTATTGGTGGGGGTCAACTACGCCAAGGGGCTTTCCCTGGCTACCGGCAAACCCTTAATTCCGGTGCATCACATCCGGGGACATATCGCCGCCAACTACATCGCCCATCCCGACTTGGAGCCGCCCTTCCTCTGCATGGTGGCCTCCGGCGGCCACAGCCATATCGTGGAGGTGCTGGATTACACCCATTTCCGGGTCGTCGGCCGCACCCGGGACGACGCCGCCGGCGAAGCCTTTGACAAAGCAGCCCGGGCCATGGGGTACCCCTATCCCGGCGGCGTGTCCATTGACAAGGCGGCCCAAATCGGCAATCCCAAAACCTATCCCCTGCCCCACCCCAAAGTGGAGGGCAGTCCTTATGATTTCAGCTTTTCCGGCCTGAAAACCGCCGTGCTGAACACCTTAAACCACGCGGCCCAGAAAGGCGAAACCATTATTAAGGAAGATTTGTGCGCTTCCTTCCAGCAGACGGTGTGCGACCTGATTGCGGGGAAGCTCATGCTGGCAGCGGAAGAATTCGGCTACAAAAAAATCGTCTTTGCCGGGGGTGTTTCCGCCAATTCCGGCCTGCGGGCCAGACTGACGGCGGAGTGCCAAAAGCGGGACTATGAATTCTTCGTCCCTCCCCTGTCCCTCTGCGGCGACAACGCGGCCATGATTGGGGCACAGGCATACTACGAATACTTAGCGGGGAATTTTGCAGGCGCGGACTTAAACGCCGTGGCCAGCAAAAACATCGAGTAAGGGGGCTTTCCCATGAAAAAGCGGGTTTTGGCGGCAATTTTAGGGCTGATTGTAACGGTGACCATTCCCTTTGTCACGGAACGGGCTGTCCCGGAGCCTATAAAAGAACTGAACGCCATTCGCCGGGATATTCAGAATATGGGCTACACTTTGGTGGATGTGGAGTTTATACAGGAGGAGGACGCGGATTTTGCAAATCGGGCAACCTTTTTTGCGTCCTCCCTTTTTGAAGCAACTCTCCAGCCGGGGGACTTCTCCCTGTCGATTTATCAATATGAGTCAGCGGAAGAATTGGAAAAAGGCAGGGAAGCATATGGCAGGTCCTTAATGAATGCCGTCATTCTAGGCCACATCGATCTTTACTGCACAACAAGGAATTTTATTGTTTGCCATTACCGGTCGGAACAGGCTGAATTTTATGAGCCACTGCAAAAGTATTTTGAAAACCTTACGGAGGAATCACAGCAGAAATGAAATTCATCCACACCTCAGACTGGCACATCGGGCGGAGCTTGTGCGGCGTGTCCCTTTTGGAGGACCAGCGGCACTTCCTCCGCCAGTTTATGGATTATTTGGAAAAAGAAAGGCCGGACGCGGTGGTGATTGCCGGGGATTTGTACGACCGGCCGGTCCCTTCGGCGGAAGCCATGGAGCTTTTGGACGAGTTTTTCTCCAAAACCGTGCTGGAACTGAAAATCCCTGTACTAGCTGTGGCCGGGAACCACGACTCCGGGCAGCGCCTGGCCTATGAACGGGATTTTCTGGCCAAGGCGGGCTTACATATGGCCGGGACGTTAACAAACCCGGCGGAAACCGTCGCCCTATCCGATGAATGGGGGCCGGTCTGCTTCCACCTGCTCCCCTGGCTGGACCCGGCGGCGGTCAATTCCCTTTTCCCGGAGGAAGAACGGGTCCGCACCATGCAGGAGGCCTTTGACCGGATGACGGAATCTGTTTTTCTTAATGTGAAACCGGGCGTGCGGAATGTCTTAGTCTGCCACGGCTATTTTTCCATGGGTTCCGGCGGCAGTCAAGTGGAGGAGCTGGGAGGCTCGGAGCTGGTGGATTTGTCGGCTTACCGGGATTTTTCTTACATCGCCGCCGGGCACATCCACCGGAAAATGCCGGCCGGCCCCAACCTGCGCTACTGCGGCTCCATCCTCAAATATTCCCCCAACGAAATCGCCAACACTCCCTCTGTTACAGCGGTGGAGCTGGACGGGCAGGGCGGCTGCGCCTGGCGGGAGGTTTCCTTCCCGCCCCTGCATGATATGCGGAAGATTACCGGGGATTTTGCGGACTTGCTGGAGCTTCCCCGGACAGAGGACTACATTTTTGCCGAACTGACGGATTTAGAGCTGGTGCTGGACCCGGCAAGGCGGCTGCGGGAGCGGTTTCCAAACCTGCTTGGGGTTGCCTACACCCAAAGGGAGCAGATTTCCTCAGCTTTTACGGTAGAAGCGGAGGAAGCGAAAAATCTGTCCATTTCGGAGCTGTTTTCCCAGTTTTATCAGGAGATCACCGGCGTTTCCCTTTCGGAGGACGCCGTAAAACTTGTTTCCGACGCGGCATATCAGGCGGAAAAGGAGGCCCATGAATGACACCACTGAAATTGACCCTCTGCGCCTTCGGACCTTTCCGCCAGGAGCAGACTTTGGATTTTTCGGAACTGGGCGGGCAGAAAATGTTCCTTATTACCGGGAAAACCGGCGCTGGGAAAACAACGCTGTTTGACGCCATTGTTTATGCCCTTTACGGGGAGGCCAGCGGCAGTTTACGGATGCCGGATCAGCTGAAAAGCGATTTTTCCGGCCCTTCGGAACGCTGTTTTGTGGAATATACCTTTGAAACCGGCGGGCATGTTTACACGGTAAACCGCTCCCCTGCCCAAACGTTAGCCAAACTCCGGGGCGAAGGGGAACGCTCTGTGGCGGCTTCCGCCCTGCTGCGGCTGGACACCGGGGAGGAAATCTCCGGCGTCCGGGATGTTGACAAAAAAGTGGTGGAGATTCTGGGAATTGACCGGGAGCAGTTCCGGAAAATCGTCCTCCTTCCCCAGGGAGAATTCCGGAAATTTTTGGACGCCGGTTCCAACGAGCGGCAGCTGATTTTCCGCAGCATTTTCGGCACGGAAATCTTCGGCCGGTTTACGGAATTGCTAAAACAGCGGGAATCTGACTTGCTGGAACAGCGGAAAGCCCTTTCCCAGTCCCTTTGCGGCCTGGCCAAGGCCCTCCCCAAAGAGGATGAGGAACTGGCCCGGCTGCTTCACATGGACCCCCTGCCTTTTGGGGAAATCCAGCCGCGCCTGCGCGCCCTTTTGGAGGAAGCGAAGGAGCAGGCAGCCGCCCAGGAAAGGGAACTGCAAAAGGCCGCCGCTGAGCGGGGATCCATCCGCCTTGACCACGCCAAAATGGTCAACCAAAAACTGGCGGAGCGGGCCGAAAGCCGCAGGCAGTTGGAACTTTTGCAAAAACAGGCGCCGGAAATGGAGGAGGAAGCCCGGCTGATTGCCCGGTTAAATGAAGTCCGGCTCATTAAACTGCGGGAGGACGCTGTGACCGCCGCGGAAAAACAGCTGGCGGCACTGGCGGCGGATTCCGTCCGGACGGAAAAGGAGGCGGCGGAGGCGAGTTCCAAAAAGGAGGCCGCTTTAGCGGCGTTCTCCCAGGCGGAAAAAGCTCAGGAGGAGCTTCCGGCCTTAAACAGCCAGCTGGCGGAGCTGGCCCAGATCCGGGCAAAGCTAACGCGCTTAAAGGAGCTGGAAAACCAGCAGCAGGCCCTTTCCAAAGAAAAGGAAAAATTAAGCCGCCAAGCGGAGATTCTGCAATTATTCCAGAACCGGGTTTCCTTAAAGGAAAAGCGGGACCAGACCGCCCGTACTGCCGAGGCTTTGGAAAATTTGAGCCGGGAATTGGCGGAGGTTTCCAAGCTCCAGCAGGGTTTTGCCGCCCAGCGGGACCGTTTTTTGGACGCTTACCGGCAGTTTTTGGACGGGCAGGCAGGGCTGCTGGCCCGGAATTTGGAGGATGGGAACCCCTGTCCGGTGTGCGGCTCCCTTTCCCACCCGAAGAAAGCCCGTTTCATAGAGGGCACCCCTTCCCAGCAGCAGGTGGACGCGCTGCGCAGCCAAATGGACCAGGCATCCAAGCGTCATTCTGCGGCGGTTTCCGCCATGCAGAAGGTGTGGCAGAAGGCGGCCCTTTTCCTGGAAGCGGATGGCGCTTCCCTGCCCGGCGCGGAACGTTTGGCCGCGGAACCGGGACTTTTGGAACAGCTCCGTGCCCCCGCATTTTCGGCCGCCAACGCGGCCCGGGATGCTTACAATGAGGCGGAAGCCGTCCTGCGGCAGAGGGCGCCCCGTGCGGTGGATTCCCCGGAATATCAGGACCCCCAGCGTTTGGAACGGCTTTTAACGGACATCCGCCAAAAGCTCTCCCAAACCGAGGGCCGGCGGGAGGAAACGGAACAGAGCGCCGCCGCTGTTTACCGGGAAATCCCCGCCGGGTTCGCAAGCCTATCCGCCCTGGAAAAAAAGGAAGCGGAACTGCGGAAAAGAATCCAGGAAATTGCGGACGCTTTGGAAACCGCAAACCGGAACCTGCGCAGCCTGGAAGGGCTGGAAAGCAAACTGCGGGAACGGCTTTCTTCCCTGGAAAGCCAAATGGACGCCGGGGAACAGAAGCGGGCCGCTCAGCAGGAGGAATTTGAGCGGCAGCTTGCCGGGGCGGGATATGAGGATTTGTCCGGTTACCGGGCAGATTTGCTGGAACTTCCCACTCTGGACGCCCGGAAAGAGCGTCTTTCCGCCTTCCAGACCCGTTTGGAACGAGAAAAAGCCGTCAACGAACGGTTAGAACAGGAAACAGCCGGTTGGATCCCCTTCCCCCTGGAAGAAATGACGGCCAAGGCCGCCCAGCTGGACGGGAGGGTGGCTGAGTTGAACCGCTTGATCGCCAAACAGCACGCCTTTATCCAGTCAACAGGCGCGGTGGCCGCCCAAATGGAGGAGCAGCAGCAAAAATTGCAGGAGCTGGAAACCCGGCTGCAAACGGTTTCGGCTGTGGCCAGGACGGCCCGAGGGGACAACGCCTACAACCTGAATTTTGAACGGTACGTCCTCAGCGGATTTTTTGACCAGATTGTGGACAGCGCCAATGTGCGGCTGCAAAAAATGAGCAGCGGGCGGTATTCCGTCAGCCGGAAGGGCGGGCGCAGCCGCCGCGGCCGGGCTTCGGGCTTAGATTTGGAGGTTTTGGACGTCAATACCGGCAAATACCGGGACACCTCCACCCTTTCCGGCGGCGAAAGCTTCCTCACCGCCCTTTCCCTTGCCTTGGCGGTGGCGGAGGTCATCACCCGGTTCAGCGGCGGCATTGAGATCAACACCATGCTCATTGACGAGGGCTTCGGCAGCCTGGACGCCGATTCTTTGGAAACCGCCATGGACGCTTTGCAGTCCCTGCAGGGGGGGAACCGTCTGGTGGGCATTATTTCCCATGTGGAAACCCTGGCCCACTACATCCCGGCCAAGCTGGTTGTCACATCCTCCCGCCAGGGGAGCAGCGCCGGGTTTCAATGTTAAGGAGATTTTATGAAAAATTGGGAAAACCGGCTTTCGGGCCTGTTGTTGATTGCCGCAGGCGTCATCCTGCTGGCCATTCTTGCCTATAATTTCTTCATTTTCCCTCCCGGTGAAGGATTGGAACCGGTTTTGCTGGAAAGCAGTTCGGCAGAATCCTCAGAAGATCCGGAAATGCCGGAGCCGCCGGGTCCGGTGAACCTAAACACCGCCACTTTGGAAGAACTGGACGCCCTTCCCGGCATTGGGGAAACTTTGGCACAGCGGATTCTGGATTACCGGGAGACTCACGGCGGGTTCCAGTCTTTAGAGGAACTCATGGAGGTGGACGGAATCGGAGCGGCCACCTTTGAAGAGCTTAGCGGAAAAATCACCTTGGAGTAATGGGGGCATCCATTTGGAGCAGAGAGTAAAGCTGCCTGTCCGGCAGCTGGTGGAATTTGTACTGCGGGGCGGCAGCATTGACGACCGGTTCGGCGGCGCGGACCGGGCATTGGAAGGCGGCCGCATCCACCGGCGTCTGCAAAAACAGGAGGGGGAAGGCTACGAGGCGGAGGTGAAATTCTCCCACACCGAGGAATTCCAGGGGACAGTTTTTACCGTGGAAGGCCGGGCGGACGGCGTTTTTAAAGAAGACGGCCTGCCCTCCATTGACGAAATTAAAACTACCGCCGCACCCGTTTCCATCATTACCCCGGACTTTAACCGGCTCCACTGGGCTCAGGCCCAGTGCTACGCTTATTTTTACGCTGTCCAGAAGGATTTGCCGGAGGTCGGCGTGCGGCTCACCTATTTCCAGATTGAAACAGAGGAAATCCTGCGCTTTTCCCGGGTATTTTCCCGGGGGGAGCTGACGGAGTTTTATCAGGATCTGCTGCGCCGGTACAAGGTGTGGGCGGATTTTCAAAGCCAGTGGGAGGAACTGCGGGATCGTTCCATCGAACCCCTCTCCTTCCCCTTCCCCGCCTTTCGAAAAGGCCAGCGGGAGATGGCTGCCGCCGTTTACCGGACAATCCAACGGGAACGCCGCCTGTTCTGCCAGGCTCCAACGGGCATCGGCAAGACCATTTCCACCCTGTTTCCCGCGGTGAAAGCCATGGGCAATGGGTTTACGGAAAAAATCTTCTACCTGACGGCCAAAACCATTACTCGCCAGGCGGCCGAGGACGCCTTTTCCATGCTGCGGCGGCAGCCGGTGCGGGTAAAAAGCGTCACCTTAACCGCCAAGGATAAAATCTGCTTTTTGGAGGAACGCCGGTGCAACCCGGTGGACTGCCCTTATGCGGACGGCCATTACGACCGGGTTAACGACGTTTTGCTGGACATGCTCCAAAAAGAGGACGCCTTTCCCCGGGAAGTCATTGAACGTTACGCCAAGGAAGGGCGGGTCTGCCCTTTTGAGCTGGAACTGGACCTGACGCTGTGGTGCGACTGCATTATCTGCGACTACAACTACCTGTTTGACCCGACGGTTTCCCTGAAACGGTTTTTTGGGGATTCCGGCGGGAACTACGCCTTTTTAATCGACGAGGCCCACAACCTGGTGGACCGGGCCAGGGACATGTATTCGGCAAAGCTGCAAAAATCGGCTTTCCGTTCCTTCAAGCAGGCCCTGGGCAAAACCGGCGACAAGCGGCTGAAATCCGCCCTAAACAAGGTGGATACGGCTATGCGGGAGCTGCGGAAAAGCTGCGGCGAGGAAAAATGCGTGACGCAGACGGAAGCTTTGACAGATTTTAACCGGCTGCTTCCCCCCTTAATCAGCCGGCTGGAGGAATGGCTCCGGGAACACCTGGACGCGCCCCAGCACGGGCAGGCGTTGGAGCTTTATTTTCAGCTGTTAAACTACCAGCGGACGGCGGAGCTTTACGATGAGCATTACATCACCATGCTCTACCCTTTCGGCTATGACCTGACGGTGAACCAATTCTGCCGGGACCCTTCGGCCCTGCTGGACGAAGCCCTGAAAAAGGGAAAATCCGCGGCGCTGTTTTCCGCCACCCTGTCCCCCATGGGGTACTACCAGGCGGTTTTGGGCGGCGGGGACGACTGCCTGCGCTGCCAGCTGCCCTCCCCTTTTGCGCCGGAAAACCTGGGGCTGTTCGTCAACGACCGCATCAGCACCCGTTTCCAGGACCGGGAGCAGACCTACGACGCCGTTGCCCAGAGCATTCTGACAATGGTTTCCGCCAAAAAGGGCAACTACATGGCCTTTTTTCCCTCTTACAGCTACTGCAAACAGGTTTACGAACGGTTTTGCGGCATTTGCGGGGAGGACATCCGCCCGGTGATGCAGCAAAGCGGTATGGAAGAAACAGAACGGGAGGAGTTCCTGCGCCAATTTGAGGAGGACGCCCCCCAAAGCATGGCGGCTTTCTGCGTCATGGGCGGGATATTCTCGGAGGGCATTGACCTAAAGGGGAACCGATTAATCGGGGCCGTCATCGTTGGGGTGGGGCTTCCCCAAATCGGGCCGGAACCCAACGCCATCCGGGAGTATTACGACGAGAAAAACGGCATGGGCTTTGATTTCGCCTACCGGTTCCCGGGGATGAACAAGGTTTTGCAGGCGGCCGGGCGGGTAATCCGGGACAGCGCGGACCGGGGAGTCGTTCTGCTCATTGACCAGCGCTTTACCAATCCATCCTATCGGAATCTATTTCCAGCTCATTGGGCGCATTGGAAACGGATCCGGGATAATTTGGAATTAGAACAGAATTTATGTAAATTTTGGGAAGAAAATAGGTGAATTTCACACATTTTATATTGACAAAACTAGGGAAAGAAGGTAAAATATAAACGAAACCGCTTCTAATAGACAAGGTTCAACAAAAATCGCAGAAAATTGGAAGATTTTTGAATGGACATTTTGAAGAAAATCGTTTATGATAGTAGGGTAAGGCTTTAGCAGCCTGCGCTTTCGTTTTTATGGTAAAGTTTCCAATATAAAAGGTGATGAAAGGATGTCTCAGGGAATCAAAGTCGCTTCCTTTAATTTAAAGCATGACTCGTTTCTGGCCCGGAGAAATTCCTGGCAGTACCGCCGGGATTTAATCGGCCAGCTGATCCAGCAGTCCAACGCGGCCATTATCGGCGTACAGGAACTGATCCCTTCCATGCGGGAAGATATTATGCGGAAATTGTCCCAATATTACAGCATCCGGGGGGCCGGACGGAACAAATTCCTGGAGGATGAACAGTCTGCCATTCTTCTGAAAAATGACGACGTAACCGTTTGTTTTGACAAAATGTTCTGGCTTTCCAAGCATCCGGAAAAGGTTGGCAGCCGGGCGTATTTCTCTTTCTTTCCCCGGATCTGCACTGTCTGCGAGGCGTATGTCAAGGAATTTGACACCAAAATCCGGGTTTTCAACACCCATTTTGACCACATCTGCTGGATGGCCCGGACCTTAAGCGTGCAGATTATTTTAAAGTATATGCACGAACTGAACCAGGAAGAAAAACTGCCCACCATCCTCATGGGAGACATGAACACAAAGCCCCACAGCAAACCCATCCAAATTCTTTCCCAAAACCTTCACGAATACCCGGACATCCATTTGACGGACATTTGGCAGTGCTTTGACCCGGATGAGATCATGAACACCTACCATGGGTTCCGGGGCAAGGAAAAGGGCCTGCCCATCGACTATATTTTCATCAGCGACGAGCTGGAGTTTGCGGACGCGTATATTGACCGGACCAATTTCGGCGGCCGGTATCCTTCCGACCACTATCCTTTAGTGGCAACCCTTCGGCTGAAATAAGAAACATCCCCGGAGAACAAGCTCTCCGGGGATTCGTTTTGTCATTTGATTTTCCGGCATTCCAGGTAGTACCGCTTGTCGCTGGCCTCCCCCATGGAAAAGGTTTTCCGGGGAAGGGCGCCTTCTTGGATCACAGTTTTAAACAGGTCGCCTTTTTCCATAGCCGGCAGTCGGAAGCCTACGGCTCCCCGGTCCGCCAGCTGCCGCAGGACGTCGTCCCCGTGGATGTAATCCACCTTGCCGGGCCAGGTATTCAAGTATTGATCCAGGAATTCCTGGACGCTTCCCACCGCTAATGTCCGCTCCGGATGAGGGATGGAAACGGTTCTCTCCCCTTTCCGGGTCAGGACGGACACCGACTGGGGCGGCTCCTTGCCTTGGCAGCCGGCGGCGTACTTTTCAAATTCCTCCACCAGGGAATCCGGGTCCGGCACGAACACGGCCCGGTGGATGGCCTCAAATTTTAAGGAATCGTCCTGAAGGTTGCAAAGCTCCACCAGGGCGTACCGGGCGGGATGGCCTGCCGCTTCCTCCGGCGTCAGAAACATTTTTAAGCGCTCCCAGCATTCTTTGGCGGCCGCCAGGGAATGGTTCCCATCTCCCACCGCGTAAAGAAGCGCCGGCGCGTCCGGCACCCCATACCGGGCCGCAAAAGCCTCCGGATCCGCCAGCTTTTGCAGGGCGTCGGCGATTGCCTGGTACTGCTCCCCTTTCAGGAGCCAGCCCCGCACCTGTCCGCCGCCCATCATCAGCGGGAAATCATAAAGCTTTTCCAAGGAGCTTATTTTTTCAGCCAGCGGCTCAATGACGCTTTTTTCCCGGTCGTCGATGAGCACCAGGACATGGGGCATTTCTAAAGGCGCGTTTTCCCGGATTTTCACCCGGGCCGGAATGCGTTCCAAAACCGTGCCTTCCGTGGCCCGGGCCAGGGAAGCGGCCCCTTTCCGGTAATCATACTGCTCCAAATCCAGAAGGCCTACAATCCCCCGGCGGGTCGAGCCGTCGTGCAGGGTCCGTTCCGTATAAATCAGGGAATCCGGGTAGGCGCGGAACAGGCCGCTCTGCAAATAGTCCTCCATATTCTGGTTGATGCGGGCAACCTGCTCGTTGAAATCCGACTTTTCCAGAAATGCCTCGGGGAAAATCAGCTTGCTGGCCGAAGGATGGCGGCAGGTCTTTTTCCAGACCTCCTCCCAGTATTCCGGCTGGGAAGTGAACTGGTCGCAGGCAATGACGCTCCATTTTTCCAAATTGCAGTCCGGAATCAGGATCTCTCCGGGATAGAATCCGATTTGTGTCATGCTGTTCTTCCTTTCCTCATCAAGGATGCAAAATCTATCGTTATTATATCACATTTTTTGGAAATTGTCATGTGAATTTTGGAAAAAGCAAAAATTTTACCGCTGCCCTTCCGGCCTGTTGTAAAACAGCTGCCTTTGTGTTATGATAAATACAGATTTCACATCAAACTGCCGGAATCAGGAACTGTGCTTTTGTCACTGTAACTTTTAGAAATGTGTGGTATATTCTGAATTAAGAAACGGATCAGACGATGCCGTTCAGAGGGTCATAAAACGGAGGTTTTTCATATGACAGATTTAGTAATCATCGGCGCGGGGCCTGCGGGGTTTTCCGCCGCCATTTACGCAGTCCGGGCAGGGCTTTCGGTGCGTTTGCTGGAAAACAGCCTCTTCGGCGGGCAGATTATCAACACCCCGGACGTGGACAATTACCCGGGCCTGCCGGGGATTTCCGGGGCGGAATTTGCCATGAAGCTTTATGAGCACGCCGCAAAGCTGGGGGTAGAGCCGGAAACCGCCGCCGTTTCCAAGGCGGAATTGTCCGGGGACATCAAAAATATTTTTACTGAAAAAGAAATCATCCCCTGCCGCAGCGTCATTATTGCCACCGGCGCTTCCCACCGGAAGCTGGGCTGCCCCGGCGAGGAGGAATTCACCGGCAAAGGCGTTTCTTACTGCGCCACCTGCGACGGCGCGTTTTTCAAGGGCAAAACCGTGGCGGTAAATGGCGGCGGCAACACGGCTTTGGAAGACGCTTTGTTCCTTTCCAATATGTGCGAAAAAGTCTATATTATCCACCGCCGGGAAGGCTTCCGGGCGGACAATGCTAACCTGAAAGCGGCAAAAGCCCGGGAAAACATCGAGTTTGTCTTAAACCGCACTGTGGCCCAAATCAAAGGCGGCGAAAAGGTGGAAAGCGTACTTCTGTCCAGCACCACCGGCGAACCGGATTTGGAGCTGGCGGTAGACGGGCTATTCGTGGCCATTGGGTTCCATCCCAACACGGAGCTGTTTGAAGGCCAGCTGGAACTGGAAGGCGGCTATATCAAGGCGGGAGAAAACTGCCGCACCAGCATCCCCGGCGTATTCGCCGCAGGGGACGTCCGCACCAAAGAGGTGCGCCAGCTGATTACAGCGGCGGCAGACGGCGCTGTGGCCGGTGTGGAAGCCGGAAAGTACCTGGCGTAACAGAGTTTTCCATGGGTACCGGTTCTGGTTCCGGGCATCCTATTTTTGCAGGGCATTCCCCTGCAAAGGAGGCCGGGTATGAAAAAGAAAAAGAAGCGCAGCGCGGGTGGGAATTACGGGAAGCCTTCCTTGAAAAACGGCGTCACCCCGGAATATCTCACCTTCCCCTTAACCGCTTATGAATCCGTTGACAAAAACGGCGTCAAATCCTTGGAAATCCCCTTGCAGAGCGTCCTGCGCCTGCGGGAATTTGACATCGAAAACAAAAAATAAGTGGAACCACCATTTGCAGGGGCCGGGTTTCCCGGCCCGTATCTATGCGGGCGAACACAGTTCGCCCCTACGGGTCTGTTTTCAGTTTGGTTTTATCAAAGCGCGGGACGATGTGGGCATCGTCCCCTACAATCCTGTCGAAACGTTCTGGAAAAATCGGCGGGATGGGAAACCCATCCCCTACAAAAATTTTCAAAACGTTCCAGAATATTTTGTAGGGGCCGGGTTTCCCGGCCCGCATCTATGCGGGCGAACACAGTTCGCCCCTACGGGTCTGTTTTCAGTTTGGTTTTATCAAGGCTCAACCGGTTGACAAGGGCGCGAAAACATGGTATGATAAACCTATATGAAAAACGCGGCGAAGGAAAGAGTACCCTCCTGGCGGACGCGCAGAGAGTTCCCGGCTGGTGTAAGGGAACGGGACGCAGGCGGGGAAGATGGTTCCGGAGCGGCGCATCTGAGGCTTTTGTTTAGGGTGCGACAGGTCCGCCTGTTACAGCGGTTTGAGGTTTTCCGTTTACACGGAGAATGAAGCGAAGTGGTACCACGGATTGATCCCCGTCTTCTGCACAGAAGGCGGGGTTTATTTTATGTAATATTTCTCGGAAAGGGTTGGAATTATGGATCAGAAAAAATTCTACATTACCACGGCCATTGCGTATACTTCCCGCAAGCCCCACATCGGCAACACCTATGAAATCGTGCTGACCGACGCCATTGCCCGGATGAAGCGCATGGAAGGCTGCGACGTCTTTTTCTGCACCGGCACCGACGAGCACGGCCAGAAAATCGAGGAAATCGCTAAGGATGCTGGCATCACCCCCAAGGAGCATGTGGACAAGATTTCCGCCGAAGTGCGCCGCATCTGGGACACCATGAACACCTCCTACGACTATTTTATCCGCACCACTGATGATTACCACGAAAAAGCGGTGCAGAAAATCTTCAAAAAGCTCTACGAACAGGGCGACATTTACAAGAGCGAATATTCCGGCATGTACTGCACCCCCTGCGAATCCTTCTGGACCGAAAGCCAGCTGAAGGACGGCTGCTGCCCCGACTGCGGACGCCCCGTCAAACCCGCCAAAGAGGAAGCCTATTTCTTCCGCATGAGCAAATACCAGGACCGGCTCATGAAGCACATTGAGGAACACCCGGATTTCATCGTCCCCGAATCCCGGAAAAAAGAGATGATTAACAACTTCTTAAAGCCCGGTTTACAGGATCTCTGCGTTTCCCGCACCTCCTTTAAATGGGGCATCCCGGTGGATTTTGACGACAAGCATGTAATCTATGTCTGGCTGGACGCCTTGACCAACTATATCACCGCTCTGGGCTACGATCCCGACCACATTGGGGAAAACTACAAGAAATACTGGCCCGCCGACGTTCATGTTATCGGCAAGGATATCCTGCGGTTCCACACCATTTACTGGCCCATTTTCCTTATGGCTCTGGATCTGCCCCTGCCCAAGCAGGTATTCGGCCATCCCTGGCTGCTGTTTGCCTCCGACAAAATGAGCAAATCCAAGGGCAACGTCATTTACGCCGACGATTTGGTGAAGCTCTTTGGCGTGGACGCCGTCCGTTATTACCTGCTTTCCGCCATGCCTTACGCTCAGGACGGCAGCATCACCTATGAAATGTTCATCACCAAATACAACGCCGAACTGGCCAACACCCTGGGCAACCTGGTCAACCGCACCGTTGCCATGGCCAACAAGTATTTCGGTGGGGAAATCAACGCCGCTTCCACTGAAAACGAGCTGGACGAGGATTTGAAAAACACCGCCCTGTCCGCTCTCTCCGGCGTTGTGTCCGCTATGGACGAATACAAAACCGCCGACGCTTTGCAGAAAATCATTGCCCTGGCCCAGCGTTCCAACAAGTATATTGATGAAACCATGCCCTGGGCTTTGGCCAAGGATGAGAACCAGCATGCCCGGCTGAAAACCGTCCTGTCCAACCTGATGGAAGCTATCCGCTACATCGGCGTGCTGCTTCTCCCCTTCATGCCGGACACCTCCGCTTCCATTCTGGAGCAGATCAACGCCCAGGGCAGCGACCTGGCTTCCCTGGAAACCTTCGGAACCGGCGCGGCCCGGAGGGTTGGCACTGCCAAAGCCCTGTTCGCCCGTCTGGATGAAGCGGAAACCATGAAGAGAATCGACGCGGAAATCGTGCAGCCCCAGATTGCCGCCGCCAAAGCGGAGGAGAAATCCGAGGAGAAACCGGAAGGCGTCGCCATGATCGGCATTGAGGATTTCGCCAAGGTGGAACTGCGGGCGGCAAAAATCCTCACCTGCGAGAAGCTGAAAAAATCCAAAAAGCTTTTGAAACTTATGGTCAACGACGGCGAAGGTGAACGCCAGGTGCTGTCCGGCATTTCCCAGTGGTATGCGCCGGAAGATCTGATTGGCAAAACCATCGTGCTGGTGTCCAACCTGAAGCCCGCCAAGCTTTGCGGCGAGGAAAGCTGCGGCATGATCCTGGCGGCGGACTGCCCCAACGATGATGTGAAGGTGCTGTTCTTGGACGATTCCATCCCAGCCGGCGCAAAAATCCGCTGATTGCAGGAAGGATTTACCATGCAAGCAGAAATACTTTACAGTGGGATTTTTGACTCCCACGCCCATTATAACGATGAGCGCTTCGACGAGGACCGGGAGGCGGTGCTGGCTTCCCTGCCGGAACAAGGCGTCTGCGGCTTAATCAACTGCGGGTGCAATGTGGAAACCTCCCGGATTTCCCTGGAATATGCAGAAAAATACCCCTTTGTGTACGCCGCCGCCGGGTACCATCCGGAACAGGCTGACGAATACACCGAGGAGGGGTTTTCCGCCATTCGGGAGATCTTAAAGCACCCCAAAATGGTGGCGGTGGGCGAAATCGGCCTGGATTACTACTGGCCGGAACCGGACCGAGGCATCCAGAAAGAGGTGTTTGAAAAGCAGCTGGAGCTGGCCAAGGAGCTGGACCTGCCAGTGATTATCCATTCCCGGGACGCAGCGGAGGACACCATCGAAATCCTGAAAAAACATCCCGGCGTCCGGGGCGTCATTCACTGCTTTTCCGGTTCGGTGGAAACGGCGAAAATTTTCCTGAAAATGGGCTTTTACATTGGATTCACCGGCGTTTTGACCTTCCAGAACAACCGGCGCTCTGTGGAGGCCTGCGAAGCGGTCCCCTTAGACCAGCTGCTTTTGGAAACAGACTGCCCCTATATGGCCCCTGTCCCCTGCCGGGGCAAGCGGTGCTGGTCGCCGATGATTGCCCACACGGCGGAACGAATGGCCCAAATCAAGGGGGTCCCTGTTCAGCAAATGATTGATACCGCCCGGGAAAACACCTGCCGGCTTTTCGGAATATCCTTCTAAAAGAAACCCTCTGGTTCCGCCTTGGGAACCAGAGGGTTTTTCGTCCATGCAGTCATAACCTTCCCCATCCGCGCATACCATTTACCAAATACGCGGACGAGGAGCGAGGCTGATGACAGATAATATGGATGAACGCTGCATACAGTTTGCCAATTTCATTATCGAAAACCATGCAACCGTGCGGGCGACTGCAAAAAAATTTGATTACAGCAAATCCACGGTACATAAGGACATCACCGAACGGCTGCGGCACACCAATCCCCAGCTTTACAACGAAGTGCGGAAAATTCTGGACATCAACAAAGAAGAACGCCACATCCGGGGAGGCATGGCTACAAAACACAAATACGAGCTTCTCAACGGATGACTTATCCAGGCCCCCGGCTATGAACCATGTAGCCGGGTGTTTTTTTGTCCGAATACAATCGGCGCAAAAACAATATTTATTTATTGTAAATCAATAAAAATATATTGACATTCTGCTTTTCCTGTGCTATGATGGATTCAACAACAGGAGGTGTTAGAATGAATCAGAAAACATTGGCAAACTGGCTGCAAAGCCTGATTGTAGTGGCGGCATTGTGCGGCGCGCTCCTTTATGGGATTGTCTTTCCCAGCGTGGGGGAACGAACTGTAGAAAAATTCCCGGAGCTTGCCGGGTGGTTCTGGCTGTGGCTGCTGTTTCTGTGGGGGTCGGCAATCCCCTGCTATCTGGTGCTGTGGCATGGGTGGCGGCTCACCGGCTCCGTCCGGCGGGACGAATCCTTTACCCGGGAAAACGCCCGGCGGCTGGGGAAGATCTCCATCCTGGCGGCAGTGGATTCCGGCTACCTGTTTCTTGGGAACCTGGTATTCCTGCTCCTTTCCATGAGCCATCCCAGCGTATTTGCTGCACTGCTGCTCATTAGCTTCATCGGCATTGCCATAGCGGCGGCTGCGGCCCTCCTTTCCCATCTGGTTTACAAGGCGGCCCTGATGCGGGAAGATGCGGACCTGACGATATAGGAGGGCTTGTCATGATTATTGTACGTCTGGACGTCATGCTTGCCAAACGGAAAATGAGCGTTACGGAGCTTTCTCAGCGGGTGGGCATTACACTGGCCAATATTTCCATTCTGAAAAACGGCAAAGCCAAGGCGGTCAAGCTGGAAACCCTGGATAAAATCTGTAAAGCCCTTCAGTGCCAGCCGGGTGATCTCCTGGAATGGGAGGCGGATGAGGATGAAGTATAAAGCGAGCTGGTTCCCGGCGGTGTTCGCGGGGCTGGCGTGGATTGCCGCAATTTTGCTTTACGTTCTGCCTCTAATGGGGCTGCCGCGGCAGCCGTGGCTGTGGGGACTTAGCCTGTTCCTTCCTGCCCTTTTCCTCACAGCCACGGCGCTTCTTTCGGAACAGCATATTTTCCGCGCGCCCCTGACCATTTGCAGCACTGTCCTGGTTTCCATTGCCGGGATCATTGGCGCGCTTTGCCTTCTGCTGTTTTTATGTGTCGATGCGGCTGTTCATCCGGTTACTGACCCGAAGCAGTATGAACGGATTTTGGGCTTATGCGGGTATCCGGAACGGGAATCTGTCTCAGCCTTCCCGCCGGAAATCCCAAAGGGGGCTTCTGATGTCTGTTTTTCCTATCATTTTCCTCTCCTGCAAGCTGGCGAGGAGCTCTCCCTTACCATGACGCTGCCGGAAGAGCAGGCGGACCGGCTGAAAGCGGAGGCGGAGGCCCTGCCGGATTTCCCTTCCCCTGAATATCTCACCAAATTCGAGTTTGAGGATGCGGAGGACGGAAAGGTCTGGTATTCTTACTGCTACAAGCCCGGCGACTGGAACCACGGCGAGCTGGGAGCTGTGTTCTGGAAAGGGAACACCCTCTGCTATTATATGGAAGACTGGTAAATGAAAGGAGGCCGCCCGGCTTGCAAACAGGCGGCCTTTTTCAGGCAAAATGCGCTGACTTTTCGGGGAAATCATTCAACAAAACCGCCGGATGATCTCCCCCACCGCCGCTTCCAGCCCGGCAGTAATGGTTCCCAGAGACATGGACGGCGTATGGCTGCGGTGAATGATCTGTTCCGGCAAAAAGGGGACGTGGATAAAGCCGCACTGGCGGCCGGGATGGAAAAGGGCGCTGTCCTCCAAAACCCGGTACAGCAAATGGTTGCAGACAAAGGTCCCCGCCGTGTAGGAAATCTCGGCGGGAACGCCCGCCTGCTGGATTGCGGAAACCACGGGCTTTACCGGGATTGTGGCAAAATAAGCCGGCGCGCCCTTTAAGGAAATGGGCTGGTCCACCGGCTGGTTTCCCCGGTTGTCCGGGATGGAGGCGTCGTCCAGGTTAATGGCCACCCGTTCCACAGACAAGCCGTACCGGCCCCCGGCCTGGCCCACGCAGAGGATAATGTCGGCGGAGATCTCCTCCGCTTTTTCCAAAACCAGCCGTTCCGCTTCCCCAAATACCGTGGGAACCAGAAGGCGGGTCAGGTGCGCGCCGTCCCAATCTTCCCGGACGCGGCTGACGGCCTGCCAGGAGGGATTTATATTGGCCCCGCCGAAGGGGTCGAATGCAGTCAATAAAATTTTCATGTTACGCCTCCTTCATAATCATCACCGGAATGGGCGGGCAGTTGGGCCGGTTGAAAAATTCCAGCTTTAAAACCGTATAGGTTTTGCTGTCGATGGTCTGCAAATATTCCATCAGGGCGTCTTTTTCTTCAAAGCCGCTGTCCCCGCCGTAATAAATGCATAAGCTCATAATCCCGTGGGGCTTTAAGAGCTTCAAACCCTGCTCAATAGCCGGGATGCTGGTTTGGGCGTGGGTGCAGATGCTGTGGTCCCCCTTGGGCAGATAACCGAAATTAAAGGTAATGCAGTCCACCGTTTCCTCCTGGGCGTACTGCTCCATGTGGTGGTGGCTGTCCAGGTGCAGCTCCGCTATGGAGGAAAGCCCTTCCTTTTCCAGAAGCTCCCTTGTGCTGTCAATGGCTTCCTGCTGGATGTCAAAGGCCAGCACCTTCCCAGCGGGGCCGGTGAGCCGGCAGAGGAAGGCCGTGTCATATCCCCGCCCGGCAGTGGCGTCGATGCAGAAGCTGCCGGGAACCAGGCGTTCCTCAATAAAACGATGGGCAATGGTTAAAGTGTTGAATGCGGACAATTCCAATCCCCCTTCTTCATTCTTTCCTTATTATACAACGAAAAAAAATCCTTGGCAAGCGGCCAAAAATGATAAATTCCCTTGAAAAGCGCAGTCAATTTGTTTATAATAAAAGTAAATTGACAGAAAGAAGGGTGCATTTTACCATGATTTATTCCTTAAAATCGGACAAGCTGGAAATTAAGGTCAGCTCATTGGGCGCGGAACTGCAAAGCATCAAGGGCGCCGACGGCTTTGAATACCTGTGGCAGGGCGACCCAGAGTACTGGACCGGACGCTCCCCCATCCTGTTTCCCATTGTGGGCGGCCTTCCCGGCGGGAAATATTCCTGGAAAGGCGTGACCTACGAAATGGGTTCCCACGGCTTTGCCCGGAAAAGCGAATTTGAACTGGCCAAACAAACGGAGGATACCCTGGAACTGAAGCTCTCCGACAGCGAGGAAACCCGGAAACAGTACCCCTTTTCCTTCGACTTTTATGTGATTTACACTGTCCGGGGCAACAGCGTCAGCGAGGGCTTCCGGGTGGTCAATAAAAACGCGGACACCATGCCTTTTTCTGTGGGCGGCCATCCGGCCTTCAACTGCCCCATGGACGAGGGAAAGGAGTACGGCGATTACACTATCACCTTTGAAAAGGCGGAAACAGCCGTCCGGTACATTAAAGCGGACAAGGCTTTGACCGGCGAAACCCTTCCTTTTTTGGAAAACCAGTCCCAAAAACAGCTGTCCCATGAATGGTTTAAGCGGGACGCGGTGATTTTAAAGGGCATCCAGTCCTCCTGGGCGGAGCTGTCCGCAGGGGGCCGCAGCGTCCGGGTGGATTTTGCCGGATTCCCGGACTTCGGCATCTGGTCCTGCGCAAACGATGGGCCTTACGTCTGCCTGGAACCCTGGTACGGCATCGACTCCTTCCACACCGATTCCGGAAAACTGGAAGAAAAATACGGTATCCAGTTCCTGCCCGCCGGGGAAACCTTTGAAGCGGCCTTTACCATGACCTTAAAAGCGTAAAAAACGCCGGATCCAACCGGTCCGGCGGGGATTTATTCAAAAAGGATAAGCCGCATGACCAGCTGCGTAAAGGTTCCTGATTTGCTAGCGCAAATATACCGTGGTAAAAATTTAGAAGATTCTAAAATGTGATTTTACTTTGTAAAATCACATCGCGGGGACATCCGCGGGCGGGTCTGCACGCCATGAACTTATAGTTCATGGCTCCGCTTTTTGTTTAAGAGTTCGCGCCCGAGGCGCGAAGGGATTGGATTTCGCTCGTTGCGACGAGCGAGGAGGGACTCCGTCCCCTCCACCCCTGCAAGCTTTTAAAAAAGCTTGACCAAAATTTTTCTTGTCTACATTTTTTATATGAAAGAGCTTTTGACAGAAAACCCGCCGGAGCTAATCAGTTCCGGCGGGTTCTTTTATTTTTCCAGCTTTCTTTTCTGTTTTTCCATGAAAAATCCGCCAATAAAGGGAAGGAGCATTAAGATCAGCCCCACAACCTGGATGGCCGTGTTGGAAATCTGGGTCACGCCGTCCACCTGGGCGCTGAAAGGCATCAAAATCCGGGTGTTTAAAAGCATCAGCGAGGAGGAGAAATACTGGGACAGCTGCTGGAGCCAGTTGATTTTTTCCGCAGCCAAATATTCCTGCCAAAGATAGACGGCTAAGGAAAGAATCCCAATGCTGTTGCCGGCCAGAATCGCCAGAACTGGGTTTTTGATCCGCCGGGCAAACCGCTTCCCAACCCAGAACCAGCCGAGCAGCGCCACCGCCGGCATCAGGTAATACACAAGGCCAAAGGCCGCGCCGCCGTACATGGCGCACAGGTTAAAGAGCCAGCCAAGCAAAGTCGGGAGAAATACATAAACCACACATTCCAAGATTCCCATAAAACGCTCCTTCCGAGTTTTCCTGCTTTCAGTATACCATATTTTCGGAAAAAATCAAGCGGACTTGGGGTGAAGGGGAAGTTTTACGCAGAATCTTGTAATTTCTTCGGAGCTGGTGACCCAGATTTTCCCGCCGTGCAGCTCCACCAGCTCCCGGGCGATGGCAAGGCCCAATCCGGCCCCGCCGGTATGGCTGGAACGGGATTCGTCCAGGCGGTAGAACTTTTGGAAAATCATCTTTTGTTTCTGTTCCGGGATGACAGGGCCGCGGTTTTCAAAGCCCAGCACCACGTCCTCCCCGGATTTTTTCATCCGCACCGCGATTTGGGTGTGAGGATAGCTGTATGCCGCCGCGTTCCGCAGCAGGTTGCCGAACACCCGGGCCAGCTTATCCGGGTCGGCGCAGACGGATACCTGGTCCTCCGGGAAAAACTGGGCGGACAAGGATTTTTCCGCCAGCACCGGGTAAAATTCCTCCATTAACTGCTGGAGCATGACGTTTAAGTCAAAGGTCTGGGGTTCCAGCTGGATGTTCTGCAAGCTGAACCGGGTAATGTCGAAAAATTCGTTGATTAAATCTTCCAGCCGTCTTGCCTTGTCTAACGCGATGCCCTGGTATTTCAGCCGCAGCTCTTCGGAAATCTGCGGCTCGTCCCGCAGGAGGGTTAAGTAGCCGATGACGGAGGTCAAAGGCGTTTTCAAATCGTGGGCCAAATAGACCACCAAATCGTTTTTCCGTTGTTCCGCCTCCCGGGCCAGGCGTTCATTCCGGAGGTTTTCGTTGCGGATAGCGTTTAATTTATTCTCCGCGTCGGCAAATTCCGGCGGCAGGGACAGCAGGGCGTCCCCTTTTTTGAACACGGTGTCAATGGATTCCAGAATCATCCGCAGGCTCCGCTCCGCCTTGATTTTGGCCTGCTTCTCCGAAAGGTGGACAACGGCCAGGGTGCAGACCAAAATGATAAGCAGCACCGGGATAAACAGAAGGAAAAAGAAGGTGACCTTATCCCACACCATGGTATAAACCAGGTAATCAAAAAAATTGATGGAAAAATCCACAATGGCCCCGCCGGAAAACGCGTCAACCACCACAAGGAGCAAAATCATTACCGCGGCCGCAATCCCGGCTATTTGCAGGACCAGTTTCCCGATACGTTTCTTATTCAATTTTATACCCCACTCCCCACACGGTCTTGATGAAACGCGGGTTGCGGAAAGGCTCCCCCATTTTTTCCCGCAGGTGCCGGATGTGCACCATCACCGTGTTGTTGCTGTTTAAGTACTTTTCCCCCCAGACCTGCTCAAAAAGCTGTTCCGAGCTGATGACCCGGCCCCGGTTTTCGCACAAAAGCCAGAGGATATCGAATTCCGTGGGGGTTAGCTCTAAGGTACGCTCGTCCAGGGTGCATTCGTGGGTTTTCCGGTTGATAATCAGGCCGGAAAAGTCGATTACATCCCGGCTGTCCAGCTGGCTTTCCTGGTTATAGTGGGTATAGCGCCGCAGCTGGGCCTTGACCCGGGCCACTACTTCCAGTGGGTTAAAGGGCTTTGTCACATAATCGTCCGCCCCAAGGGAGAGGCCGTTGATTTTGTCCATCCCCTCCACCTTGGCCGTCAGCATAATCACCGGGAAATTATACTTCTCCCGGATTTTCTGGCAGAGGGCAAAGCCGTCTAAGCCCGGCATCATCACATCCAGAATGGCCAGATCCGGCGGGTTTTCCTGAATATCCTGCCAGGCGGAAAGACCGTCGTGGAATTTCCGGATATCATAACCCTCGTTTTTTAAATAAAGCTCCACCAGGTCGGCGATTTCCTTTTCATCATCCGCGACTAAAATCGTCATTGGCTCCATCTCCTGTATCTTCTGCGGTTACAATGATCCCGCCGGTATTGTCCCCAGACAGGGTGTAATCCCGGCCGGAGGGGACGGCGATTTTCAGCTGGCCGTCCGCCTGCTTCTCCGGTTCCTGCCAGCAGATTTCATATCCGTAAGCGGACAAATGCTCCCCGTCCAGGGGATATTTTTTCAGAAATTCAATATATTCTTCCAGACAGATGGGGCTGCCCACAATGGCGCTGTCGTTCATGATTTTGGCGTGAGGCTGTCCCACATAACGGAAATGCCAAGGTTCGTACTCGATTTTGGTGATGTCCATCTTATCCTCCGGATAACGGACCACAAACCCGTATTCCTGGCAGTTTTCGTTGATCCAAGCGTAGCTGCCTGTGCCATCGTAGGTGCGGCCCACCCCTTCCACCTGCTGCATGAGGCCAAAGTCAAAGGCAAGGCCGGTGTGATGCTCGCTGTGGCCGGGAACCGCCACCAGGGTGGACTGGGTCTGGTTTTTCTCCTCCAAATCCTCCTGATACAGCGTTTCCTGGCGGTCCGGGTCCCGCCAGCCGCTGATGAGCAGGACGTCCGTCAGGCCGGACTGGGCGGTAAAATCATCCATCATGTCGTTTAAATGGCCCACCACATTTTCCAGCAGGGCCACATTCCGGTCCTTTACATAATAGGAATCCGTCTTATATTCCAGCACGGAAACCGGTGTTTCACTCCCCGCTTGATAGGCGTAATCCGGGTTTACCAGAATCAGATCGCCGGTGTAAGGGGTTTCCGCCGGGACGGTTGTCCACTCCCAGCCTTCCGGCAGCGAGTCTTTTTCCACTGTGGCGGAAGCGGCGGCAGAAACATCCGACGCTTCCGCCAGCGAAACGGTTCCATCCTCTGTCTGGGAACTTTCCCTGTCGGCGGCGGATAAGGGGAATTCGGCGGATACCTGTATTAAAATCCCAACGGCGGCAGTCAGCAAAATCGCCGCAAAAGCACAGGACAGCACACGGCTCCATCGGATTTTGCGGCGGCGAGAATAACGGGGCATAAATCGAACACTCCAATCCTGTAATCTGTGTCCTATTATACCCCATTCCGGATTCATTTGTCTTGAAAAAAACGGAGGAAAACCTTAACTTTTCCTTAATTGCCGTTTTTTCATCGGTTTATTGGTAGGATTTGTCGAAAAAGTCGGTAAGCTCTTTTACCTTGTCCACATCCCCCTGCTGCACCGCCTCCAGGATGCAGGCTTCCAGGTGGGCCTTCAGCACTTCTTTGTTGGCCCGGCGCAGGATGGCGTCCGCCGCCATAATCTGGTGGGAAATGTCCAGGCAGTAACGGTCCTCTTCTATCATTTTGAGGATGCCGTCGATCTGGCCCCGGGCGGTTTTCAAAAGGCGTGTCATTTGTTTCTGATCTGCTTTCATTTCGTTACTCCTTTGCGGGGTCGTCCAGAGAAGTTACCTGATACCCGGCTTCTTCAATGGCATGTTTGATGGTTTCGGCAGGGATTTCCTTGGAAAAGGTGACAACGGCGGCGGCGTCCTCCAGGGAAACATCGGCTTTTACTACCCCATCCAGGGCTTCCAAGGCCTCTGTTACATGGGCGACGCAGTGGGCGCACATCATCCCCTCCACGCCGATTCGCTTTTGGAAGGGCTTCTGCTCCGCGGTTTTCTCCGGAACCGCCGGAGGCATGGGGCAGGCGGAGGGCAGAGGCTTAAAAAACTTCAGCCGCAGGGCGTTTGTCACCACACAGACGGAACTTAAGCTCATGGCGGCGGCCCCGAACATGGGGTTTAAGGTCATGTGGAACAGGGGATAGAAAAGCCCCGCCGCCAAGGGGATCCCCAGGCTATTGTAGCACAAGGCCCAGAAGAGGTTTTCCTTGATATTGCGGATTACCGCGCGGCTTAACCGGACGGCGGTGACGACATCCCGCAGGTCCCCCCGCATCAGCACGATGTCCGCCGACTCAATGGCCACGTCGGTGCCGGTGCCGATGGCGATGCCCACGTCGGCTCGGGCTAAAGCCGGGGCGTCGTTGATGCCGTCCCCTACCATAATGACCTTCCGGCCTTCTTCCTGGAGTTTGCGGATCTGCTGTTCCTTTTCATCCGGCAGTACCTGGGCAATGACCGTTTCAATGCCTGCTTTCTGCTGGATGGCTTTGGCCGTCCGGGCGCTGTCGCCGGTGAGCATGACCACCTTCAGCCCCAAGTCGTGAAGCTCCTGCACCGCCTGGGCGCTGGTGGCCTTGATGGTATCCGCCGCAGCAATCAGGCCCAGTATCCGGGTTTTATCCGCAAAATACAGGACGGTTTTCCCTTCTTCCTCTAATTGTACCGCTTTTTCGGGTGCGTTTGCAAGAGGTATTTGCATTTCTTCCAAAAAAATTCGGTTTCCGGCGTAAAATTCCGCCCCGTTTGCCGCTGTACGGATGCCCCGCCCCGGGACAGATTGGAGGGAATCCATGGACACCGGCGAAATCCCCCGGCCTTCCCCGGCCTGCACCACCGCCTGGCCCAGGGGATGCTCCGATTTTAATTCCATGCCGGCGGCCAGGGCCAGCAGCTCCTCCTCCGTCTGGCCTGCCAGGGGCAGGATGTCCGTTACCTGAAGGCGGCCCTCGGTGATGGTGCCGGTTTTGTCCAGTACGACGGTATCCGCCAGGTGTGCGGTTTCCAAGGCCTCGCCGGATTTAATGAGAATCCCGTTTTCCGCGCCCTTGCCGGTTCCCACCATAATGGCGGTGGGGGTTGCCAGCCCCAATGCGCAGGGGCAGGAAATCACCAGAACGGCGATGCCGATGGACAGGGAGAAGGCCGGGCCGTAACCCAAAGCCAGCCAGATCAGGGCTGAAACCAAGGCAATGCCGATGACAACCGGGACAAACACGCCGCTGACCTTATCCGCCAGCTTTGCGATGGGGGCCTTGGACGCGCTGGCGTCCTCCACCAGCCGGATAATCTGGGCAAGGGCCGTATCCTCCCCAACCCGTTCGGCCCGCATTTTTAAGAAGCCGTTGCGGTTGACGGAAGCCCCTGTCAGCTTATCCCCGGGCTTTTTGTCCACAGGAAGGCTTTCGCCGGTCAGGGCCGATTCATCCACAGCGGATTCCCCTTCCAGCAGAATCCCGTCCACGGGGATCCTCTGACCGGGCTTTACATGGACAATGTCCCCTTTGACCACATCTTCCGCCGGGATTTCCAAAACCTCCCCGTCCCGTTCCACCAAAGCTGTTTTGGGCGTCAGGGCGATGAGCCGGGAAATAGCCTCGGAAGTTTTGCCCTTGGAGCGGGTTTCCAGGTATTTTCCCAAGGTAATCAGGGCCAAGATCATGGCGGCGGTTTCAAAATACAGGTTCATGGCGTGGCTGTGGGCCGCCGTCAAGTCTCCCCGCCCCATGTCCCAGGCCATGCGGTACAGGCCCCAGACGCTGTAAACCACTGCTGCGGAAGAACCGATGGCAATAAGGGAATCCATATTGGGGGCACGGTTCCAAAGGGCCTTGAACCCGCCTGTAAAGTATTTCCGGTTTACAATCAAAACCGGCAGACAGAGCAAAAATTGGGTCAGGGCGAAAATCAGCAGGTTTTCATCCCCCAGGAAAATTCCGGGCAGCGGCCAGTGCATCATATGGCCCATAGCCAGATAGAACAAAGGAATCATAAACACCATGGACCAGATGAGCCGCTTTTTCATGGAAGCCGCGGCGTCCTCCTCCATTTTTGCAGGGCTTTTCTTTTCCGCTTTTTTGCCGGAATCCGGCAGAGAAGCCCCGTAGCCCGCCTGCTGCACCGCCTGGATAATCGCCTCCGGGGCGGTTTTCTGCTGGTCAAAATCGACTGTCATGCTGTTGGTCAGCAGGCTGACGGAAACAGATATAACGCCGGGGACCTTTGACACGGCCTTCTCCACATGGGCGGAGCAGGACGCGCAGGACATCCCCGTTACAAGAAACTTTTGCTTCATAATCTTGCTTGCACCTCCATATCACCCCCGTGGGGTGTAGTGTTTTATTTTATTATATCGTTCCGGTATACATTTGTCAAGAGCTTTTTTGAAGATTCCATACTTTTTCTTTATGTAATATATAGAAGATTTATAATTGACAGAAAATATTTTATCAGGTATAATAAAACCATATAAAATGCTTTCAGCAAGACATCCTGCTGAATTAAAGGAGATTTGTGCATTATGAAAGTATTGATGTTGGATTTGGATACCCTCCGCCCCGACCATATGGGCTGTTACGGCTATTTCCGCAACACCACCCCGGTTCTGGACCAGATCGCTGCGGAAGGGGCGCGGTTTACCCATTACCACTGCTCGGACGCCCCCTGCCTTCCCTCCAGAGCCGCCCTTTGTTCCGGACGTTTCGGCTATCACAACGGCGCGGTGGGACACGGCGGCCTGCCGGCAGACATGCGCCTCACCGGCATTGAACGGGACTTCCAGGACCCCAGGGACCGCCACAATTTCTTTAACCTGTTCCGGCAGGCTGGGATGTATACCGCTTCCATCAGCCCCTTCGCGGAGCGGCACTCCTCTTACTGGTTTACGGCGGGATTCAATGAAGTGCTGAACACCGGCCGCTGCGGCGGGGAATCGGCGGAGGAAATCCTGCCGGTGGCGTTGGATTGGGTCAAGCGCAACGCCGCCAGCCGGGAAAACTGGTTTTTGCATATCAACTTCTGGGACGCCCACACCCCCTACCGCGCCCCCGCGGAATTCGGCAACCCCTTTGAAAACGAGCCTATCCCGGACTGGATCACCGACGAAGTGCTGGCCTACCACGACCATCTGACCGGGCCTCACGGGGCCATGGAAATCGGCATGTACACCGACCGGGAAAACCCCGATTACCCCCGCCATCCCGGCAAAGTCACCGACCGGGCTGGCCTGCATCGGTTTTTCGACGGCTATGACTGCGGCGTCCGGTACATGGACGGCATGATCGGCAAGCTCTTAGACGAGCTGAAGGCGCAGGGGGTTTATGACGACCTGGCCATTATCGTCACCGCAGACCACGGCGAGAACCTGGGCGAGCTGGGCCTTTACGGGGAGCACGCCACTGCCGACGAAATCACTACCCGGATTCCCATGCTCATCAAATGGCCCGGCGTAAAACCCGGCACGGTGCTGGAAGGGTTCCACTACAATCTGGACATTGTACCCACTATGGCGGATCTTTTAAACCTGCCCCATTATAAAAAATGGGACGGCGAAAGCTACGCTCAGAGCCTTCTCACCGGCGAGGACAAGGGCCGGGATTACCTGGTGGTTTCCCAGTGCGCCCATGTCTGCCAGCGTTCCGTCCGTTTCGGCGATTATCTGTACATGCGCACCTACCACGACGGCTACCACCTGTGGAACAACGAAATGCTCTTTAACGTCAAAGAGGATTTCCACGAACAGCACGATATTTCCAAGGAACACCCGGAAATCTGCGGTCAAGCCTGCCGGTATTTGGTGGAATGGGAGGAGCAGATGATGCTCACCGCCGACACCGACGTTGACCCCATGATGACTGTTCTCCGGGAGGGCGGCCCCTACCACGCCAAGGAAGGCGATCTGCCCGCCTACTGCCGCCGCTTGGAGGAAACCGGACGGGCTGACGGCGCCAAAGCTCTGCGGGAAAAATATCCGGAAAAATTCTAAAAAATTCAGTGTGATTGGCCGTACCGGTCCGAAAAATGCCGGTGCGGCTGATTTCTTTTGGAGAAATGCAAGGTTTTTAATGGAAAAGGCTTGCATCCTTCCCAAATATCTTGTATAATAGAATGTAATTGGGTACTTTAGACTGTACTGTGTCACGATGATCTGTACTCGAAATTTTTTGCTGGCGGAAGAACCAGCAGGGTTTTATGAAAACTCCGAAAGGAATGGTTTAAGTAAATGGGATTGGTGGAAAAAATCTTTGGTTCCTATTCGAAACGTGAACTGAAACGCATCAAGCCAAT
This sequence comes from Candidatus Merdivicinus excrementipullorum, assembly GCA_018716725.1. Classification (GTDB taxonomy): domain Bacteria; phylum Bacillota; class Clostridia; order Oscillospirales; family Ruminococcaceae; genus Merdivicinus; species Merdivicinus excrementipullorum. The sequence goes on along the minus strand of DVJP01000031.1, from coordinate 23,052 downwards.
TTTGGATCAGGTTCTGGCCTTGGAAGAGGACTACAAAAAAATGTCCGAGGAAGATCTCCGGGGACAGACCGAATATTTAAAAGGAAAGCTGGAGGACGGCGAAACCCTGGATACAATCCTGCCAGAGGCTTTTGCCGCCTGCCGGGAAGCTGCCCGCCGGGTACTGGGAACCCCCCACTACCCTGTCCAGATTATCGGCGGCATCGTCCTGCACCAGGGCCGTATTGCGGAAATGCGCACCGGTGAAGGCAAAACCCAGACCTGCCTTCTCCCTGCCTACCTGAACGCCCTGACCGGAAAAGGCGTCCACATCGTCACGGTCAACGACTACCTGGCAAAACGCGACTCCGAGTGGATGGGCAAGGTGTACCGCTATCTGGGCCTTTCCGTGGGCTTGATTATCCACGATATGGACAACGATGCCCGCCGGGATGCCTATAACTGCGACATCACCTACGGCACCAACAACGAGATCGGCTTCGATTATCTGCGCGACAATATGGTCACCTACAAAGAGCAGCGGGTACAGCGGCCCTTTAACTACGCCATTGTGGACGAGGTGGACTCCATCCTTATTGACGAAGCCAGAACCCCTCTGATTATCTCCGGCAAAGGCGACGAATCCACCGACCTTTACCAGATTGTGGACCGCTTTGCCCGGACCCTGACTATGAACAAAGTCGTGGAGCTGGACACCAAGGTGGACAACGACAACCTGGAAGGCGACTATATTGTAGACGAAAAGGCGAAAACCGCCACTCTGACCCCTGCCGGCGTCAAAAAGGCGGAGGCAGCCTTCCGTGTCGCAAACCTGATGGACCCGGAAAACATGACCCTGCTCCACCACATCAACCAGGCTATCAAGGCCCACGGCATTATGCACAACGAGGAAGATTACGTTGTCAAGGACGGCGAAGTCATCATCGTGGACGAGTTTACCGGACGTTTGATGTACGGCCGCCGCTACAACGAGGGCCTGCATCAGGCCATTGAGGCCAAGGAGGGCGTAAAAATCGCCCATGAGTCCAAGACTCTGGCCACTATCACCTTCCAGAACCTGTTCCGCCTGTACAATAAGCTGTCCGGCATGACTGGCACCGCTTTGACAGAGGAAGGCGAATTCCGGGAAATTTACAAGCTGGATGTTATCGAAATCCCCACCAACCGTCCGGTTCAGCGGATTGACCATGAGGACGTTGTTTATAAAAACGAAAAGGGTAAATACAACGCTGTCATTGAGCAGATTATTGAGTGCCACAAAAAAGGCCAGCCGGTCTTGGTGGGCACTATCACCATCGACAAATCGGAAATGCTCAGCAACATGCTGAAACGCCGGGGCATCCCCCATGAGGTGTTAAACGCCAAATACCATGAGAAGGAAGCGGAAATCGTGGCCCAGGCCGGTAAAAAAGGGGCGGTTACCATCGCCACCAATATGGCCGGACGCGGTACCGACATTAAGCTGGGCGGTAACGAGGAATATCTGGCCAAGCACGACATGCGCCGCATGGGATTTTCCGATGAACTTATCGCGGAAGCCGACGCTTTCGGCGAAACCGACGACGCGGAAATCTTAAACGCCCGCCAGACCTTTAAAGACCTGGTTGCCAAGCACAAAAAGGTCATTGCCGTGGAGGCGGAGGAAGTCCGGAAAGCCGGCGGCCTGTTTATCCTGGGCACCGAACGCCACGAGTCCCGCCGTATCGACAACCAGCTGCGGGGACGTGCGGGCCGTCAGGGCGACCCCGGCGAAAGCCGTTTCTTCCTGTCCCTGGAGGACGACATTATGCGCCTGTTCGGCGGCGAGCGCATCCAGAACATGATGGAAGCGCTGAAAATCGATGAAAATCAGCCCATTGAAACCAAAATGCTGACCAATTCCATCGAATCCGCCCAGAAGAAAGTGGAGGGCCGCAACTTTGCCATCCGCCGCAACGTTTTGCAGTTTGACGACGTTATGAACCGCCAGCGTGAAATTATTTACAGCCAGCGTGCCAAGGTTCTGGACGGCGAAAACCTGCGCTCCTATATCATGGACATGCTGAAAGACAGCATCACCGAAACGGTCAACCAGTACCTGTCCGATGAAGTCATCCACGACAACTGGAACGTAGACGGCCTGCGGAACCATTATCTGGGCTTCTTTACCACGCCGGAAGATTTCCATTACACCCCGGACGAGCTGGCCAACATGGAAAAGAAGGACTTTGTGGACGCTTTGTATGAAAAAGCGGTGGCCAAGTACGAGGAAAAAGAGCAGGAAATCGGTGTGGAACGGATGCGTGAAGTGGAGCGCGTTGTCCTGCTGCGGAATGTAGACACCAAGTGGATGGATCACATCGACGCCATGGACGAACTGAAAAAAGGCATCTATCTCCGCTCCTACGGCCAGCGCGACCCGGTTGTGGAATACCGCATTGAAGGCTTTGACATGTTCGACGCCATGGTGGCGGCAATCCGGGAGGATACTGTCAAAATGCTGCTGACTGTCCGCCTGCGCAACCCCAATGAAGAGCTGCGGCGTGAACAGGTGGCCAACCCCACCAGCGAAAGCCACGGCGATGAAGGCGGCCGGGTGCAGACCCAGGCAGTCCGGGTGAGATCCCCCCGCAAACCCTAAATTTTTGCCCTTATCATAATATAAAATAAAGAAAGACGGAATTCGCAGTTCAGCGTTTCCGTCTTTTTATTTTGCCATTTGGTCAATCTTTCAGCCGCTGGAGCACAGCCGTCCCGTTTCCGGAAATTTCCATTTCCGTATAGGGCGTATCCGGATACAGGACCTGGGAAAAGTAACGGGTGCCATGGTCCAAAAACAGTTCGCAGGCGGAGCGGTCAAACACCAGTTCCAATTTCCAGGGGCCATCGTAAAACCGGGACGCGGAGATTTGAGAGTACCATTCCGACGCGAAAGCTTCGCTGAAATCCCGGGCGCCGGCCTCGCTCCGGTCAACAAACGCCTGGTTCTGCCCATTGACGCCGAAACAGAACTTCTGGCCCAGGCTGTTTTTCAGCGCCACAGTGCAAGGGCCTTCCCCTGTTACGGTCAGCAAAAATACTTCGCCGGGCAGTTCCCCGCCATTCCAAGGGATTTTCTCGCCAAAAACATCCTGCACCAAAGGAACCCCCGCCAAGCGCAGCCCGCCCTTTGGGGTATCCTCCAAAGACAGCCGCCTGGGCAGGGTCATAAGCCCGCAAAACTCACCCGTAGGGGTTTTATCCGCGTAAACCGGGTTCAGGCCCCACCCAATAAAAATCCGTTGGGCGGTATTGTCGTAGGTGACGCCGGCGTAATTGTCCAGGCCGCTGTCCAGGAATTCCGGCTTGTCGAACCGGCCGTCGCAGCGGAAGGCCTCCCCGTCAAAATCCCCCAGGAAATACTGGATGCGGGCCCCGTGGTTTTCCTCGTTGCCGCCCATGCTCACCAGCAGAACCCAGACGGTTTTTCCATCATGCTCCAACGGGAACAAATCCGGGCACTCCCAAACGCCTTGGGAATGGTTTCCCTCCGGGCCAAATTCCCCGGTTTTTTCCCAATGCTTCAAATCCCGGGAAGCGTAAAAATGCACCCGGTCCCCTGCGGACACCACTGCCCCCCAGCAGTTTTTAACCGGGTTCCGGAAAATTTTCGGATCCCGGAAATCCGGCAAGCTATTGTTAGGCAGCACCGGATTGCCCGGGTATTTTTCAAAATGGATGCCGTCCAAGCTCCAGGCGATGCTCTGCTGCTCGCGCTCCCCATGCTGGGTGAACATGGCCACAATGGGGGCTTTGCCGTCTTTCCCAAAGCCGGAGGTATTCTCCGCGTCGTACACCGCACTGCCGGAAAAAATGGTCCCCAACTGGTCGGGATACAGGGCAATGGGCAGATGCTCCCAGTGGATCAGATCGGCGCTGACGGCGTGTCCCCAGTGCATGGGTCCCCAGACCGGTTCTTCCGGGTTGTGCTGGTAGAAGAGATGATACCGGCCGTTTTCATAAACCAGCCCGTTGGGATCGTTATTCCAGTTTTTTTCCGGGGTAAAATGCAGTACCGGCCGGAAATCCCGGATTCCTTTAGTGCTCATGGCAACTCCTCCTTTTGTGAAAACCAGAAAACACGCACCTATAGAAGATGCGTGTTTTTCTTTTCATTAGAACCGGAAATCCCGGCGGTTGGAAGCCTTAATATCCGCGATATTCTGGGCGGCAATCTGCCGCACCTTTTCGTTGGGGATCTTGGCCAGTTCCTTTTCAATCAGCTCATGCCCGATTTTCCGGGTTTCTTCGGAGGCGTAGTCCGCCAAAAATTCCGTCAGGGTCATGAGGGCGTTGGGATGGCAGCAGTTCTGAATCTGTCCATTTTTGCAAAGGCTCATAAACCGGTCGCCGGTCCGGCCTTCCCGGTAACAGGCGGTGCAGAAGGACGGGATGAAGCCCATCTCCATAAGCCAGCGGACCACTTCGTCCAGGGTGCGCTGGTCGGACACGTCAAACTGTTCCGAATCGTGGGGGCGCTCCTCCTCGGTGTATCCGCCGACAGAAGTGCGGGAAGCGCCGCTGATCTGGGAAATGCCCACTTGAAGGGCGCGGCCTCTCACCTGCTGGGACTCCCGGGTGGAAATAATCATGCCGGTATAGGGCACGGCAATGCGGATGCAGGCGATGATCTTTAAGAAGATGTCATCGGAAATGCCGTTGTCAAATACCGTGGGGTCGATGTCGTCAGCCCGTTTGATTCTGGGGACGCTGATGGTGTGGGGGCCGACGCCGTGGACCGCTTCTAGGTGTTCTGCATGCATCAAAAGTCCGGCAAATTCGTATTTATAAAGCTCCAGGCCGAAGAGAACGCCTAAGCCCACATCGTCGATGCCGCCTTCCATGGCCCGGTCCATGGCCTCGGTGTGGTAGTCATAATCGTGCTTGGGGCCTGTGGGATGGAGCTTCAGGTAGCTTTCCTTGTGGTAGGTTTCCTGGAACAGGATGTAGGTGCCGATGCCGGCTTCCTTCAGCTTCCGGTAATTTTCCACCGTAGTGGCGGCAATATTCACATTGACCCGGCGGATGGCGCCGTTTTTATGCTGGATGCTGTAAATGGTCTTGATAGAATCCAGGATATACTCAATGGGATTGTTGACCGGGTCCTCCCCTGCTTCAATGGCCAGCCGCTTGTGGCCCATATCCTGGAGGGCAATCACCTCGTTTTTGATTTCCTCCTGGGTCAGTTTTTTGCGGCAGATATGTTTATTTTTCTGATGATAGGGGCAGTAAACGCAGCCGTTGACGCAGTAGTTGGACAGGTAAAGGGGGGCGAACATGACGATCCGGTTGCCGTAAAAGGCCAGCTTGATTTCCTCGGCAAGGCGGTACATTTCCTCCACCTTTTCCGGAATGTCGCAGGCCAGCAGGACGGAGGCCTCCCGGTGGGTCAGCCCTTCGCAGTGGACGCCGTTTGCCGTCTTTTTAGGCCGGGCCTTTTCCAGCAGGCTGTCAATCAGTTCCACATTGTGCTTGTTTTCTTCCGCATAGCGCAGGGTTTCAAGGATTTCCTCGTGGTTGATAAACTCCTCCGCTTTCAGGGATTTGGGGTCATAAATTGCCATTTGCTCTTTTCCTTTCTTTTGGGTCAGAAAAACCTTCCCCGTTAGATATTGTTGCAGAATCCCGTTTTTCGGCCGTCCGGCAGGCATATCGCCCCATTTGGCAAAATCGGATAGATTCCTTCCTAATTATACTCCATTTTTTCTGATTTTGCAAGGACCGAAACGCATTTTCTTGTTACAAATACTGGTCAATCCGCTTGGCGCAGCCAATCCCCAAGGCCCCGGGGCCGGTGTGGCAGGCTATGCTTAGGGACAAGGGGTCGCAGTAGGTGACCGGGACGCCCCATTCCGCCTGAATCATCTGCGAAAACTCTTTTGCTTCTTCCTCCCTGTCGGTGTGGGCCACATAGATCCGGACCTGATCCATGCCGCCGAAACGGTTGTCGATGTCCTTTTTTAAGGCGTCCATCATAATGGCGCGGCCCTGCTTTTCGCTGCGGGTTTTGGCATAAGCGTCCAGCTTTTCCCCCTGGATCTGCAAAACCGGCCGGATATGCAGCACGGTGGCCACTGCGGCCGCCGCCGGGGTAATCCGCCCGCCTTTCTTTAAATACTCCAAGGTGTCCAGCATAATGTAAATGCTGGACTCAAATTTTTCCTTTTCTAAAATTTCCCGAATCTCAGCCGCCGTTTTTCCCGCCTTGGCCAGCTCCAGGGCGTCCAGGACAGACTGACGCTGGGGGACGGAAATCCGCTGGTTGTTGACCACCTCTACCCTTCCGCCGTAATCCTCCGCCAAAGCTGCCGCCGTGGCGCAGGAGCCGGAAAGCCCGCTGGACATGGGAATGTACACAATGGAGTCGTGGGTTTCCAGCAAGCTGTCCCACAGCTTCAGAATCTCCCCCACCATGGGCTGGGAGGTGGAGATTTTGGCGCTGCTTTGAAGCTTCTCATAAAATTCCTTCTGGGAAAGGTTCACATCCTCATAAAAGGTTTCTCCATCAATCACAAAGGGCATCGGGACCACTGATACCCCGATTTCCCCGGCCATTTTCTGGGTAATGCCGCTGTTGCTGTCCGTTACAATGGCTGTTTTTCCAGTCATAATAATTCTCCTTTGTTTTGGTGATTCCTTCCATCACGGAAAACTGGGTCTACAAGATAGTATCAGCCAAATGGACAAAAAAATCAACCCATAATTTTTAAATTTTTTTCCCAAAACCGCCAGATTCCGCACTGCAGAAGCATGAACCTTTCTGAGCAAATCCCGCATAATTGTAACATTTTTGTGACAATGCCGCATATTCTCTTGTATTTTGCCGAATGCAGGTCTATAATATGTTTGTAATTAAATAACGGGGAGCTTGTGGAACAGGCTGAGAGGAAGGTAAAACCTTCGACCCATAACCTGATTTGGATAATGCCAACGTAGGGAAACATGGTCGTCTTGCATATTTGCGGGGAACTGTCGTGTTGGCAGTTCCCCGTTTTTTGTTTGGAGGGAGAAAATGGTTACAGTAAACGGAACGGCCCTGGACATTGCCGGGCAGCCCCTGGAAGGATATCTTACCGGGGAAGGCTACGACAAAAAGCGCATCGCCGTGGAATTAAACGGGGAAATCGTCCCCAAGGCCCAGTACGGCCAGACAGTTTTAAAGGACGGCGACGCTTTGGAAGTGGTCAGCTTTGTGGGGGGCGGCTGATTTGAGCGGAATTCCCACAAAAGAGGAGATGCAAAAGGCCCTGGAAATCCGCCACGGCAGGGAGCTGCAGGAAAAATTTTCCCAGGCGGCGGTGGCCGTCTGCGGCTTGGGCGGGCTTGGCTCCAATATTGCGGTATCCTTAGCCCGGGCCGGGATCGGAAAGCTCATCCTGATTGATTTTGACAAAGTGGACATCACAAATCTTCACCGGCAGCAGTACAAGGCCTGCCAGGTGGGGATGCAGAAAACCGACGCTTTGGCGGAAAACCTTTTGGAAATCGCGCCGTATTTGGAATTGGAAACCCATGCGGTGCGGATTACGGAGGAAAACTTCCGGCCCCTGCTGCAAGGAGCGGACGTCATCTGCGAGGCTTTCGACAACCCGGAAGCAAAAGCCATGCTGGCAAACGGGATTTTGGAAACCATGCCGGACAAATACCTGGTGGCGGCGTCGGGCATGGCGGGGTTTTCCTCGGCAAATTCCATCCAGACCCGCCGGGTCGCCCGCCGCTTTTACCTTTGCGGTGACGGGGAAAGCGACATTTCCCGGGAAAAAACGCTTTTCTCCTCCCGGGTAATGGCCTGCGCGGCCCATCAGGCACACATGGTTCTCCGGATTTTGGCCGGGGAACTGGACGCATAATTTTGGAAAGAAGGAACTTTCATGCAGACAAACGACAAACTGGTTATCGGCGGCCGGGAATTCCACTCCCGGTTCATTTTAGGCTCCGGGAAATACTCCTTAAAGCTCATTGAAGCGGCGGTGAAGGACGCCGGGGCGGAGCTTATCACCCTGGCGGTCCGCCGGGCCAACACCAAGGAACAGGAAAACATCTTGGACTACATCCCCAAGGGCGTCACCCTCCTGCCCAACACCTCCGGCGCACGGAACGCCGAGGAAGCGGTGCGGATTGCGCGGCTTGCCCGGGAACTGGGCTGCGGGGATTTCGTGAAGATCGAGATTATGCGGGATTCCAAATACCTGCTTCCCGACAACGCCGAAACCGTTAAGGCAACGGAAATCCTGGCTAAAGAAGGCTTTGTGGTCATGCCCTACATGTACCCGGATTTGTACGCCGCCCGGGATTTGGTCAACGCCGGGGCAGCGGCGGTAATGCCCTTGGCCTCCCCCATCGGTTCCAACAAGGGGCTGGCCACCAAGGAATTTATCCAGATCCTCATTGACGAAATCGACCTGCCCATTATCGTAGACGCCGGCATCGGCCGCCCCTCCCAGGCCTGCGAAGCCATGGAAATGGGGGCCGCCGCCATTATGGCCAACACCGCTTTGGCAACTGCCGGCAACCTGCCCCGGATGGCCGCCGCCTTCCGCCTGGCCATTGAAGCCGGCCGGAACGCTTACCTGTCGGGCCTGGGCCGGGTATTGTCCCGGGGAGCCTCCGCTTCGGACCCGCTGACCGGGTTCCTGCACGATTAAGGGGGCGGTTTGCATGGAAAATCAGTTTTTTGTGGATTCCCAGTACCTTTCCCCGGAAGCCCTGGAAAAAAAGCACCGGCTGGAAACCGACCCTTCCTGCCGGAAAAGCCACATGGAGTATCTGCCGGGGATGGAACAGATTGATTCCAATATCCGGGACATGGTGCTCTCCCAAATGAACGCCTACGACCCCTCCCAGTACACCGCCAAGGACATCCGGGCGGCGCTGGAGCACGAAACCTGCTCCATTGAGGATTTGAAGGCCCTCCTCTCCCCTGCCGCCAAGCCCTTTTTGGAGGAAATGGCGGAGCGTGCCCGGCTGGAAACCAGCAAGCACTTCGGCAACACCGTTTACCTGTTTACCCCTTTGTACATCGCCAACTACTGCGAGAATTACTGCGTTTACTGCGGCTTCAACTGCTATAACCACATTAAGCGCATGAAACTGAACATGGAGCAGATTGAACACGAAATGAAGGTCATCGCCGACAGCGGCATGGAGGAAATCCTGATTCTCACCGGCGAAAGCCGTTCTCAAAGCAGCGTTTCCTATATCGGGGAGGCCTGCAAGCTGGCCCGGAAATATTTCCGCATGGTGGGCTTGGAAATTTACCCGGTAAACACCGACGAATACCGGTACCTGCACGAGTGCGGCGCGGATTATGTGACGGTATTCCAGGAAACCTACGACACGGACAAGTATGAAACCCTTCATTTAGTGGGCCACAAGCGGGTATGGCCTTACCGCTTCGACGCCCAGGAACGGGCGTTAAGAGGCGGGATGCGGGGCGTGGCCTTTTCCGCGCTGCTGGGGCTTTCGGACTTCCGGAAGGACGCTTTGGCCACCGCTCTGCACGCCTATTATTTACAGCGGAAATACCCCCAGGCGGAGATTTCCCTGTCCTGCCCCCGGCTGCGGCCCATTGTCAACAACGACAAGATCAGCCCCCTGGACGTTGGGGAAAAGGAGCTTTGCCAGATTCTCTGCGCATACCGGCTCTTTTTGCCCTTTGCCGGAATCACCGTTTCCTCCCGGGAAAGCGCCCGGTTCCGGGACGGCATTGTGAAAATCGCCGCCACTAAGGTTTCCGCCGGGGTTTCCACCGGCATCGGCGACCACGAAAGCAAGTATACCGGAAAGGAGGCAGAAGGGGAACAGGGCGACGAGCAGTTTGAAATCGACGACGCCCGCAGCTTTGCCAGCATGTACCGGGATATGTCGGAAGAAGGCTTGCAGCCCGTCCTCAACGATTACCTGTATGTCTGATATTCTCTGCGTCACAAATAGGCTCTTGTGCCGGGAAGATTTTCTCACCCGGATTCAAAAAATCGCCGCCTGCCGCCCGGCCGGCATCATCCTCCGGGAAAAGGACCTGCCGGAAGCGGAATACAAGGCGTTAGCGGCGCAAGTGCTGAACGTCTGCCGGGAACAGCAGGTTCCCTGCATGCTCCACACCTTTGCAGACGCCGCGTTGGAACTGCATTGGGAGGCCATTCACCTGCCCATGCCGGTCCTGCGGAGCCTTTCGCCGGAGCAAAAGGGAAAATTCCGGGTGATTGGCGCTTCCTGCCACTCGGCGGAGGAAGCCAGGGAAGCGGAAGCCTTAGGCTGTACCTACATTACCGCCGGGCACATTTTTGCCACCGGCTGCAAAAAGGGCATTCCGGGCCGGGGCCTTGACTTTCTGCGGGAAGTTTGCCGGGAGGTATCCATCCCGGTTTACGCCATCGGCGGCATCAGCGGTGAAAATATCGCCGCAGTCCGGGATGCAGGGGCCAAAGGGGCCTGCGTCATGAGCGGGCTGATGACCTGCGAGGACGTCCCCGGATATTTCCGCGCATTTTCCCAAAAGGAGGAAACCCATGGAATTTAGCCCATCAAACCTGCTGTTATACGCCGTCACCGACCGGGCATGGATCGGAAAAAAGACGCTGTTGGAACAAATCGAGGAAGTTCTGCGGGGGGGCGTCACCCTTTTGCAGCTCCGGGAAAAAAATTTGCCGGAGGAGGAATTTCTAAAGGAAGCCGTCCGGGTCAAAGAGCTTTGCCATCGGTACAACGTGCCCCTGATTATCAACGATAACGTGGACGTGGCGGAAAAATCCGGCGCGGACGGGGTCCATGTGGGCATCGAGGACGCGCCTGTGGCGGAGATCCGCCGCCGGATGGGGCCGGGCTTCATTATCGGGGCCACAGCCAAAACGGTGGAGCAGGCGGTTTTTGCGGAACAGTCCGGGGCGGATTACCTAGGGGTTGGGGCTGTTTACCCCTCCCCCACCAAGAAAAACGCCATCCGTATTACAAAGGAACAGCTTTTGGAAATCTGTTCGTCTGTTTCCATCCCGGCGGTGGCCATCGGCGGCATTACGGCGGAGAACCTCCCTCCCCTTGCGGGCAGCGGCATCGCCGGGGCGGCGGTGGTCAGCGCGGTTTTCGGGGCGGAAAATCCCGAAACTGCCGCCAGACAGCTGAAGGAAATTTTGAAAACCATTGTAAAATAAGGAAAAACGCGGCGGATTGGGGGCACCACCTTTCGTCGCAGGGAGGATTTCCCTCCCGAGAAAACGCCATGCTGAAAGGAGTTTATCATGTTTACAGCATTGACGATCGCTGGGAGCGATTCCAGCGGAGGCGCCGGTATCCAGGCGGATATCAAAACCATGACGGCTCACGGAGTTTACGCTATGAGCGCTATCACGGCTTTGACAGCCCAAAACACCACCGGCGTACAGGACATTTTGGAAGCGCCGCCCGCTTTTTTGGCGGAGCAGCTGGACTGCGTTTTTACGGACATCCCGCCGGACGCGGTGAAAATCGGGATGGTATCCTCGGCGGCCCTGATCCGGGTCATTGGGGAAAAACTGCGGCAGTACGGGGCCAAAAACATTGTGGTGGACCCGGTGATGGTTTCCACCAGCGGCTCCCGGCTCATCTGTGAGGAAGCGGTGGAAACCTTAAAGCAGGAGCTGTTTCCTTTGGCGGCGGTCATTACCCCCAACATCCCGGAAGCGGAGGTTTTGGCGGGGTTTGAAATCCGCACGCCGGAGGATATGGAGAAAGCCGCCCGGCAAATCGGCGAAGCCTTTCACTGCGCCGTTTTGTGCAAAGGCGGCCACCAGGTGAACAGCGCCAACGACTATCTTTGGCAGGAAAAGGGCGGCCGGTGGTTTCTGGGCAAACGCATCGACAATCCCAACACCCACGGCACCGGCTGCACCCTGTCCAGCGCCATAGCCTCCAATCTGGCCAAGGGGCTTTCCCTGGAACAGGCGGTGGAACAGGCCAAAGACTACCTTTCCGGCACGCTGGCCGCCATGCTTGACCTGGGGAAAGGCAGCGGCCCTTTAAATCACATGTTTGCCCTCAATCTGACTGGAACCAAAGGAGAATGAATCATGGAACGGAATTACGCAACCCAAATGGACGCCGCCCGCCGGGGCATTGTCACTCCGGAACTGGAAACCGTGGCGAAAAAGGAACGGATGACGGTGGAGGAACTGATGCCCTTAGTGGCCTGCGGCAAGGTGGCTATCCCCGCCAATAAAAACCACAAGTGCCTGGACCCGGAGGGGATCGGTTCCATGCTCCGCACCAAAATCAACGTGAACCTGGGGGTTTCCCGGGACTGCAAGGATTACGATGTGGAAATGCAGAAGGTTCTGTCCGCCGTCAATATGGGGGCCGAGGCCATTATGGACCTGTCCAGCCACGGGGACACCAGCCCCTTCCGCCGGAAATTGACCGCCGAGTGCCCCGTCATGATCGGCACTGTGCCGGTTTACGACAGCGTAATCCACTATCAGCGGGATTTGGACACCCTGACGGCCAGGGATTTCCTGGACGTGGTGCGGCTTCACGCTCAAGAAGGGGTGGATTTTGTCACTCTCCACTGCGGCATCACCCGGAAAACCATCGACCAGATCCGGAAGCACAAGCGGAAAATGAACATTGTATCCCGGGGCGGTTCTTTGGTGTTCGCCTGGATGTGCATGACTGGGGAGGAAAACCCCTTTTATGAGTATTACGATGAAATCCTGGACATCTGCCGGGAATACGACGTGACCATTTCCCTGGGGGACGCCTGCCGCCCCGGATGCCTGGCAGACGCCACCGACGTCTGCCAGATTGAGGAGCTGGTCCGGCTGGGAGAACTGACCAAGCGGGCATGGGAAAAGGACGTGCAGGTCATGGTGGAAGGCCCCGGCCATGTACCTATGGACCAGATTGCCGCCAACATGAAGGTGCAGCAGACCATCTGCATGGGCGCGCCCTTTTATGTGCTGGGGCCGCTGGTGACGGATATCGCCCCCGGCTATGACCACATTACCGCCGCTATCGGCGGGGCCATGGCGGCCATGAACGGCGCGGCCTTCCTCTGCTACGTCACCCCGGCGGAGCATCTGGCCCTGCCCAACTTGGAGGATGTGAAACAGGGCATCATCGCCAGCAAAATCGCCGCCCACGCCGCGGATATTGCCAAAGGCGTCCGGGGCGCACGGGAAATCGACGACAAAATGGGCGACGCCCGCCGGGCTTTGGACTGGGAGAAGCAGTGGGAATGCGCTCTGGACCCGGAAACCGCCAAAGCTATCCGTGCCGACCGTTCCCCGGAACACGACGACACCTGTTCCATGTGCGGAAAGTTCTGCGCAGTGCGCAGCATGAACAAAGCCTTAAACGGCGAGCATATCGACATCCTGTAAACAGCAAAGCCCCCGAAGAAGCCGCTCTTCGGGGGCGCATTGCTTATTCAGCAGGATATTTAGCACTACGGCTAAGGAAAGGGGTTCCCGCCCGCAGCCGCCGGAAAAAGAAAGGATGCAAAGTCTTGTAAATGATTGGTATCTATGCTATAATATCGTACGGCTAAGGCAATTCATACAAAAATTTTTAAAAAAAGAGAAAGGAGTAGTCGATATGGACTGGCGGAAGGATTTTGACAGTATTCCCGAATGGGAACGGGTGGAGGTTTCTTCCATCCGCCGTGTGCCCGCACACACACGGTGGGAAGCTTATGATTCCGCTGAAGAAGCGGCCAAAGGCGGCCTTTCCCGCAACAAGCTCTCCCTTAATGGGGAATGGCAGTTCAAGCTGGAAAAATCCCCGGAGGAGGTGGGGGATTTTTACCGGGAGGACGCGGCGCTATCCGGCTTCTCCCCCATTGCGGTGCCGGGAAGCTGGGAGGTGCAGGACTTTGGAAAGCCCATTTACACCAATGTCCCCTACCCGTGGGACTATCGGGCTGCGGGCCGGCACATGATCCGCCCCTCTTTGGGGGATGAACGCCAGTTCCCCAACCCGCCTTATATCCCGGCGGATAACCCCACCGGCTGTTACCGCCGGAGCTTTACCCTCCCCGCCCATTTTACAGGCAAGGAGGTTTTCCTGCGTTTTGACGGGGTGGAAACGGCCTTTTACCTTTGGGTCAACGGAGAACCGGCAGGTTATTCGGAGGACAGCAAGCTCCCTTCTGAATTCAATGTGACAGAATTCCTACGTCCGGGCGAAAACACCGTTTCCCTGGCAGCGCTCCGATTTTCCAAAAGCAGCTATCTGGAGGATCAGGATTACTGGCACATCTCCGGCATCCACCGGGATGTGTGGCTCATTGCAAAACCGGCCCTCTGTATCGAGGATTACCAAATAACCGCCCTGCCTGACCTTCACCGGGGCGGCGGAGAGGTAACGGCCGACATCCGGATTTCCCGCCGGCCGGGTTTTGCCGATTGCCGGGTGCGGCTTTCCATTGTTGACACGGCGGGACAAATGCTGGCCCAGGGGGAAGGCCCGGTTATGGAGTCCGCTCAATACCGGATGGACTGCCTGCCCACCGCCAATACCGGACGGGTTACACTGCGTCTTCCCGAAGTGAAGCTCTGGTCGCCGGAAACGCCGTCCCTTTATCGGGCGGTAATCACGCTGGTCGGCCCGGACGGCGCGGAATGCGACTGGGAAAGCTGCCGGTTCGGCTTTAAAAAGATTGAGGTTGCGGACGGCGTGGTACTCCTCAATGGCCAGCGTTTGCTGATTCGAGGGGTCAACCGGCATGATTTCTGCTGGGAGGGGGGCCGCACTGTCAGCCGGGCCCACATGATGGAAGAGATCCGGCAGATGAAGCGGATGAACATCAACTCCGTCCGCACCTGTCACTACCCTGACTGCCCGGAATGGTACGACCTGTGCGACGAGCTGGGGCTGCTCCTTGTCTGCGAGTGCAACCTGGAAACCCACGGCGTCATGGGCGCTTTAAGCCATGATCCGGCCTGGGCGGGGCAGTATCTGGAACGGGCGGTGCGGATGGTTTCCCATTACAAAAACCATCCCTCCATTTATTCCTGGTCCCTGGGCAACGAAAGCGGAACCGGCCCCAATCACGCGGCCATGTACGGCTTTATCAAGGAATTTGACCCCACCCGCCTTTGCCAGTACGAAGCGGGCGAACCGGGAAAGAATGTCTCGGACGTGCGGGGGAACATGTATGCGACAATTCCACGGATTCTGCAAATGCTGGCAAGCCCCGCCGACAGCCGGCCGGTGATTTTGGTGGAATATCTGTACCAAATCTGCAACAGCGGCGGCGGGATGGAAAAATTCCGGGAGCTGCTGGAACGGTATCCCCGGTTCCAGGGCGGCTACATCTGGGATTGGCAGGACAAATCCCTGGTTGGGAAAACGGCGGATGGGAAAAAATTCTTCGCTTACGGCGGGGATTTCGGCGAACCGGTGGTAGAATGGCAGAATCCCCCCTATATGACCAACAACGGCATCGTCCAAGCCGACCTCACCTGGAAACCCGTGGCCTATGAAGTCAAGGAGGCCTACTGCCCCATTTGGATGGAAAAGCCCCAAAACTTTTCCGCATGGGATACCGCCGCCCCCGACCTCCGTTTTGTCCTGAAAAACCGCACAATGACCCAGCGGGGCCGGGATTTCCGCTGCGAAGCGGTTCTGCGGGAGGACGGCGCGGAAGTTTCCCGCTGGGAGCTTGCGCTGCCCGATTTAGCGCCTATGTCTGAAACAGAAATCACAGTCACACTGCCCTTCTCCCGCCGGGAGGCCCATGAATACCATCTGGAATTCTGTTTCAGTCGCCGGAAAGGCTGCTGGTTCGCCGCGGCCGGCGAGGAAATGGGCTTCCAGCAGTTTGCTGTGGCAGGCGGTTTGTACCGTCCGGCGGCGCTTCAGGCCCACGGAGCCGCCCCGAAGCTCTCTGCCGGCAATGAACTGCTGACAGTGGACGCAGGGGCTCTTACGGCAGTATTCCGCAGGCAGGATGGGGCGCTGGTTTCCCTCCAAAGGGATGGAACGGAATTCCTGGCTGGGGCCTCCGCTCCCGCCTTTTCCCGTCCCCGGACCGGCCTGGACTGCTGTCCCGGCTGGGGATGGCACGATTTGCTGGCCCCTTTCCGGGATATGGAAGCCGCTGCCCAGGAACCGGTAATCCTAAACGGTACCGACCGGGTGCGGATAGAATTCCCCTTTGTCATGCAGGGCGGCATCCCGGCGGAGGGAAGGCTCTGCTACACGGTGCAGGAAAGCGGGGTTGAAACGGAGTTTTCAGTCAGCCTGCCCGATTCCCTGCCGGCCGTTTCCCGGGTGGGAGTTATGCTGCCAATTGCGGCGGGGCTGGAAAAAATCACCGCTTATGGGCGCGGGCCTCAGGAAAATTACGTTGACCGGAAGCTGGCGGCCCGGGTACAGGTCTGGGAATCCACCGTTTCGGACCAGCACTTCCCCTTCAGCCCGCCCTCGGAAAACGGCGGCCACGAGGAAACACGCTGGCTCCAGCTGCGGGATGAGGCGGGGCATATGCTCAAGGTGAGGGCAGAGAAGCCTTTCCACTTTGACATCCGGCACAATACCGTGGCAGAATACAGCGCAGGCCATGAGCACGAACTGCCCGTCCACAGGGAAAGCTGGCTGCACATTGACGCAGCCCACGGCCCCATTGGGGGGGATATGGCCTGGAGCACCGCAATGCCCCAGGAATACCGGCTGACAGGCGGCCTTTACACCCTGCGTTTCATTCTCGAAATCAAATAACACAAAACCCGGCAGTCAAGTCTGGCCCCAAAAGGCGGACACTGGCTGCCGAGTTTTTCCTGTTAAAAATAAAATTTTTCCAATTTCCGAAAAATCATACTATACAGATCATCAAAATAACTGTATGATAGACCTTGTCTAGTAGTAGACCCATTCTGGTGAAAGGGAGGGACTTTTTCTGATGGAAAAATGCGCTTGCAAAGGTTCGTTTTTGGACAGGCTCTTGCAGCCTACCATATTGATGCTGCTGTACCGGAAACCGCTGCACGGCTTTTCCATTCTGAAGGAAATGGAAAAAAGCGGCATTATGGATTACAGCGGGATTGATCCCACAGGGCTTTACCGGACGCTAAAGAAAATGGAAGCGGCAGGGCTGCTGGCTTCCGAATGGGATATGAGCGACCAGCCCCGCCGGATTTACAAAATCACGGAGGACGGAAAAGACTGCCTAAAGCACTGGAAGTCAACGCTCACAGACTATAAAAAAAGCATCGGCAATCTCATCAACGCGATTTCCGCTGTATTAGACGAAACAAAATAACGCGCAGAAAGGCAAGGAAACGGACATGAAAAAATTGGACATGCAATTTCAGGAAATCTTGGAAAAAGCGGAAAACGGCCAGCCTCTGAATCGGGAGGATTGCCGATATCTCCTGAAACTGGACGAAAAAAGCTTTGAGGCCGGGCTTCTTCGGGCGGAGGCGTCCTCTATTATCCGCAGCAAAAACGAGAACTCCGCCATCATTTTGGGACAGATCGGCGTCGATGTAAAGCCCTGCCCCGGCGGCTGCAAATTCTGCACCTTTGGGGAAAAGCACACCCATTTTAACCGGGTGCGGATGTCTGAGGAAGAACTGACCCAGAAGATTGAGGAATTCTGCCGTTACGGCGACCTGTACGGCCTTTACCTGATGACCATGCACGACTATGATCGGGAGCATTATTTAAAATGCGTGGAGCTGGCCCGCAAAATTGCCCCTTCCACCACGCAGATCTGGGCCAATGTGGGAGACACCACTTTGGAAGGGTACAAGGAACTCCGGGCCGCAGGGGTGACCGGCGTTTACCATGTGTGCAGGCTCCGAGAAGGAATCGACACGGACTTAAAGCCGGAGGACCGGGTTCAGTCCATGCGCAACGCGTTGGAGGCGGGGCTGGAATTGTACACCTGCTGCGAACCCATCGGGCCGGAACATTCCGTGGACGAATTGGTGGACAACATTTTTATCGGGATCGAAATGGATATTTACCAGCACGCGGCCATGCGGCGGGTGGCTGTGCCCGGCGCGCCTTTGGCCCATTACGGCCAGATCAGCGAACTGCGGCTGGCGCAGATTGTGGCCGTCATTGCCCTGGCCAGCGCCACTGTCCCCACTATGGCTTACATGGGCGCCCACGAGCCTAACGAATTGTGCTACACGGCGGGAGCCAATATCATTACCGCGGAAAGCGGCGCCAATCCCCGGGACAACAGTGCGGATACCGCCCAAAACCGCGGCATGGATATGGCCCGCTGCCGCAAGATGATGTTCGAATGCGGCTTTGACTATCTGCGCCGGGGCGATGAAAGCAAGATTCCCCTGAATTTCGACTATTTGGTAAAAACAGATTCCTGGCACTAATCGGAGATACCCATGAAAAACAAAGCAATCAAATACATTTCGATTCTTCTCGTTTCCTGTATGATTTTCATGCTGTCCGCCTGCGGGCAGCAGACGGCGGAATTTGACCCAAACTCGGATTACGATTCCATTGTGGAACAGGCTAAGGGGCAGACCGTCACCTTTTACGGCTGGGGCGGCAACGAAGCCAACAACCGTTGGATCGACACGGTTCTGGCCCCTGCCGTTGAGGAAAAGTACGGGATTACCCTCAAGCGGGTGCCCATGGACATTGAACAGGTCATGGCCAAGCTGGTGGGAGAAAAACAGGCGGGAAAACAGGACGGTTCCATTGACATGATTTGGATTAACGGTGAAAACTTCTACTCAGCCAAAGAAAACGATCTGCTGTTCGGACCCGTCACCGGCTATCTGCCGAATTTTTCCAAGTATGTGGACGCCGAAGCCGATAACATCCGGTTCGATTACGGCTACCCCACCGACGGTTACGAATCGCCCTACGGCAACAACCAGATGGTGCTCATCACAGACAGCGCTAAAATATCCGAAACGCCCAAAAACGCCGCCGAATTTTTAGCCTTTGCCAAGGCGCACCCAGGCCGCGTCACCTACCCTGCGCTGCCGGATTTCACAGGCCGCACCTTTGTGGTAAACCTGATTTACAATCTGGTGGGATATGAGCAGTTCCAAACCATGGAAGCCCAGAAGGAAACTGTCCGGGAAGCCATCGAACCGGCTCTGGATTATCTCCGGGAGCTGAACCCGTACCTTTGGAACCAGGGGAAAACCTTCCCCGCCACCAGCGCCCAAGTGGATACCATGTTCGCGGACGGGGAGCTGGACCTCACCATGAGCTGCTATCCCTACACCTATCTGGCGGAGGTTGAAAAAGGGACTTTCCCTGCTACCGTACATTCCTTTATCTTTGAAAACGGCATGGCCGCAGATACGGATTTTATCGCCGTTGCGGCCAATTCTCCCCACAAGGCCGGGGCGCTTGTGGTCATGAACGAAGTTCTCAGCCCGGAAATGCAGGCGGCCCGGCTGGACATTGCAAAAATCTGCCCTGCCATCGACAATACCCGCATGGAGCCTGAGGAACAGAAGCTCTTTGAAAACGCCATGCCTTCCGGCGGCGGCACGATCCCGCTGGAAGAACTAAACGAAAAAAAACTGCCGCAGATGCCTGCAAAATTGGTGCCCATTATTGAAGAAATCTGGCTGGAGGAGGTTGTGGGCAAGTGAACCGGCAGAAATTCCCCCTTTTGCTCTTAATGCCGCTGATTTTGCTTACTGTTCTTGTGCTGAGCAGCGTTGTGATCTGCGGGGTTCAAAGCCTTGGCGTGCTGCCGTCCCTGGGGCTTTCCAAACCCACCCTGCAATATTTTTTCGATTTGGCCAAAGGGAATACCGCCGCGTCTTCCGGCAGCCTGTTATCCAGCGCGGGACTCAGCTTATACATTGCTTTCGCCTCCTCCCTTCTGTCTGTTTTAGCAGGCGTTCTGCTGTGCTGGGCAATCACGCTGTGCAAAAAAGCCGGCGGGATTTTGCGGCAGCTGCTGACGGTCCCCATTATGCTGCCCCACTTAGTCGCGGCGCTGTTTACCGTTTTCTTATTCTCCCAGTCCGGCGTGTTTTCCAGGCTGCTGTATGCCCTGGGGCTGCTTCCTTCCCAGGAAGCGTTCCCATCATTGCTCTACGACCAAAACAGCGTCGGGATTATCCTGGCGTATCTGTGGAAAGGCGTCCCCTTTGCCTGCTATTTTATCCTTCCTTCCATGAGCGGAATCGAACCGGCTTTATATGAGGCGGCATACAGCATGGGGGCAGAAAAATGGAAAGCGTTTTTCCACATTACGCTGCCAATCTGCATGCCGGCGGTTTTAGGGGCATTCTTTATTCTGCTGTCCTATAATTTTGGGGCGTACGAACTGCCCTTCCTTCTGGGCGAAACTTCCCCCAAGGCCCTTCCCGTGCAGGCCTATATCGAATACACCCATCCGGATTTACTGCACCGCCCCTATGCCATGGCCATGAATACGGTGATGCTGCTGGTTTCCCTGGTATTTGCCTTTGGGTGGAAATGGGCGGATTCCCTTATTTTGAAACGTTGGGGAGGCGGTCTGCAATGAAGACAAAACGTCATCCCATTGCCGCAGCGGGCATCGTCTTTTCCGGGATCTGCATTCTGTTTCCCCTGGCAGTGCTGGCAGTGTGGAGCATCTCCGCCCAATGGGCATGGCCGGATATTCTGCCTCAAAAACTTTCGCTTCGCGCATTGGGAGAGCTTTTCGGCGGATATTCAGGCGCCATGGACGCCCTTGGCCTCTCCGTACTGCTGGGGCTGGCCGCCGCATTCTGTGCAACCGCAGTGGGAACCATGACGGCGCGGGCCGTGGTCTTTTACGACTTTCCCGGCAAACGCTGGGTGTCCTTTGCGGCCATGCTCCCCATCCTGCTGCCCGGCACAGCCCTTGCCATGGGACTGCACGTCATTTTTCTGCGCATCGGCCTGGCCGACACCGCTGCAGGCGTTATCATCATGCACGTTATCCTTTCCACGCCTTATACGGTAAAGCTGATGCTGGACGCCACCGACGCCATGGGCCGCTCCTATGAGGAAGCCGCCCTGACTTTAGGCGCAAACAGTCTGCGGGCATTTTTTTCGGTGTCACTGCCGGCGCTGCTTCCGGGCCTTGCCGCCTCCTTTGTCATGTCCTACATCCTCTCCTTTGGAGATTATTTCGCCACTCTGCTGATTGGCGGAGGAAATGTACGCACCTTCACGGTGATGATGGCGCCGTATCTCCAAAGCGGCGACAGGACACTGGCGGCGTCCTACAGCGTCGTATATATTCTTGTAACCCTTGGGGTGTTTCTCGCATTCGACTTTGTCATAAAACGCAGAAGCGCCTGACTTTTCTATGGATTTTTCCGGTGCTGAACAATCCAATTCAAAATATCCGGGTCGTCAAACAGGACGTTTCCTCCTCCGTGGTAATTGTCGTAAATTCCCAGGCGGTTAAAGTAAGCGTCCTCCGGTATTTCCAATTGCAGTAACTTCTCAATTTCGCTTTCTGAAAGCCCGGCTTCTTCATAGGCGGCATATAACCCGTCATAGGCGTCCCGGGCCTTTTGAGAGCCGTAATATTCATCATTTTCGGCCATAAAAATGTAGACTGCCACCTGATTTTCCGCCACCGGCGCAAACTCGCCGTCCCATTGGGACGCCCCGTGCAGATAAGCGGCATACAGGTCCGGCCGCATAGAAACGGCCTGGGACATGGTTTCGCCTCCGGCGGAATACCCGGCGGCATAGACTCGGCTTTCATCCACAGAGAAGTTTTCCAGGAAATATTCCGTCAACTCAACAGCCTGCCTGGCGGATTTTTCGCCCCAGTCCGTAAGCTGGGCGGATACCACGATCATCTCTTCCTCCAGCTCTGTCCATACACGGAACCCTTTCCAATCCAGATTGCTGCCGGAAGAATCCTCCCCGAACCACATCATATCGTAGCCGGGCATTACCACCATCATGGGATATTCTTTGCTGCTGTCGTAACTGTCCGGCAGGTAATAGCTGTAATGGATTTCCCCGTCAGCGCCGTCCAAAACCTGCTCTGCAATCAACCCCGTTTGAGCAGGGGCTGAGGAATTTTCCTGTCCGATTTGGCTTTCCTGGACAATCCCGGAATCTGCCGGAATCGTTTCCTGGCGGCTCCCCGCCTGTCCCCCGCACCCGGTCAGCAGCAGGGACAGCGTAAGAAGCAATGACAAACCCTTCACCGATATTCCTCCTTATTCAATTAAAATGAAGATCCTGACAGAAAAGGGACCGGAGCCTTTTACAGCTTCGGCCCCTTTTCCATGCAGGGAACTGTTTATTCTGTAATTCCTAGATTGTTCACCCATTCTGTTACATCGGTTTCACTGACCCCGCTTGAAAACCGCTGGCCTTCCTGCCAGTCGCCGGTCCCCGCCAGTTCTGCCAGCAGTTCCCCGCTTTCCCCCATGCCGGAGGAAGAGGAGGTAGCAAAGGGAATTACCGTTTTCCCGGTAAAGTCATTGGCGGAAACAAACCCGTTGACCGGCCAGGCGGCGATTCCCCACCAAATGGGGTATCCGATATAGACAGTGTCGTAAGAATCCCAGTTTTCCACAGTTGTAGAAACGAGTTCGACGTCGCGAAGGGACTCATCTGCGTATTCCTGGCTGACCCGGCTGTTGTCGTCCGTCCAGTTTAAGTCCTCATCGGTGTACGGTTCCGCAGGCTCCAGCTCAAAAAGGTCCCCGCCGGTAACCTCCGCAATATATTCCGCGGCCTGCTCCGTATTTCCTGTGGCGGAATAGTACACCACCAGGATATCCCCGTTTTCCGCAGCAGTTACGCTGCTTTCCGGTTCCGACGCGGAGGGTTCTTCCGCCGCGCTGCTTTCCGGCTGGGACGATTCCTGACTTTGACTGGCTGAAGATTCTGTTTCCGCTCCCCCGTTGCCGGTGCAGGCTGTCAAAGAGAACAGCATTGTTCCGGCAAGAAGGATGCTCCATAAGCGTTTCGTCTTTTTCATTGAAAATCCTCCATCCTTTCACGATCGGACTGTAAAGTTAAATGAAAGTTGAAGACCCGTCAGCCCTTCTGGTACAATGGTTTTACCACAAACACAATGTACTCCCAGAAAGGAGACGAGTCTTCATGGCAAAATTATACCAACTATGCTGCCCG
>DVJP01000030.1 GCA_018716725.1 Candidatus Merdivicinus excrementipullorum | reverse complement strand
ACCAGCGCATCCAACTGAAAACAAAACTGACACCTCTTGAAAAGCGATCTCAGTTTGTCTGCTAAAATTTACATTTTTACTACCATTGGGGGTTCTTTTTGTTCTGTCCGTTCAATTTGGGGCAGTCCAGTTTTCAAACCGGACGGGGGAAGCTTTTTACAGTGATTATTTGCTGTTGTAAGTACCGGCGGTATCCGCGTAAACCGCCTCGACGCCCTCTTTGCGGCGGGAGGTTTTCACCCGTTTCATCAGCTCCTCATAGAACAGCTCGTCGTCAAAGGGGATTTCCACCGGCTTGCCCAGCCAGGCGGAAAGGTGCATGGCATTGGAAATGGTCAGGCCGTTGAGTCCCTCATACCCCTCGGCAATCAGGGGCGTACCCCGGAGAATCTTGCCGGCAAAGGCGTTCAAAACGCCCACATGCTGTTCGTTTTGGCCGTCGGTTTCCACTTCGGTAAATTCCGCTTTGGGGCAGCCGAAGGGGATGGTATTGGTAGCGGAGAACTGCCGCTCCGACATCTCGTTTTTCCACATATAAAGCTTGTCGTCTTCGCTGACCAGTTTTCCGCCGTCCAAGGAGATTTCAAAGCGGTTGGTGCCGGGGGCATCGGCAGTGGTAGTGACGAAAACGCCGGTTGCGCCGTTGGCGTATTCCACATAGGTGGAAACATCGTCCTCCACCTCAATATCGTGCCATTTGCCGAAGTGCATATGGGTATCCACCAGCACCGGCATGCCGCAGATCCACTGCCACAGGTCCAGGTTGTGGGGGCACTGGTTTAACAGGACGCCGCCGCCCTCGCCGGACCAGGTGGCCCGCCACGCGCCGGAATCATAGTACGCCTGGGGGCGGTACCAGTTGGTAATGATCCAGTTGGTGCGCTTGATTTCCCCCAGTTCACCGCTTTCCACAATTTCCTTCATTTTGCGGTAAATGTGGTTGGTGCGCTGGTTGAACATCATGCCGAAAACAACGCCGGCCTTTTTGGCGGCCTCGTTCATTTCCTTAACCTGCTTGGTATAAACGCCTGCGGGCTTCTCGCTCATAACATGGAGGCCCCGCTCAAAGGCCTTGATGGCGTAAACCGGGTGGAAATAGTGGGGCACCGCAATGAGGATGGCGTCCACCAGGCCGGAATCCATCATTTTTTCCGCATCGTCAAAGAGGGCCACATGGGTTCCGATGTTCTCTTTGACCCAATCCAGCCGGGCAGGGTTAATGTCCGCCACAGCGGTGACGGTGATTTCCGGGCAGCTTTTATGCACTTCAATATTGGTAATATGGCTGGACCCCATATTGCCGATTCCAATAATGCCAAGTCTTACTTTTTCCATAAAAATAACCTCGCTTTTTGTTATTTCAGGCCCATTGCGGCCAGGGCTTCATAGCTTTTTTTCAGGCAGAAGAAGGGGTCCCGGCCCTGGCAGTCGTCCTGCTCCACCAGGACATATTTGGTGCCGGCCTTTTCACAGGCGGCCAGGAACCGGTCAAAATTCAGGTTTCCTTCCCCAATATAGGCCATTTCCTGTTTGCCATGCTTATACTGCATATCCTTCACATGGACGCAGTCCACCCGGCCGGAGAGCTTTTCCGCCCAGGCTGCCGGATCGCCGCCGCCGTACTGGACCCAATAGCTGTCCAGGGTAAAGCCCAGCTCATCGGCGGGGAATTCCCGGGCAATCCGTTCCAGCAGGGTGACGCCGTTTGCCTTTTCAAATTCGAAGCCGTGGTTGTGGTACATAAATTTCAGCCCGGCTTCCTTGATTTTTTTCGCCGGTTCCCGGAAGATTTCCGCAAAAGCCGTCAGCCCGGCAGGGTTCTGGCCCAGCCCCCAGGGAATGGAGCCAAGGCCCACATAATTACAGCCAAAGGTTTTATGGTCCTCAATGACCTTTTCCGTTTCATAGGCGATGCGGTCGGGGTTTGTGTGGGTAATGACGCAGGAAAGGCCGTTTTTCTGAAGCTGTTCTTTGAGCCAATCCACTTCAAAAGCGCAGGCGCCGGACACCTGCACGGTGGTGTAACCAATGTCGGCCACCTTCTTTAAAGTTTCCGCAAAATCCTCCAGATTCTGCGTATAATCCCGGACAGTAAAAAGCTGCGCGCCGGTAATCATAGCAATTCCTCCTGTCTGTCCATAAAGATGGAACATCCTATCCCCTTTATGATACTGCAATTAAAACCGCTATGCAATAGTGTTTCCGGGCAAAAAAGATTGTAAATATTGCAGGCTGCACGGAAAATAAAAACAGAGGACGGCAGCGTCCCCTGTTTTTCACCGGTGCAGATTTTATTCCGCCGCCTGGGCAGCTTCTTCCAGGGCCTTGGCCAACTGGTCCGGGCAGGAAGTGGGCTTAAACCCGCAGCGGATATTTTTAATCAGCGGGATGACCTCCTCCGGCCTGCGGCCGATGCAGAGGGCGGCCACCCCCTGGGTGTTGCCGCTGCACCCGCCGGAAAACTTGACATTGCGGATCACGCCGTCCTCAATGGTCAGGTCGATTTTTCTGGAGCATACGCCCTTGGGAATGTAAGTGTACGTCATAGATTTTATTTCCTTTCTCAAAAAACTTCATATCCTTATTGTAGCTGATTTTCGGCAAATGGTCAACGGCATTTTATCAGTACAAATCCTTAATCAGAGGGCGTGCCTTGTTTAAAAGCTGCTTGTCGTTGTCGTAAGTGAGGAAGGAATGGGCCAAATTAATTTCCACCCACTTAATTTGGGCCACTTCTTCCTCCTGGGGGACGTAATTGTAATTTTTCGCCTTGGCCAGGAAATAAATCACGTCCTTGGTGGTATCCCGTTTCGGGGAATAGGAAACCACTTCCCGAAAAGCGGTGTTCAGTTCCACATCTATGCCGGTTTCTTCCTTGATTTCCCGAATCGCCGTATCCGTTTCAGTTTCGCCGGCCTCTACATGGCCTTTGGGGAAGGACCAGTGCCCGCCTACCGCATGCTTAATGAGCAAAAGCTCGGTATTGCCGTGATATTTGCGGAACACAATGGCGCCGCAGGATTTTTCATGCTCCATGTTCATCATCCTTTCTTATAGAGATACATTATCTCTATTGTAGCACACTCCACTGGAAAAATCAAAAGAATCTTAGCGGGAAGTCAAATAAAATAAGGGCGGCCAATGGCCGCCCCGATAATCCGGAGTGTAACGCTGATGGTACAAAAATGAAGGGGCGTCCCGGCCTCCTTTTCGGGGGTCCTCTTCCAGGGGCGTGACATGTTCACGCCAGCCGAAACCCGTCGCGTGGCAGAACGGCTGCGTCAACTTGCCAGCGGCGGCTCGCCGCTAGAGGTCGCAGAGTTCGGACTGGCTCACCAGATGGATGCCCGCCGCCGCCAGAATTTCCGCCGCCTTTTCCGGCTGGTCCACCCGCAGAATGATATAAGCGGAATTTGCCTGCCGGCCAGTGAAAGCGTAGGTGTACTCCAGGTTGACGGAATGGGCCTCCAGCTGCTCCAAAATGGCGCAGAGACTCCCGGCCTGATCCGGGATAGCGGCGGCCAAAACCGGGGTGATGGACAGGATGTATCCGGCCTCCCGCAGGACGCAGGCAGTTTTATAGGAATCGTCCACAATGAGCCTGGCAATGCCGAAATCCTCCGCTTCCGCCAAAGACAAAGCCCGCATGTCAATCTGGTTCTGGCGCAGAACCTGGGTCAGCGCCAACAGCTTCCCCGGCTTATTCTCCAAAAAGATGGAAATCTGCTTGACAGTCATGAAAATCCCTCCTTAATACAGCTTGCGGTTGTCGATAATCCGGACGGCCTTCCCTTCGCTGCGGGCGATGGTCTTGGGGGCCACCAATTTGACAATGGCGTAAATGCCCAGCATGGCCTTCAAGGCCTCCACCAGTTCCTTTTCCCGGCGGGAAATTTCGCTCAAGGCGTCGGAGAACATTTCCGGCGTCATTTCCACCTGGACCTCCAGCTTGTCGGAGTTATTCTCCCGGCTCACCAGGATCTGGTAGTTGGCGGGATAACCCTTATTGAGCAGCACCGTTTCAATCTGGGACGGGAATACGTTGACTCCCTTGACAATGAGCATATCGTCGCTGCGGCCCATGGGCTTGCTCATTTTCACATGGGTGCGGCCGCAGGGGCATTCCTCCCGGCTTAAAACGCAGATGTCCCGGGTGCGGTAGCGCAGCAGGGGGAAGGCCTCTTTGGTGATGCAGGTGAACACCAGTTCTCCCTTCTCCCCCTCCGGCAGGACTTCGCCGGTATTGGGATCGATAATCTCCGCGATAAAATGGTCCTCATTAATATGCATCCCCGTCTGGGCCTCGCACTCAAAAGCGACGCCGGGGCCGGAAATCTCCGTCAGCCCATAAATATCATATGCCTTGATGCCCAAAGTATCCTCAATATCCCGGCGCATTTCTTCGCTCCAAGCTTCCGCGCCGAAAATTCCGGCTTTCAGCTGGAGCTGGTCCTGCAAGCCCCGTTCCCGGATGGATTCCCCCAGATAAGCGGCGTAGGACGGCGTACAGCAGAGAATAGTGGCCCCCAAGTCACACATAAACTGGATCTGGCGTTCGGTATTGCCGGAGGACATGGGCAGAGTCATAGCGCCCAGTTTATGGGAACCGCCGTTTAATCCCGCGCCGCCGGTGAACAGGCCGTAACCGTAGGACACCTGCACCACGTCGTCACTGGTGCCGCCCGCCGCCACAATAGCCCTGGCGCAGCATTCGTCCCACAGGTCGATGTCGTGCTGAGTATAAAAGGCCACCACCCGGCGGCCGGTGGTGCCGCTGGTGGACTGGATGCGCACCACTTGGCTGCGGGGCACTGCCAAAAGGCCGTAAGGATACGCTTCCCGCAGGTCGTCTTTGGTGAGAAACGGGAGCTTATGCAGGTCGTCAACAGATCGGATGTCCTCCGGCGCGACGCCCTTTTTGTCCATTAAATTCCGGTAATAAGGCACATTTTGATAGACGTGCCGCACCTGCTTCACCAGGCGCTCATCCTGCCAGGCCCGGATCTGATCCCGGGAAGCCCGCTCAATTTCAGGCTGGAAATAATTGCCCATTTTGATCGTTCCTTCTTTCCACAATGATTTTGTATAGGAACATCATACCATTTCTCAGGCAAAATGTAAATAAAAATCAGAGAAAAAAGAATATTCCGCCCAATAATTGTTTGTTTCACGAAAAAAGAAGGAAAAAATTCAGCAATTTGCCAATATGCGGCTACATAACCCAAAGGGCGGCGCGGCTGGTGGAAACCCCTTTGACCCCGGCGCTTAACGCCGCCAGGATGTCCTCCTTTTCCTCAATCATCCCACCGGCAATGAGGGGCGTTTTCATCTGCCGGGACAAATTTTTGAGAACCCTTGGGCAGATGCCGGGCATGATCTCCGCCAGGTCCGGCCGGGATGCGGCGGCAGTTTCCGCGGTCATGGCCGCTGACTGGGAATCCAGCAGGAAGAACCGCTGGATGGTCAAAAGCCCCCGTTCCCTGGCGCAGCGGATCATCTGGCTCCGGGTGCTGATAATGCCGTCCGGCTCCGCCACCTGCGCGAGAAAATCAACGGCCGCAGAATCCCGGCCGATGCCCCCCAGCAGGTCCATATGCACAAAAACAAGTTTTCCCGCCTGCCGCAGGGAAAGGACGTCCTCTTTTACCGTAAGGATGTCCCCGCACAGGAGGAACACGGCCTCCACCGGGGAAGCGGCGGCCCTTCCGATCTCCTCCCGGCTGCGGACGGCGGCGATCACCGGGTTTTGGTCAAGGCGGTCCAGGATGGGGTTCATGATGATTCTTCCTTTCCATGTGAGATACTCCTATCATACCACCTTTAGGCGGAGATTGCAAAGGTCTCGCTGCTGTGCTACAATAAATATATTCCGGAAAAGGGGGATTTATATGGAAAAACTGTTGGAATGCTGCGTGGACTCGGTGGAATCCGCCGTTATTGCCGCCCAAAACGGGGCGGACCGGCTGGAGCTGTGCGCCAACCTGATGATCGGCGGCACTTCCCCCAGCCCCGCTTTGTTTCGGGAAATCCGGACTCGGGTTTCCGCGCCCATCCGGGTGCTGCTGCGGCCCCGGTTCGGGGATTTCCTTTATACGGAAGCGGAATTTGCCGTCATCCGCCGGGAAATCCGGATGTTCCGGGAATTGGGGGCGGACGGCGTTGTCGTTGGCTGCCTCACCCCGGAGGGGAATCTGGATATGCAGCGGATGGAAATTCTTATAGAGGAAGCTGGTTTCCTGCCGGTGACCCTGCACCGGGCTTTCGACGTCTGCACCGACCCGCTGCAGGCTTTGGAGGACGCCAAAGCCTTGGGGATCGACACCATTTTGACCTCCGGCCAGCAGGCCTCCTGCGCCGCCGGGAAGGGGCTGCTGGCGGAGCTTTCCAAAGGGGCCGGGGAGGTCCGCATCATGGCGGGGGCCGGGGTGGACGCCGCCGTCATCGCGGACTTTTTGAAAACCACGCCCATCCGGGCCTTCCATTTGTCCGGCAAGGAAGTTCTGCAAAGCGGTATGTCCTATCGGAAGGAAGGGGTCCCCATGGGGCTGCCGGGAATGGACGAATTCCAAATCTGGCGCGCAAACCCTGAATCCATCCGCAAAGCCCGCCTGGCTTTGGACGAAAAATAAAACGGGAACCAGGGGCGCCGCCGGATGCATATACTGTCCCGAGGGGGTTTCCCTCAAAATCCACCATATCGGAGGGACAGCCAATGGAGAAAGCTATTCTGATACTCCGTTCCGTCACCTACGCCTATAAAGGCCAGCGGGTCTTGGAAAAGGCCGGCATCCGCAGCACCATCCTCCGCACTCCGGAGGAATACGCCAAGCGGGGATGCAGCTACAGCCTGGCGGTTTCCGGCGACGGCCGGACGGCGGCGGACCTGCTGCAAAAAAACGGTATCCGGGTCCTGGGGACTGTTCAGAAAAACTGACCCGCCCTTCCATTGCTCCCCTCCCCGGAAAGGAAGGTTTTTGGCATGGTCTATTTTGACAACGCGGCCACCAGCTTCCCAAAACCGTTCCAGGTTCAGCGGGCGGCGGCAGAGGCCATCCGGTTTTACGGCGGCAACCCGGGACGCAGCGGCCACAATATTTCCATGCGGGCGGCGGCCAAGGTTTTCAGCGTTCGGGAAAAGGCCGCCGCTATGTTCGGCGCCCAGCCGGAAAATGTAATTTTCACCTTAAACTGCACCATGGCGTTAAATATGGCCATCAAAGGGGCTATGGCCGGCGGCGGCCATGTGGTCCTGTCCTCCATGGAGCACAATTCCGCCATCCGGCCGGTCCATGCCATGAGCAAAACCGGGGAGGTGCAGTACTCCATCGCCCGGGTGGAGGAGCTGGACCCGGAACGCACGGTCCAGAATTTCCGCAGCGAACTGCGGCAGGATACGAGGCTTGTTATCTGCACTTACGCCTCCAACCTGTCCGGAACGGTCCTGCCCATCCGGGAAATCGGGGCCATGTGCCGGGAAAACGGCATTCTCTTTTTAGTGGACGCCGCCCAGGGGGCCGGGATTTTCCCCATCCATATGGAAAACTTAGGTATCGACATCCTCTGCGCCGCCGGGCACAAGGGGCTTTTCGGCACCACCGGCACCGGCCTTCTTATCCTGGGGGAAGGGGTGGAGCTGGCCACCATCCTGGAAGGGGGCACCGGCAGCGCGTCTTTGGATTTGGAGCAGCCGGACTTTTACCCGGACCGGTTGGAAAGCGGCACCATAAACACCGTGGGCGTCCTTTCCATGGGGGCCGGCATGGACTATTTAAACGCCAGGGGCATCGGGCGGATTTACCGCCGGGAAATGGATTACTGCGCCTGGGTTTACCGGGAGCTGTCCCGGATGCCCCATGTAAAGCTCCTGGCGGAAAGCTTCCGCATGGGGGAAAAAGCGCCTATCGTCAGCTTCAACGTAGGGGACTTCCCTTCCGAGGAGGTTGCCGCTTACCTGAACAGGCGGGGATTCGCCCTGCGAGGCGGCTTCCACTGCGCGGGGCTGGCCCACTGCACCCTGGGGACCCAGAAGCAGGGGGCGGTCCGGTTCTCCCCTTCCCATTTCAACACCCCCCAGCAAATCGCGCAATTTTTAACCGAAATCCAAAAAATTAAGAAATTTGGCCTTCCCAAAGGTTGAATTTATCGCCAGATATGGTAAAATAAAAGAGTAAGACTGGTTTAGCCAGTCTAAAAAATCAAAGAAAGGGGCCTGTTTCAGGCCGTGACGGATTCAATATGCAGACATTGCTGAATATGTGGGATTCGATTGTTGGGGTCGCCAGGGACTTCCGATTCCCGCTGGACCTGCTGGACATCCTGCTGGTCGCTTACCTTCTTTATAAAGGCATAATGATTGTCCGGGAAACCCGGGCGGGACAGCTGGTAAAGGGCATCATTATTATGGGCGCCTGCTACCTGCTGGCCCAGCTTCTGGAGCTGAATACTATTACCTGGCTGTTAAACAAAGTTTTTGAGCTGGGTATTATCGCCATTATCGTAGTGTTCCAGCCGGAGCTGCGCCGGACCTTGGAAAAACTGGGCCGGGCCAAGGTAACCACCCTGACCCCCTGGACCCATGGGGAGGACAGCGCAAAAAGCACCGTCTGGTCCCAGCCCATTGAGGTGCTGTGCGAGGCGGTGCAGCGGCTGTCCATGTCGGCTACCGGCGCGCTGATTGTCATCGAGCGCCAGACCAAGCTGGGGGAGCAGATCGCCACCGGCGTTATGGTGGACGCCATTCCCAGCGTGGAGCTCATCGGCAATATTTTCTTTAAAAATTCCCCTCTTCACGACGGGGCCATGATTATGCGGGACGGCAAGATCCTGGCGGCAGCCTGCTTCCTGCCGAAGCCCTCCCACGAAGAGGACATCGATAAAAATTTAGGTTCCCGCCACCGGGCTTCCTTAGGCATCAGCGAGGTTTCCGACTCGGTGACCATTGTGGTCAGCGAGGAAACCGGCGGCATCTCCTTTGCCGTCAACGGCCGCCTGATCCGGAACCTGTCCATTGAAAAGCTGCGCCAGACCCTGCATTTCTACCTGATCCCTGAGGCGGAGGAAACCAAAGAAAAAGGGAAAAAGGAGAAAAAAGCGGGCTTCTGGAAGGGGAGGAAAAAATGAAAAAAATCCGCATCAGCTTTCAAAGCTTGTTTGAAAACAACCATTTCGTCCAGATTTTCTCCATCCTGGCGGCTATTGTCGCCTGGTTTGCCGTAATGATCTCCCTAAAACCGGAGAGCAACGTAGTCATCAACAACGTCCCGGTGACCATCAATTATGAAGGCTCCATCCCCCAAAGCCTGGGCCTCCAGCAAATCGGCGATTCCGAAATTATGGTGACGGTGTACGTCACCGGGAAATCCTCAAAAGTCCACCGGCTCACCGCCGACGACTTCAGCGCCTCTATTTCCTTAAACAGCGTCAATAAGGCCCAGTCTTACACCCTGCCCATTGAGGTCACCAAAAAGGACAACGACCCGGATTACCGGATCACCGGCATCTCGGAAAGCACTGCCACCCTAACTTTTGATAAAATCGTCAGCGAACAGTTTACCCTGGAAATCCAGACGCCCAACCTAAGCGCCGCCGACGGCTACATTATGCAGCAGCCCTACGCCAATGAGGAAAACATTCTGGTCACCGGCCCCCAGACCCTGGTGGAACGGATCGCCAGCTGCTCCGTTACGGTGGATACCGAGGATAAAAACATGACGGACTCCCTCCAGCTGACCGCGTCACCGGTACTGCTGGACCGGAACGGCGCCCCTGTTTCCTCCGAGTACCTGACAGTGGAACCGGGAAATGTGGAAATCACCATCCCCATTTACAAAACCAAGGAAATGGCCCTGTCCGTGGAATTTGTCAATACGCCCAAAGGGTTCCCCTTAGACGAGCTGGAATACACCCTGTCCCAGGATACCATTTTAGTGGCGGCCGCGCCGGATATTATTGACAACCAGGACGAAATCGTCATCGGCCCCATTGATTTCCGTTCCATCGACATTGGCCGGGAATTTACCCTGGACGTCACTCTCCCCGCCGGGTTTACCAATATGGAAAGCGTCGCTTCCGTCACTGTCACCTTCCCTCAGGACGGCTTTACTGCACGGACCTATTCCATCCCCCAGAGCAATTTCGTTTTGGAAAACCTGCCTGCCGGTTATGACGTGTCCATTGTGCCCCAAGCCCTAAGCAACGTCAAAATTGTGGGCGAGGACAGCGTTATGGAAACCCTTTCGGCGGATGACCTGGTTGTGACGGTGGACCTTTCCCAGGTGACCCTGGAAAAAGGGCAGTACACCATCAGCGCCAGAGTTTACTGCCAGGACGGCGTTCTGGCCTGGGCTGTGGGCGATTACACCACTACCGTCAACCTGACGGCAAAATAACAAGAATCCCTACCGGGCGGGAAGCTGACTTTCCCGCCTGTTTTCTTTTACAGGAGGAGCATTCATGCTGATACTCAACAACATCAAAACCCGCCTGGGGGAACCGGAAGACGCCGCTGTTTCCCGGGCGGTCAAGCTGCTGGGCGTGCCCAAAAGCCGGGTCCGGGAGGCGTATGTTTCCAAAACCTCCCTGGACGCCCGGAAGCAGCAGGATATTCACAAAGTCAATACAGTGGTGGTGCGCCTTGACGGCGGCGAGGAAGCCTTCTTAAGCAAAAACGGCGTCCGCTGGCAGGAGGATCAGCCCTTTTCCGTCCGTCCCGGCTCCAAGCCGGAAGGGCTGGTGGCAATCGCCGGCTTCGGCCCTGCGGGGATGTTCGCCGCAAGCCTTTTAGCCCGGCACGGGGTTCCGGTCATCGTCCTGGAACGGGGCGGCCCGGTGGAAGAACGGGTGCAGGCAGTGGAAAACTTCTGGGCCAGGGGCCAGCTGGACGAAAACTGCAACGTCCAGTTCGGAGAAGGCGGCGCAGGCACCTTTTCCGACGGGAAGCTGACCACCCGGATCAACGACCCCTTGTGTTCTTATGTCTTAGAGCAGTTCGGCCGCCACGGGGCGCCCATGGAAACCCTGAAAAAGGCCAAGCCTCATATCGGCACCGACCGGCTGCGGCAAGTTGTCCGGTCCATCCGGCAGGAAATCCTCCAAAACGGCGGGGATGTGCGGTTCCACACCCAGCTTACCGGGATTTCCGTCCAAAACGGAAAGCTCACCGGCATTTCTGTCAACGGTGAGCCTTTGGCGGTTTCCCATTTAATTTTGGCCGTGGGCCACAGCGCCCGGGATACCTTCCGGATGCTGGCCCGGCACGGCGTTTTCATGGAATCCAAACCCTTTTCCGTGGGGGCGCGGATTGAACACCGGCAGGAGTGGATTGACCGGGGGCTTTACGGCAAAATGGCCGGGCATCCGGATCTGCCCCCCGGGGAATACCAGCTTTCCCACCGGCAGGGGGAAAAAGCCGTGTACACCTTCTGCATGTGCCCCGGCGGCACAGTGGTTCCCGCCGCATCGGGACTAGGGCAGGTGGTGACCAACGGCATGAGCGAATATAAACGGGACAAGGAAAACGCCAACGCCGCTTTGGTGGTGTCGGTGGATTCCTCGGATTTTGGCAGCGGCATTTTCGCCGGGCTGGAATTCCAGGAGCAGCTGGAACACCGGGCTTTCCTGCTGGCCGGGGAAAACTACCGGGCCTGCGGCGCAACGGCCGGGAATTTCTTGGAGGGGAAACCCGGCCTTTCCTTAAACCGGGTGCAGCCCAGCTACGCCCTGGGCCTTGCGCCGGTGGATTTTGACAAGCTCTTTCCCCGGCAGATTACCGGGATGATGCGGGACGGGCTTCGGCTTTTTGACCGGAAGCTCCGCGGCTTCGCCGAGGCGGACGCTGTCCTCACCGGGCCGGAAACCCGCACCTCCAGCCCCATCCGCATCAGCCGGGGGGAAGATTTTAACTCCATATCCGTCAAAGGGCTTTATCCCTGCGGGGAAGGAGCCGGATACGCGGGAGGGATTATGAGCGCCGCCGTAGACGGCCTGCGGGTGGCTAAATTTATCCTGGAAAATGGGCCTAGGGATTGACGAAATGTAAAATTTATGTTAAAATAAATGTCGAATCAGGGGTGCCGGTGAAAACCCGGCTGAGAGAAGCGCGCTTCAACCCTCGAACCTGTGTGGATAATCCCACCGAAGGAAGATTTGTAACAGACAAATTCCGGCCGTGGGGTTGCCCTGCGGCTTTTTTCTTAGCCGTCAGGGAAACAGCCCCTGAAATAACTGTCAAAGGACGTTTTTTATGCAAACTAATCAAAACCAAAAAATCCTCCGTTTAACGGAAAGCGGTATCCTGCTGGCTATCGGCATCCTGATTGACACCTTTTTAAAATTTGACGCCACCTGGCTGTACGGCGGGTCCGTCACCCTCTGTTCCATGCTTCCCCTGGTCGTCATCGCTTACAAATACGGCCCTGCATGGGGTTCCTTGGCCGGGGTGGTCCACGGCCTTATCACCATGCTGATTTCCGGCGGGCGTGCCGGAGGCTTGGCCGCCATGATTGAATCCAACGGCGGCTTGACTACCTTTTTCTGGGTCATGCTGTTAGACTACATCCTTGCTTTCGCGGCCATCGGGCTGGCGGGATTTGCCCCCAAATTTGTCAAAAAGGTTCCGGCTGCCTTGGCCCTTGGGGCGGTAATCGGACTGCTTGGCCGGTACCTCTGCCATTTTCTCTCCGGATTCTTCCTGTTTTCCAGCTACGCGGAATGGTTCTTCGGAGATCAGGTGCCCTGGGGCGGGTGGTTTTTGGAAACCTTCCACGGGAACGCCCTGTCCGCAGTGTATTCCTTAATTTACAACGGCCTGTATATGGTGCCGGAAATCATCATCACCGCCGTCGGCGGGCTGCTGATTGGCGGCGTGCTGAAATCCCAGCTGATGAAAAACCGCACGAATCCTTTTATTTCTTAATTTGCTCTATAAAAACGCCGCCGGAGTAAGCTGCCCCGGCGGCACAGAATAATGATTAATAAACATAACTGCAAAAGATAAAATAAAAGTTTTGGTCAAGCTTTTTCAAAAGCTTGCAGGGGTGGAGGGGACAGAGTCCCTTCCTCGTTTCCCGCAGGAAACGAAATCTCCAAGACATAAAGCGCAGGAACAGCTCGATAAACCCCCGCAAGGGGTGTATCGAACGGCACAGCCGTCCGACCGCATCCGAATCCTTCTTTGCCAAACAATCCAGTGAATTGTTTGGCACGGTAAGTGGTGATTCTTGCGGCAAATCGAAAAACTCTTTGTGCGCCTTGCTGCACAAATGATACTGGTTAGCCAAATTACGCCGCCGGAGTAAGCTGCCCCGGCGGCATTTTTTATTCTGTCCGCAAGGCGTCCGCCGGCTTGAGCTTCGCCGCTTTCCGGGCGGGATACGCCCCAAAAGCCGTCCCGGCCAAAAGGGAAACCAGGGCGCAGGCCAAAGCCAAATTTCCCGGGAAGAGGTACGGAATCCCTAAGGCCAGACAGCCGGCCCATCCCATCAAAGCGCCGGCCAAAATTCCCGCCAGTCCTCCTGCCAGGCTCAGCAGGGCCGCTTCCAGCAAGAATTCCCACACAATCATCTGCGGGGAAGCGCCAATGCTTTTTTTGATGCCGATTTCCCGGGTCCGCTCCCCCACTGAACAGAGCATGGTGGTCATGACGGACAGGCAGGCCACCAGGAGGCTGATGCCCGCAATGGCCGCCAGCACCAAGGATACGATGCTTAAAACCTGCTGGACCGTCCCGGCATAGCGGTTCATATTCTCCACCTTCACCGCCTCCTCCCCGCCAAGCTGCCGGGATAAGAGACGTTTTGCGTCCTCCGGTTCCACCCCCTGCTTCAGTTTGACGGCAATCCGGTCAAAATCCTCCCGGCCGGTGCAGTCTTGTTGGACGGTATAGGGCAGGTAGGCAAATAACGGCACGCCGTCTCCCATCATGCCTTGCAGCAGCGCGCCGCCGGTTTCCATTACGCCCACAATGGTAAATTTCTCCTCCGCCCCGTTCAAAGTCACCGTCAGGGTCTTTCCCACGGCGTTTTCCCGGTGGAAAATCTCCATGGCCAGATTTTCCTCTACAAGGCAGACATGGGCGCCGCTGCGGACGTCCGCCGGGGTGATCTCCCGGCCGTATTGAAGCTCCATGGAAATGACCTGGCCCACGCTGGAATCAACGCCCCACACGGCGGCTTTCCGCTTTTCTCCCCGGGCGCGGATGTCCGTGTATTCCACCAAAAAAGGGGTGGCCCCGGCCACAGAAGGCTCCTGGGAGGTCTCTGTCAGGACCTCCTCCGTCAAGGGCCGGTCCTCCCCGCTGACCATCAATCCCTGAAGGCCTAAGCCCGCCAATTCGCTGGCAACGGCCTGCTGTCCGATTAACCCCACCGCGCCAATGAGCATCACCGAAAAGGCCCCGATGGCGATGCTCAGAATGGTAAGCAGGGACCGGGCAGGCCGACGGCCGGTATTCCGCCAGGCGTTTTTCAAAAACTCCATGGTTCATCCCCTCCGGCATCCTTTTCCAGGGTCTCTGCGTCCAAAACTACCTTCTCATAACGGCCCAAGCCGCTTACAATCTGGATGGAGGTGGACAGTTCCCGGCCGGTTTCCACATCCCGGCGGGAAATCTCTCCCTCCCGGCAGACATACACATATTCCTGGCCGTTTTCGTCCTGGGCCACCGCCTCGTAGGGCAGGAGCCAGAGGGTTTCCTCCTCCCCGGCGGGCAGTTCCGCCTGGACGGTGTAGCCGGGGCGCAGCGCGTTAAAGGTGTCCTCCACCTTGGCCACCGCGTCCACCACGGTTTCGTAGGACATCCCGTCCAGCTTCTGATAGGCGGAGGGGCTGAACCGGGTGATATGGGCTTCAAACAGGCCGTCCTGGACAGCGGGGACCGTAAAGGTAAAAGTTTCCCCGGTTTTTAAGAGGTTCACTTGGGATTCCGGCACATAAAGCCGCAGCTGGAGGGTGTCCACTGTGGAAACGGCGGCGGCCGGCCCAGTGGGCAGGAACAGTTCCCCGGCTGTCAGAGACAGGGAGGTAACGACGCCGGTCATGGGGGCGGAAATGGTTTCCGGCAGGGCGTCCATATTCTGGGCAAGCTCCCCGCTGATGGCGGAAAAGGCCGCTTTCACCTTATCTGACACGCCGTCCGGCAGTTCTTCCGTAAACTGCGCCGCAAATCCGGCCGCCGCCCGGATGGTTGCTTCCTTGTCCACCAAAGCGATGGGATCGCCGTAAGACACGGAGTCCCCCTCTTTTACCAGGACTTTTTCAGGGACCACCGGATAGTCCAGGTTCAGCTCACTTTGATTTGGCGATTCCACAACCCCGGACACGGAAACAGTTTCGGTATAGGCCAGCTCTTTCATAGAAACCAGCTGCACTTCCGGCGGTTTCCCGCCGGAAATCAGCCATGCTCCAATAAACGCCGCAAGTACCGCGGCGGAAAATATCACGGCTTTTTTCACAATCGCACCCTCCTCAAAATTCGTCTGGGTATAGTGTGCCGGAAAAACGGCAAAATATCAGGGTAACGGTCATGAAAAATCTGATTGGAGGAGGATTTTTATGAACTTAATTCCATGCAGCAAGGACTGCCGGTACCAACGGGACGGGTACTGTGCCCGGACGGATGCGGCTGTCACCGGCACAAAAGTGGACGGCTGCTGTTATTACCAACCGGCGGCGGGGAAGCCCCGCTGCTAAGTCGACGCGGCCGTTCTGCCGCGCAACAAGCTTCGATTGGCGTGAACAAGTCACGCCTCTGGAAAAGATTTCCCCGCTTCTACGGTTAAAACGGGGAAGCCCCGCCGCTTGTCGTCAAGTTAGCTTGACGACGCGCCGCGGCTGTTGTACCCCGCGTTAGGCTTCGGCTGGCGCAAACAAGTTGCGCCCCTGTGAAAGATTTCCCCGCTTCTACGGTTAAAACGGGGAAGTCCCGCCCCTTCATTTTTGTACTATCAAGCGAACAACGCATTTGTAGGGGCGGATGCCCACATCCGCCCGCAGTTCTATACAATCATTTTCGATAATTGCGGGGCGATGTGGGCATCGCCCCCTACAATATACTAGATACTAGCGAATTATAAAATCCCGCCACGATGCCTTTCCTAAAAGTTGTACAACCAATACGCATCTGGTGGTATGCGGCCGCGGCGTGGGGTCCAGGGGCTTGCCCCGGCGCGTTTTTCTTCCCCATCTTTTTTCGCGCAAAAAAAGATGGGGTGCTGCGCAAAACCTAACCCTTTTGCCGTTCTCTGCCCCGCCGCATAGGCGGCACGCCAGCAGAGCCGGGTTTCTCCGCCCGCATAAAACACGGGAACGTTTCTGGCAAACCACGGGCGTGCAATGCACGCCCCTACAATACAAAGGTCATGTTTCAAAATGCGGGACGATGTGGGCGTCGTCCCCTACAAGATCAATGTCACACCACGGCTTACAGTGTTTTGCTTCCCTGGCCCTGTTTTTGTGACGCCATAACAAAACAGGGACGCCCCCAAGGACGCCCCTGTCAACTTATTGGCTGTATGGATAAAGGCCCTTAGATGCCTTTGCCGTTGGGATAACGGTCGTAGTTGCCGTATTCTTTCCAAATATCCATCATCATTTCATAACGCTCTAACGGCATGCCGGTGTAAGCGCAGTTAGAAGTGGAGAAAATGTAGCCATAGCCGCGCTCCATACCTTCCCGCAGGGAACGTTTTACATCCTCCCGGCATTCCTCGTCAGTGCCGGTCTGCAAAAGGCCGCAGTTGACGTTGCCCACCAGGGTGATCTTATCGCCGATGAGCTTGCGCAGCTCGGGGATGCTGACGCCGCCCTGAGGATCCAGAGAATGGAACGCATCGGGGCCGCAGTCTGCCATCTGTTTGGCGATGGGCATAATGTTTCCGTCGGTGTGCTTGATAGTGTAGTAGCCCATTTTCCGGTATTCGTCAATGACACGCTTCAAGTAGGGCACAATCAGCTCGTCAAATTTGTCGGGGCTGAAGAAGGGATTGGTATTGAAGCAGTAATCGGAGCAAAGGGTAAAGCCGTCCAGCAGATGGCCGTTGTCGTCCAGCTTCCGGGCAAATTCCAGGGCGCTTTCCAGGCGGCGCTCAGACTCTTCGTTGAGTTTTTCCGGCTCCTCGTACATTCTGGCGGAGAACTCGAACATGCTGTCCCCGTCCGGGATAGCCCAAGTGGGGTCGCCGTGCATCATCAGGTAATATTCATCGCCGCTTTTTTCCCGGATCAGCTGCAAAAGCCAAAGAGCGTTTTCAAAATCGCCGGGATTGGGATGCAGGAAAATAGCGCTGTGGCCGTACCGTTTTGCGGTTTCAATGTACAGATCCGCCATTTCGTTCATGTGGAGGTTCCGTTCGTTCTGGCTCATCTGGTTCCACTGGTAATACGCCCGGTGGGAGGGATGCACCTTGCCGAAGGCTTCCATGGTCAGGAAAAATACCAGCTCGAAGGTTGGCACCTGGCCGCCGATTTTCTCGCCTTTCAGGGTTTTGATAAACCGTTCCTTGTGTGTCATTGGGATTTCACTCCGTTCTATTCGTCTATTTCCCAGCCGTACCCTTCCGCAGATCCCATGGAAGAGAATAAGCCAGGCTGCGGGAATACTCCCGTATTTAGGTTCAGTATACCACATCTCACTGGAAATTGCTATCAAAATCATTGGATTTTTCGAACTTTATTTATGGTTTTCCGCAAATTGGTTTTTTCCAGACAAAAAATGTGTTATACTGGCAGTATGCAGTATGAAAGGAGTGGATTTATGGAAATCACTTACGACCTCCTGCGTCACAGTGAGGAAATCAATACCTATATCCGTCAGGCCGACGCTTCCCTGGAAGCCCTGGGATTTACGGAGCACAGCTTCGCCCATGTGGCCAAATGCGCCAAACAGGCGGCTGATCTCCTGGCAGAGCTGGGGTATCCGGCCCGGACGGCGGAGCTTGCCCGGATTGCCGGGTATCTCCACGATATCGGCAACGTAGTAAATCGGGTGGACCATGCCCAAAGCGGCGCGATCATGGCCTTCCGGCTTTTGGACAAGCTGGGGATGCCCCCAGAGGAAACAGCGGCGGTGATTACAGCCATCGGCAACCACGACGAGGAAACGGCCTACCCGGTCAACGAGCTGGCGGCGGCCCTGATTTTGGCGGACAAATCCGACGTGCGCCGCAGCCGGGTCCGCAGCAAAGACACTATTGCCTTCGACATCCACGACCGGGTAAACTATGCCGTAGAACGCAGCGCCCTAAAGCTGGACAAGGAGGCGAAAACCATTACCCTGGAACTGGAAATCGATTCCAGCATCTGCCCGATCCTGGAATATTTTGAGATTTTCATGACCCGCATGCTTTTGTGCCGGAAGGCCGCGGCCTTCTTTGACCTGCGGTTCGGCATTGTCATTAACGGCCAAATCATGATGTAGCGGCGAATCGCCGCTGATAAGACGACGCGGCCATTGTACCCCGCGTTAAGCTTCGGCTGGCGCAAACAAGTTGCGCCGCTGTAAAAGTTATTCCCGCTTTTGCGTTCAAATGGGGAGGCCCCGCGGCAATTCGCCGCGGCCGTAGTATTCCTATCCAACTGTCAGAACGGCTCGATAAACTCGCCGTATGGATGTGTTTCATCTCCTATCGTTATAAAACGGAACAAAAAACACATTTGTAGGGGCGGGGATTCTGTGCCGAAAGCGACGGTTTATCCCGCCCTCATAAAATGCAAAATTTTCTAAAAAGGCTTGACATATTGCACGTGCCGTATTATATTTATTGTATGGGCTGAAAGTAGGTGATGATATGAGCCCCAAAACCGGACGGCCTCCAAAAGAAAACCCCCGGAATATCAACTTAAATATTCGGCTTAGAAAGGACGAAGCGGCGCTGATTCAGGAGTGTGCCGATAAACTTTCCACAACCCGAACGGATGTTATCATGCAAGGGGTAAAATTGGTAAAAGACCGTATCGACAAACAAAAATAGAGTTCCGGCCCACTTTGCAAAACAAACCGAAACTCTATAAGACGACAGGAAAATCCTATCTGAAATCTAGTATACATCAGAGGGGCGTTCTTGTCAAACACAAATTTTGACAGGAGGAACGTGACATGTATGATTTGCGCGATTTATTTTTCGATATTTTGGAACAGGAGCCGGACCCCCCGGAACTGACCCGGGCCTATCGCCGTTTTTATGAACTGCTGGAAGAAAAGATACCCGACCAGGGGGAACTGGAAAAACTGGACGCCGCCTGGGGAGCCTGCAACGCCGAGCATTTATATCACGGGTTTGACATGGGGTTCCATGCGGCTATCCGGCTGATTTTTGAGAAACCGGCGGGGAGCCACCGGCACTGATTCGGAAAATTTGCAGGAACCGGGTTGCCCGGCCCGTAGTTTTGTATCCATGGGACGATGTGGGCACCGTCCCCTACAGTTTCCCGGGGCGTTCCTATTTCATCATATAAACCACGCAAAATGGACCGGTATATAACCGGCCCATTTCTTTTTACTCGTATTTGCCCAGTTCCAGGGCCTTTTCCAGGAAGAAGCAGTAGGTTTCGTAGTTGACGGTTTTGGGGATGGAGTGGTCGCTGTGCACCACATAGTTAAAGCCCTGCTTCACAACCGGAATCTTGCTTTCCAGCTCTTTGGTGATAATCTCCCGGTCGTTGGTGTAAAGGGTGCGGACGTCGATGCCGCCCATAAAGGCGATTTTGTCCCCATAGAGCTTATGGAGCTTTAACAAATCCATGCCGGCCTTGATTTCAATGACCTGGAGGCAGTCCATGCCCGCTTCGATCATGTAAGGCACCAGGGGTTCCACAAAACCGCAGGAATGGACGATAACCGGCAGGCCGTGCTCCTTGGCCCAGCCGAAGGTCTTGATGTGGGAAGGCTGGATAATCTCTTTGTACATAGTGGGAGACATAAAGGGGCTGCCCTTATAGCCCATGTCCTCGTAATACCAGATACCGTCCGGGTAGCCTTCCTGCTCAAACAGGATTTCCTGGAGCTTGATAGTCAGGTTCGCGTAAGTTTCGGCCATATCCCGCACCCAGTCCGGGTCCAGGGCCATGCCCACCAGCATATTTTCGTGGCCGCACACCGGATGCATGCACTCAAAGACGTTGACGCCGCTCCACACAAAGAACCGTCCGGCGTCTGCGGCGGCTTTTTTTGCGTTGCGGTAGGCCTCGAAGTTGATGCGGCGGGGATTAGGCTCCAGCAGGAGGGGTTTGATTTTCTCCCAGTCCTCCCGCTCTTTCACCGTGAAATCCACATGCTCCGGGGTGGTGTCGTGGAATTTGTGCCGCCGGAGGATAGCGCCGTTTCCGTCCAAAAATGTAATGGTATCCTCATCCTCAGCCACA
The DNA here is from genome assembly GCA_018716725.1 of Candidatus Merdivicinus excrementipullorum. GTDB lineage: Bacteria > Bacillota > Clostridia > Oscillospirales > Ruminococcaceae > Merdivicinus > Merdivicinus excrementipullorum. The sequence goes on along the minus strand of DVJP01000030.1, from coordinate 67,667 downwards.
ACTTCCTGCTTGAAATCCAGGTCCGCTACCATGTTAAGGGGCCAGCATTCGGACATATCAAAACCGAAATGGTCGTCGAAGGATTCCCCGTTGGGAATATGCCCTTCGGCCCGCCAGGCGTTATAGGTGTCGCCCCAGAAATGCTCATAAACTCCAATGCGGTCCACCGGCTCGTGCCGGAGAATCCGCAGCATCCGTTCTTTTCCTGTCACAAAAATCCCCTTCTTTCGGAAAAACTTTGTGGAATCAGTATAGCATAATTTTCCTGCAAGCGTTAGGATTTTTGTTGAAAAACTAGGACAAAAGTATCTTTTTCTGCAAAAGCCGGAGGCTTTTACCGCGGGCTGCCGGCAGCCTGGCGGCGGTAGGCGCTGGGGGTCAGGCCGGTGTACTGCCGGAACATCCTGGCGAAATAGACCGGATCCGGGTACCCGCACAGGGCGCCCGCCTCCCCCACCGGGATGGCCGTAAAGCCCAGAAGGTCCTTGGCCTTTTCCATCCGCAGCCGGGTTAAGAACTGCCCGGGCGTCAGGCCGGTTTCCTCTAAAAAACGCCGGTGGAAAAAGGCCCGGCTCAGGCCGCTTTCCCGGGCCAGCTCCTCAATTTTCACCGGTCCCGCGAAATCCTCCCGCAGCCGCCGGACCGCCCTCCGCACCGCCGCCGTGCTTCCGGAAACATTGTGGGCCGCAGCCGCCTCAAAAATCTCGGAAAAAAGGTAGAATAAACTGGATTTCAGCCGGAAGAAGGCCAGATCCCCCACCGAATCCTGGTTCCGGAGGATACTTTCAAAAAGCCCTGTCACCAGTTCCCTGTGCGGGATTTCCAGCCGGTCGGGAAGGCTGTCCAAAAGGGGGTTTTCATACCGTTCCTGGGCCTCTTCTCGGGTGCCGAAGGAATAGCCGCTGCCGCCCCGGCGGCCGTTCCCCACCAAATCCACGCAGAGGATGTAGCATTCGTAGGGCGGCACCCCCTGCACCGCCTGCCCGGGCTTGCGCAGGTTCATTTCACCTGCGTGAAAAGGCAGGAATTTCCCGTCCACCCGGATCCCTCCGTCGCAGCGCAGGTAATACTCCACCTCATAATCATAAACCGTCCGGACACTGTACGGCGTATTTTGATTGGCCGCGTAACCGTCATAATGACTGCACCGCAATAGCGCCGGGCTTAAATAATCCGTTGGCAGCTGCATCTCTCCATCCCCTCCCAATAGCTTCTGCCTTCATTATACCAAATTTCCTGGGATTTTCCAATCCTTCCAAAATCTTTGTCTGTTTGCCACAGACAGAGGTTTATAATTTGTGAAAAAATACGGTTGTTTTCCTTTATAAAATATGCAATACTTATAAATATCTGAATAACACGGAATCATAATGGAAAAGAGCTGATGATGATGAAAATTTTACGAATCGCGGCCGCGGCCGCGCTGGCTGCCATCGCCCTGTCCGGATGCGGGCTGTTCCCGGAGGAGGAAGAAGCTTTAGCCCCGCCGTTAAAGGAACCTGTCGCTGTCACCTACACCACCACCACCGTGGAACGGGGGACCATCGTGGACAGCGTTACCACCTCCGGCACCTTTATTTCCACCAGCACCTATGACCTGTCCTTTGAAAAACGCTCCGGCTATTTAAGCGAGATCAATGTGAAATCCGGGGATACTGTGACAAAAGGGCAGCTTCTGGCCCGGCTGGACACGGATGAGCTGGAAAGCGAAATCCAAAAGCAGAAGCTTTTGGTGGAACGCGCCCAAATTGCCCTAAACGCCGCCAGAAAGGCAGAGAACGCTACTTCAGAATCAATCCGGCTGGCGGAAATCGACTACCAGCTGCAAAAGATCCAGCTGGACGAAATGCAGGAGGAGCTTTCCAAGCAGTACATCTACTCCCCTATCGACGGGGTGGTTTCCTATATCAATAATGTGGGGATCGGGGACTATATTGCCGCCCGCAGCACCTTAATGCGGGTGGTGGACCCTACTTCCCTGCAAATTGAGTGCACCGGGGATAAGGTATCTGACTTCCAGCTGGGCAAAGATGTAACGGTCACCCTGGACGGCACGGAATATGCCGGCAAGGTGGCAATGACCTCCGCTGAATCCCCCTCCTTGGCTATGGAAAAGGGAGAATCCTTTATCCGGGTGGAAATCACCGACCAGCTGCCGGAAGGGGACCTGCTGGGGGAATCGGTTTCCGTAGAACTGATTAAGCAGCAGAAGGATAACGTGCTGATCCTGCCCCGGAACGTGGTTTCTCTGTATTCCGGCGAGTCTTATGTCCAGGTGCTGGAAGACGGCGTTAAAAAGGAACGGGTCATTGAAACCGGTATTAAAAACGTCACGGACGTTGAGGTTGTAGACGGCCTTGAAGAAGGCGAAGTCGTCATTATCAAATAGGGGGCCGGCGGTATGTTCCAATTTGCACTGCGCAAAATGCGCCAGAACCGGTGGCTGGCCCTGAGCCTGCTGGCCGGTTATCTCATGGCGGTGGCCATCGTATGCAGTATGCCGGTATACAGCCACGCCATTTTGAGCCGGATGCTCTTAAAGGACTTAGAGCAGGTACAGACGTCCCAAAATGTGTATCCCGGCCGGCTGCTGGCGGATACAGACCTTTATGAGGGTAGCAAAGACCCGGTTGTCAAAACCCAAGCCTACCATCAATATGAAACCCAGTTTCAGGAATTGATAGCGGAAACCGGCCTGCCAATGCAGGAGTTCTCCGTTTATACGGAAGCTGGCGACTTGCGGGTCGTCCGGGCCGGCACAGCCATGGAGGATATTCACGATTTGTACAAATCCGGCGGCCTTGGGGCCTGCACAGGGCTTTTTGACCAGGTAGAGCTGCTGGACGGAGCTTTCCCCTCCGCGGAAGCCAAAGACGGCGTCATTGAGGCCGTTGTCAGCGAGGAAGCCGCCCGGAACCTGGACTGCTCCCTTGGGACCTCCTATGACTTGTACCAGTATCAATTCAGCTCTCAAGGAGGCACTTCCCACACCCTGGCGGCCACTGTTAAAATTACAGGGGTTTACCGGATGAAGGACCCGGAAAGCTTGTTTTGGGTCATGCCCTGGAGCACTTTTTCCGACGTAATTATGATCCAGCCGGAGCTGTTCTCCCAAATGTTTGTGGAAGCGGACGCCCCCCTCTTCGACCACGCCCAATGGGCGGCGGCTTTGGACTACCGAAGCATGACCCCGGAAAACTGCGGCGCTATTTCCAAAGTTTTGGCTAAATATGAGGACCAGAAATTTTTCTCGCCTTCCCTCCGCAGCTCCTTCGGCTCCATTTTGGAGGAATACGACGTCAGACGGGAAGAGCTGACCGCTACCTTGTGGATTATCGAAATCCCCATCCTGCTGATGCTCCTGTTTTATGTACTCATGGTTTCCCGGCTGATTTTGGGGCATGAAAAAAACGAAATCGCCGTTTTGCGGAGCCGCGGCGCGTCCAAAGGCCAGATCACCGGGGTTTATACCGCCCAGTCGGCGGTTTTGTCCCTGGCGGCTTTCATCATCGGCCCCATGCTGAGCCTTTTGTTCTGCCAGATCATCGGCTCCTCCAACGGGTTTATGGAATTTGTAAACCGCAAGGCACTGCCGGTTTCCCTGACGCTTCCCGCTGTTTTGTACGGGGCGGCCACAGCGGTTCTGCTGGTCATCACCATGCTGGCCGCCGCGGCCTTTACCGGCGAAACCTCTATTGTGTCCTTTAAACGGAAAAAATCCGGCAAAACCCCCGCCCCGTTGTGGCAGCGGCTGTTTTTGGACTTCATCTGCCTGGCAGTGTCCCTCTACGGCCTTTACAATTTCCAAAACCGTCTGCAAATCATCCGGGAAACCGGCGCTGCTGCATCGGAGATCCCCATTGACTTTACCATGTATTTAAGCTCCACCATCTTTATTTTGGGCGGAACTCTGTTATTCCTGCGGGTATTCCCCCTGTTTATCAAGCTCGTCTACCGGATTGGCCGGCGGTTCTGGGGGCCGGTGCTGTATTTGTCCCTGATTAATACCTCCCGCAGCAGCCGGAACACCCAGGCCATTTCCCTGTTTTTAATTTTCACGGTTTCCATGGGCATTTTCAACGCCGTCACCGTCCGGACTTTAAACCAGAACGACGAGGACCGCATCCGATACAGCATTGGCGCGGACATCGTTTTGCAGGAGGAGTGGCCCTCCACCGGCGGTTCCAGCGGTTCCGGCGGCGTCATGGCGCCGGGGGCCGTACCGGCTTCGGAGGAAGGGCCGGTCTACTACACGGAGCCTCAATTCTCCAAATATGAAAATATGGAAACCGCCCAGAGCGCTGCCCGGGTTTTGACGAAAAAGGACGTCTCCCTTTCGGCCAATTCCCAAAAAGCCGGGAATCTTACCCTAATGGGCATTGTCCCCAATGAGTTCGGCAATACCTGCTGGATGAAAAACAGCCTGCTTCCCCACCACATCAACGAGTACCTGAACCTGATGGCCGACGAGCCGCGGGCGCTGCTTTTATCCAATTCCTTAATGGAGGAACTGAGTCTCACTCCCGGCGACGCGGTGTTTTTGACCATCGGAGACAACAAAGAGTCGGTGGAATTTATCGTCTACGCCGGCATTGACTATTTCCCCTCCTTTAACCCGGTGGGGACCGCAAAAAATACGCCGGCCTTAGCTGTGGCGAATCTGATCTACCTTCAGCAGGAAACCAAGCTGGAGCCTTACGCTATCTGGCTGAAAAAGGCCCCGGGGGTCACCTCCGCCCAGCTTTACGAGGAACTTACGGAAATGGGGGTGCCCATCACCTCCCTGCAAGACACCACGGCGGAGGTTACCGCCATGAAAAACGACCCCATGACCCAGGGAATCAACGGCTTTTTCACCCTGTCCTTTGTGGTGACTATGCTGATTACCATGGTGGGGTTCTTTATCTACTGGATTCTGGCCATCAAGGGGCGGCTGTTGCAGTTCGGCATCCTGCGCTCCATGGGCCTTACCCGGCTTTCGGTGGTCATGGTTCTTTTGTGGGAGCAGATTCTGGTGTCCGCCGCCTCCATACTGGCCGGGCTGGGGCTGGGGACTTTGACGGCGGTGCTGTTCGCCCCGATTTTGGAATGCAATGTGGACGCCGCCGACCAGATTCTCCCCTTTACGGTGGTGGCCTTCCCGGAAGATTACTGGCGCACCGTGGGGATCGTGCTGATTATGCTGGCGGCCGCCGCCTTTATCCTGGGGCGGACGGTCTTTAAGCTCCATGCCGGCGAAGCCCTGAAACTGGGCGAAGATTAAGAAAGGGGGAAGAGATATGGAAGAATATACGCCCATTATCCGCACAGAAGGCCTAACCCGCACCTTTTCCTCCTCCGCCGGGGAGGTCCACGCTTTGCAGGACGTGACCCTGGCCATCCGGCCCCAGTGCCTGAACTTACTAAGCGGCAAATCCGGTTCCGGAAAAACCACCCTCATTAACCTTCTGGGGTCCCTGGACCGGCCCACCTCGGGAAAAATCTACTTTGAGGACAAGGAGCTGTCCGCCCTGCCTGAACGGGAACGGGATAAGCTGCGGCGGACCCGCATCGGATTTGTTTTTCAGTCCGTTGCGTTGATGTCCGCCATGACGGCCTTGGAGAATGTGGAATTTGCCCTGCGGGTGGCCGGGTTCCCGGCGGCAGGGCGCAGGGAACGGGCTTTGGAATGCTTGGACTATGTGGGCCTAGCCAAACGGGCCGCCCATCTCCCCCAGGAAATGTCCGGCGGCGAGCAGCAGCGGGTGGCCATCGCCCGGGCCATTGCCCACCGTCCGGCGGTGATTTTCGCCGACGAGCCTACCGCCCAGCTGGATTCCAACATGGGCCTGCAGGTGATTGCAGTATTCAAAAAACTCATTGAGGAACAGGGGGCCACCATTGTCATGACCACCCACGACCCGGATCTGATGCAGCTGGCCGACCAGGTGTTTACCCTGGAGGACGGGATTTTGCGGGCTGTGACGGGAAAGGGGGAGGCCTCATGATTAACTGCGAAAACCTGGTAAAAATCTACAAAACCGGGGAAATTGAAGTGGTGGCCCTGCAAGGGCTGGATTTGACGGTGGAGGACGGGGAGCTGATGGCCATTATCGGCAATTCCGGCTCCGGCAAATCCACCCTGCTCAACATGCTTGGGGGCTTAGACGTGCCCAGCGCCGGAAAACTGACGGTGGACGGCAAAAACCTGCTGGCCTTCACTCCCAAGCAGATGATGGAATACCGGCGGTCCACCGTGGGGTTTGTCTGGCAGAACCCCGCCCGGAACCTGATCCCCTACCTGACGGCCCAGCAGAATGTGGAAATTCCCCTTTCCATCAGCCGGGCGGACCCTGCGAAAATGCCGCCCCTCCCCGGCCCTGACGGCAGCTCCATCTCCTGCAAAAACGCCAAGGAACGAGCTTCCGCTCTGCTGGACTTGGTGGGGCTGTCCCACCGGAAAAACAGCCGCCTGACGGAGCTTTCCGGCGGCGAGCAGCAAAGGGTTGCCATTGCCATCGCCTTAGCCGGGAACCCCCGGCTCCTCTTGGCCGACGAACCTACCGGCGCCGTGGATTCCAAAACCACCAAGGAACTGCTGCGGCTTTTCCAAAAGCTCAACCAGCAGCTGGGCATTACCATTGTCATTGTCACTCATGACCGGCTGGTGTCCTCCTTTGTCAGCCGGGCGGTGATGATCCGGGACGGCCGCACCAGCAGCGAGTTTATCCGCCGGAAGCTTTCGCTTGAGAATATCGGCTCCTTAAGCGAGGATTCCGAGGAAGAGCCGCCGGAGGTGGAGGAACGCACCGTCGTGGACCGCACCGGCCGCGTCCAGCTGCCCAAGGAGTATCTGGAGGCACTGGGCATTACCGGCCGGGAAACCATGCTGACCCATTTAGAGGAGGGACGCATCGTTTTAACGCCCATTCCCAAAGAAAGCGCCGAAGAAAAAGAAGCTGACGCCGAAACCGGCGCAGATGTTTCCTAAACGCAAAAGACCGCCGCACCCCAAAAGGGATGCGGCGGTTTCTTCATCGCATTATTTCTGGTTCCGGCGGGCCAGGTCGTTCATAGCGTCCTTCCGGGACAGGTTGATGCGGCCCTGGTCGTCGATTTCGGTGACCTTGACGTACACCTCATCGCCTACATTGACCACGTCTTCCACTTTGTCCACCCGGTAATTTTCCAGCTTGGAAATGTGTACCAAGCCTTCCTTGCCGGGAGCAATCTCCACGAACGCGCCGAAGTTCATGAGCCGGGTCACTTTGCCCTTGTAAATGGCTCCAACTTCCGGGTCGCGGGCAATGGTTTCCACAATATACATAGCCCGGTCCACGTTATCCTGGTCGATGCCCAGGATAAAGACGCTGCCGTCCTCGTTGATGTCGATTTTGACGTCGCATTCGGCGCAGATTTTCTGGATGACCTTGCCGCCGGTGCCGATGACGTCACGGATCTTATCCACAGGGATGATAGTGGATTTCTGCTTGGGCGCGTATTTGGAAACATGGTCCCGGGGAGCCGGAATGGCTTTCAGGATAACCTCATCAATGATATAATCCCGGGCCTTTTTGGTTTTCTCGAAAGCGTCCTTGATGATGTCCAGGGTCAGGCCGTCGATCTTGATGTCCACCTGGATAGCGGTAATGCCCTTGTGGGTGCCGCCCACTTTAAAGTCCATATCGCCGTAGAAGTCCTCCAGGCCCTGGATGTCCACCATGGTCATCCAGCGGTCGCCCTCGGTAATCAAGCCGCAGGAGATACCGGCAACAGGGGCTTTAATGGGCACGCCGGCAGCCATCAGGGCCAGAGTGGAGCCGCAGATGGAAGCCTGGGAGGTGGAGCCGTTAGAGGAAAGCACTTCGGAAACCAGCCGCATGGCGTAGGGGAACTCGTTTACATCCGGCAGGACGGGAACCAAAGCGCGCTCCGCCAAAGCGCCGTGGCCGATTTCGCGGCGGCCGGGGCCTCTGGAGGGCTTGGTCTCGCCTACGGAGTAGGAGGGGAAGTTATACTGGTGCATATAGCGTTTTTCCTGCTCCTCGTCGATGCTGTCCAACAGCTGGGCGTCGGAAACAGGGCCTAAAGTGGCCACAGTCAGCACCTGGGTCTGGCCGCGGGTAAACAAGCCGGAGCCATGCACCCGGGGCAGCAGGTCCACTTCCGCGGAAAGGGGACGCATTTCGTCCATGCCGCGGCCGTCCACGCGCTTCTGCTCGTCCAAGAGCCAGCGGCGGACAATGACTTTCTGGGCTTTATAGATCACTTCATCCAGCAGGGTGGGCTGGGTTTCAGCGTATTCGGGGTCATATTTATCGTGGATCGCGTCCTTAATGGGTAACAAACGTTCTTCCCGAACGTTCTTATCATCGGTGTCCAAGGCGGCCTTGAAAGCGTCGCCGAATTCCTCCAGAACCGCGTCCAGCAGCTCATGGGGAACCTCTTTGGATTCAAAGGCAAATTTGGGTTTGCCGATCTGGGCCTGGATATCGGCGATAAAGGCCACCATTTTCTTGATTTCCTCGTGACCGGCGGCAATGGCGTCCAGCATTACGTCGTTGGGGACTTCGTTTGCGCCCGCCTCGATCATGACGATCTTTTCAGCGGAACCGGCAACGGTCAGATCCAGGTCGGATTTGGCCCGGTCGGCGGTCATGGGGTTCAGGACAATCCGGCCGTCCACTAAGCCCACGCTGACAGCGGCGATGGGTTCCCTAAAGGGGATATCCGAAATGCAGATAGCGATAGACGCGGCGATAAAGCCCGCGATTTCCGGGGAATTGTCAATGTCGGTGGAAAGGACGGTGACCACAACCGACACATCGTTGCGCATGTCCTTGGGGAACATGGGCCGGATGGGGCGGTCGATCATCCGGGAAGCCAGGGTGGCCTTCTCGGAGGGGCGGCCTTCGCGTTTTAAGAAGGAGCCGGGGATTTTGCCCACTGCGTAGAGTTTTTCCTCATAATCCACAGAAAGGGGGAAGAAATCCACGCCTTCCCGGGGTTTGGCGGAAGCGGTGACGTTGGCCATTACAACAGTTTCGCCATAGCGGACCCAGCAGGAGCCGTTGGCCAGCTCGCTGGTGCGGCCGGTTTCCACAACCAAGGGGCGGCCGGCAAAAGTGGTTTCAAAGGTTCTGATTTCGTGTGCCATTTGTACCTCCAGACTGTGCGGCACAAAACAGGCTTAGCAATAAATCCTGCGCCCGAAAGCTCGGACGTACGAGTTAATGCTAAACACCCGTTTCCCCGCACCAACAAATTTTTATCGTTTTTCCCCGGCGGGACAGCCGCCGGAAGATACACCAAAAGGCAGATGGAAAACCATCTGCCTCCCGATTGCCAAAAATTACTTACGGATGCCCAGTTTCTCAATCAGAGCGCGGTAGCAGTCGATATCGGTCTTCATGAGGTAGTTGAGCAGGTTGCGGCGGCGGCCGACCATTTTCAGCAGGCCGCGGCGGCTATGATGGTCGTTTTTGTTAGCCTTCAGGTGCTCGGTCAGGTCGTTGATCCGTTTGGTCAGGATTGCGATCTGGACTTCGGGAGAACCGGTGTCGCCTTCGTGGCGTTTGTTGGCCTCAATGATCTGGGTTTTTTCTTCTTTTCTCATCATGGTAAAGTCACCTCTTTAAAATATTTGCCGGCAAGGAGAGCCAAGGGCAGGCAACGTCCCCGTTGGGGCTTACTCCGCAAAGCCATCCTAGCGGTATCGTTACATATTATATCATGGGTTTTCCGATTTGTAAAGGCATTTTGCAAAGTTTTTTCTGTTTCCCGTCAATTCACAGTTCCGAACCGGAAGTCCGGCGTGGGGCTTTATTTCTTTTTCAAGTCCAGCATCGTCGCATAATGCAGAATGGAGAACTTCTCCGGCACAGTTTCCAGATAGGCAAGATGCTCCTTCTCCCAGGCCGCAATCTCCTCCTGGCTTAAGGAAGAAGCGCCGATGCCCCGGCAGGCTTTGATCCTCCCGTGCCAGCTTTCCCGCGTGAACACAACGGGGATATCGTATGTGACTGCGTGCGCAACCGTAAACCATTCTTTTGCCCAGACGGGTGTTTCCAATTCATACCGCTTCATCCCGCCGCCCGTCCATTCCGGGTTATATTTCAGCACCAGTTCCTCGCTCCGCCGGGCAATCTCGCTTTCATCCGGCAGCCAGGCCATGAATAAGATCAGAAAATGGCCATCCTCCTTCAAAAACCGATGGACTTTCGGCAGAAGCGCCCCTTTGTCAAAATACATGAAGCACTGACAGGCTGTCACAACGTCAAAGCTTTCCTCCGGGAAATCCAAGTCTTCCGCAGCCGCGCAGAGGTAGTCAATGGAAAGGCCTGCCTGCTCGCTCAGCAATTGGGCGTACCGGATCTGGTTTTCCGAAATATCCGTCCCAACAAAATCCGCGCCGTATTTGCTCATATTGCGCGGCAGCACGCCGGTCCCGGTCCCCAAGTCAAGGACTTTCTGTCCCTTGACGCAGCATCCCAATTCCGTGATCCTTTGGTAAAATTCCTCCGGGTAAATATCCCGGTATTTGGCGTAATCGGCCGAAGCAAGGCCCCAGTCAAAGCCTTTTCCATGATCGATTTCTTGATTGGTAATCATACGGGCCCTCTTTTCTCAGCTTTTTCATTATTATATAAGAATGCTTGCCGTTTGTAAAGGGAGTTCTGTAAATTTCCCAGACTGTCCGGCAAACAGACCGGCGGCTAATTTACCACGCCGAACCGGAAATCCGGTGTGCGGCTGTAAAAATCATAAGTAACTCCGGAAACCCCGGTATTCAGCAGGAAATATTCCGACTGGCGGTAAAGAGGCAGGAAAAGGGATTGGTCAAAGAGCATCTGTTCCGCTTGAAGCCAGAGGGCCGCCGCTTCCGCGCCTTCCGATTCCCCTGCCCGGACAAGCAGTTCCCCGTAAGCCGGGTCGGAGCAGCCATACAGCCCGCCTTCCATGGCCGACAGCACCGAGCCGGGGCTGTTATAGTCCCCGGAAAGGCGGTATACGGCGCACTCAAAATCCCCGCTTTGCAGCCGGGCGTCATATTCTGCCTGGGAGAGCACCTCAACCGTCAAATAAACCCCCAAATCCCTTTGCCAGATTTGAGAAAGATAGGCAAAATAGGTTTCATGCCCCTCCCCTTCCGGGACAATAAGCCGGGCCGCCCGCAGGCTTTCCGAGGAAATCTCCTGCAAAGCCTGGTCCCTGGCGGCCTGGGCCGCGGCCAAATCCTGAGCCGGAAGGGACGGCATCCCCGCCAGCTCCCGGTAGCTTTCTCCTTCCCCCATGACAATCCCCGGGGAAACGGCCGCGGAAATCCGCTCCAGATATTCCGGCAGTTCCGGCTCCATGGTGGAGAAATCCGCATCCAAAAACAGGGCCTTCCGGAGGTTTTCATTGGAAAAAGGCTCCTTCTGGGTATTGAACACCAGCCCCCAAATAGAATTGCCATTTTCCAAAACGGTATAATCCCCGCCGGAAAGCTCCATATATTCCATCCCGGTAAAGGCCGCCGCCGAAACCGTCCCGTCCGTAAACCGCTGCAATTTAGAATCCCGGCCCTCTTTGGGGACCACCAGTAAAAGGGAGGTCGCCGTCACAGAAGAAGCGCTGTGATAGGTCTGGCTGGGCCTTAGGGAAAGGTTCCCATCTTCCGGCCAGGAGTTTAAATAAAACGCGCCGTTTCCCATAATCAGCTTGGCGCCCAGGCCGTAGCGCCCTTTGGTCCCGGCAAAAAACTCCTCGTGGCAGGGCATGGCGGCGGGCTGGTCCAAAAGCTCCAGGAAACGGGAATCCGCCTCTTCCAAACGGATAACCAGTTCCTTTTCCGAAACAGCCTCGACGCCCAGCATTTCCGGCTCCATCTGCCCGGCAGCCACCTCCTCCGCGTTCTCAATGCCAAAATAATTCTCCGCATCCGGCGCGTCGGTGTCCGGATTTAACAGCCGTTGGAATCCGAATACAAAATCCGCCGCTGTCACCGGGTCGCCGTTCTCCCATTTGACGTCCTCCCGCAAATAGAAGGTATAGGTTAAGCCATCCTTGCTCACCGACCAGTCCTCTGCGGCGGCAGGCTGGATGGAACCGTCATCGCGGGCCGTTACAAGCCCCTCAAAAATACACTGGATCACCAGCCGGGAAGCGGCGTCCGCCGCCGACTGGGGGTCTAAATTCACAGGCACAGCGTCCAGGTCGTAAACCAGGGCGTTCTCTTCCCGGCCAAACCGGCAGCCGGAAAACAAAACGGCCGCCGCCAGCAGAGCCGCTGCCGCCATGAGGAATTTCCTGGGAAATATCATAAAAACCTCCGAAAAGATAGAAATAAGGCAAAACACGGGCAGCTGGGTGAACCCTTTCACTGCCCGTGTTCTATTGTACCATGAACCGGCGAAACCGGCAAGAAGGCATTTCATAATATTTCTTAAATATTTGCTTAAGAGCCTTTCTGATATTCCCTGAAAGCCTGTTCCGCCTGGTCTTTGCTGGCCGCCGGAAACCGGTCAAAGGGGAAAGGGATCCCCATTTTCTCATATTTTGGTACGCAGATTTTATGGAAGGGCAAAAATTCCACCTTTTGGATATAGGAATAGCCCTTCAGCAAATCCCGCAGCCGCCGGATATTCTCCGGGGCGTCTGTAAGCCCCGGCACCACCACATGGCGGATCCAGGCGGGAATGCCTTTTTCTTCCAGTTTACTGAGGAAAAACAGGGGCTTTTCCAGGGAACAGCCGACGTATTCCCGGTAATCGGCGTCGGTGGTCATCTTAATGTCCAGCAGCGCCAAATCCGTGACGTCCAGAAGGCTTTCCACCTGCTCATTCCAGAGGCAGCCACTGGTATCCAAGGCGGTATGAATACTCTCATTTTTACAGAGAGCAAAAAGTTCCCGGACAAAATCCGGCTGGAGCAGGGCTTCCCCGCCGGAAACCGTCACGCCCCCTTCCGGCCCGAAATAAGGCCGGAACCGCTTGATTTTGGCGAAAACCTCCGCTGTGTCCACGGTTTCCCCGGCATTTGGGTCCCAGGTATCCGGGTTGTGGCAGTAGCCGCACCGGAGAGGGCATCCCTGCATAAAAACCACAGTGCGGACGCCGGGGCCGTCCACAGTGCCCAGGGATTGGATGGAATGGATTTTTCCGGTCATAGAACCCTCCTGTTTTCGCGAAGATGGGCGGTTTTGCGGGAACCGCCATAAATTTATTCACGGCAGTTTCCCTGACTGGCGCACAACATTGCCTGAGAGAAAAATCAAAAGTTTTCGTCCACCTTTTTCAAAAGGTGGCGGGTGTCCAGAGGGCAGCGCCCTCGGTCGTTTTCCGCAGAAAACGAAATCTCCAAGATAAAAAGCGCAGAAAAAAGTTTGAAAAATCCACGCCTGGGATTTGTCAAACGGCGTAAGCCGTCCGACCGTATCCGGAGTATTCTCTGCAAAACAATCCAGTGAATTGTTTTGCACGGTAGATTTGCCGATTTATTTTGGGGAACCCCTTGATAGGGTTCCCCACGGCCAAACAGTCCACTGGACTATTTGGCCTCCCCTCCTGATCTTTTGTATCATAGGAGATTTCGCACTCTGCGGAGTGCGAGAATGGGACTCTGTCCCCTTCACCCTTGCGATTTTTTGAAAAAAATCGAGTAAAACTTTTCATATTTCTCTCTCGTTACATTTCAATTTGTAGAGGCGGATTTCTACATCCGCTCGCCATTACATGGATTCGTGGAAAGTGCGGGAAATGACCTCTTTCTGCTGCTCCCGAGAGAGTTTGCAGAAGTTGACGGCATAGCCGGACACCCGGATGGTCAGGTTCGGGTATTTCTCCGGCTCATTGTAGGCGTCAATCAGCTGCTGGCGGTTCATAACGTTGACGTTCAAGTGATGGGCCATCTGCTTAAAGTAGCCGTCCAGCACCAGCACCAGGTTGTCCACCCGGTCGGAATCGGCCCGGCCCAGAGCATCCGGGGTAATGGAGAAGGTGTTGGAAATGCCGTCCCGGCACTTGTCGTAGGGCATTTTGGCCACAGAGTTTAAAGAAGCCAGCGCGCCGTTAGTTTCCCGGTTGTGCATGGGGTTTGCGCCGGGGGCGAAGGGTTCGCCCTTCTTGCGGCCGTCGGGGGTGGAGCCGGTCTTTTTGCCGTACACCACGTTGGAGGTGATGGTCAGCACCGAAAGGGTGTGCTCGGCGTTCCGGTAGGTTGGGTTCTTTTTCAGCTCGGCGGAAACCTTTTCCAGCATTTCCTTGGCGATGCTGTCCACCCGGTCGTCGTCGTTGCCGTATTTGGGGAAATCTCCGGTGGTTTCAAAATCGCAGATATAGCCGTCCTCGTCCTTGATGGCCTTCACCTTGGCGTACTTGATGGCGCTTAAGGAGTCGGCGATGACGGAAAGGCCAGCCACGCCAAAGGCCATGAACCGGTGGACGTCGGTGTCGTGGAGAGCCATCTGGATTTTTTCGTAGGCGTATTTGTCATGCATATAATGGATGACGTTCATGGTGTTGACGTAGAGCTTGCACAGCCACGCCCGGTAGGTTTCCAAACGCTCCATAACCTTATCGTAATCCAGGTACTCGTCGGGGTAAACCTCCATCTGAGGGCCGACTTCGGTGCCGGAAAGCTGGTCGTGGCCGCCGTTTAAGGCCAAAAGCAGGAGTTTGGGCAGGTTGCACCGGGCCCCGAAGAACTGCATCTGCTTGCCGATCTTCATGGCGGAAACGCAGCAGGCGATGCCGTAGTCGTCCCCGTAGGTGGGGCGCATCAGGTCGTCGTTTTCGTACTGGATGGAGTCGGTGTCAATGGAGAGTTTCGCGCAGAAATCCTTAAAGGGCTTGGGCAGCTTTTCCGACCAGAGGATGGTCAGGTTCGGCTCCGGCGCAGGCCCCAAGTTGTAAAGGGTGTTGAGGATCCGGAAGGAGTTTTTGGTGACCATGGAGCGGCCGTCCTCGCCGACGCCGCCGACGCTTTCAGTGATCCACATGGGGTCGCCGCCGAAGAGCTCGTTATATTCCGGGGTCCGCAGGTGACGGGCCATCCGCAGCTTCATGACAAACTGGTCCATCAGTTCCTGGGCGCCTTCCTCGGTGAGAAGCCCCCGCTCCATATCCCGCTGGATGAAAATGTCAAGGAAGGTGCTGGTGCGCCCTAAGGACATGGCCGCGCCGTTCTGCTCCTTATTGGCGGCCAGGTAGGCGAAGTACAGCCACTGGACGGCTTCTCTGGCGTTAGAAGCGGGCTTTGAAATATCGCAGCCGTACATGGCGGCCATTTCCTTTAATTTGCCCAGGAAGTTAATCTGCTGGAACAATTCCTCGGACAGGCGGATGGTGTCGGTATCCATGACCCCTTCCCCGATTTTGGCTTTGTCCTTTTTCTTTTCGGCAATGAGCACATCCACGCCGTACAGGGCCACCCGGCGGTAGTCGCCGATAATGCGGCCCCGGCCGTAAGCGTCCGGCAGGCCGGTGAGGATCCCCATATGGCGGGCTTTGCGCATTTCATCGGTGTAAACCCGGAAAACGCCGTCGTTGTGGGTGGTGCGGTACTGGAATTCCTGTTCGATCTTGTCGGAAAGGTGGTAGCCGTAGGCCTCGCAGGCGGCCCGGGCCATGCGGATGCCGCCGAAGGGGTTGACCCCCCGCTGCAAAGGCCGCCGGGTCTGCAAGCCCACGATGATCTCGTCGTCCTTGTCTAAGTAGCCGGGGGCGTAGCTGGTCAGGGAGGAAACGGTTTCGGTGTCAATGTCCAAAACGCCGCCGAATTCCTTTTCCAGCTGCTGCAAACGCCGGAGCTTGGTCATTAACCGTTCCGTCCGCTCCGTGGCTCCCGCCAGGAAGGAGCCGTCCCCGTCGTAGGGGGTGTAGTTTTTCTGAATAAAATCCCGGACGTCCACAGCGTCCTGCCAATTGCCGCTCTGAAACCCGTTCCACTGCTCAAAATTCATGACAAACCATCCTTTCTGAATCCCGGGGGCTGCCCTTTGCAAAACAAAAAGGGCAGCCCTGCTTCCAAGGCTGCCCAGACGGTCGGCAAAAATCTACATTTCCGTGTTCCCATGTGGTGGACTCCACAAACCCGTCAGTCGCACGGAAGACTACACTTGCAGTATACCAGACAGGTATGGATTTGTCAAGAGGGTTTCTTCAATTTTACAGATTCCACCAGATATAGTAGCAAAAGAAACGGATTTTCGCATATTTTGTTATTCGTACAGGGGGTGTTTGGCGCAGAGACCCTCCACCATGCCGCGAACCTCATTTTGAGTCCCCTCAAAATCGGAGGCGGTGCGGTACATGCACTCGGCGATCACGTCCATATCCTCCGTGTCAAAGCCCCTGGTGGTGACGGCCGGGGTGCCCACCCGGATGCCGCTGGTGATAAAGGGGCTTTGGGGGTCGTTGGGGATGGCGTTTTTGTTGACGGTGATGTACACCTCATCCAGCTTTTTCTCAAAGTCCTTGCCGGTGATGTCGAAGCCGCGGAGATCCACCAGCATCAAGTGGTTGTCGGTGCCGCCGGAAACCAGTTGGAAGCCCCGTTTGGTAAGGCCCGCCGCCAACGCCTGGGCGTTGTCCACAATCCGTTTGGCGTAGTCTTTAAATTCGGGCTTCAAAGCCTCGCCGAAGCAGACGGCCTTAGCCGCGATAATATGCATCAGCGGGCCGCCCTGGGTGCCGGGGAAAATGGCCTTGTCGATGACTTTGGCCAGCTCCTCCTTGCAGAGGATCATGCCGCCCCGGGGGCCACGCAGGGTCTTGTGGGTGGTGGTGGTCACCACGTCGGCATAGGGCACCGGGTTCATGTGCTGGCCGCCCGCCACCAGGCCGGCAATATGGGCCATATCCACCATCAGGTAAGCCCCGCAGGCGTCGGCAATTTCCCGGAGCTTCGCGAAATCGATGGCCCGGGGGTAAGCGGAAGCGCCTGCCACAATCAGCTTGGGCTTCACTTCCATGGCCTGCTTCATCAGCGCGTCGTAATCGAGAAAGCCCTCATCGTTAATGCCGTAGGGCACGAAATTATAATAGCTGCCGGACAGGTTCACCGGGGAACCATGGGTCAGGTGGCCGCCGTGGGCCAGGTTCATGCCCAAAACCGTGTCGCCGGGCTTTAACAGGGCGAAATACACCGCCAGGTTGGCCTGTGCGCCGGAATGGGGCTGGACGTTGGCATGCTCCGCGCCGAAGAGCTGGCAGGCCCGTTTCCGGGCGATTTCCTCCACAATGTCCACATCCTCGCAGCCGCCGTAGTACCGCTTGCCGGGATACCCTTCCGCGTATTTATTGGTGAGGACGCTGCCCATGGCCGCCATAACCGCCGGGGAAACGATATTCTCGCTGGCAATCAGCTCAATATTCCGGCGCTGGCGCTTCAGTTCCAGTCCCATAGCTTCCGCTACTTCCGGGTCATACTGTCCCACAAAGCCGATGGTGTCCATTAAATTTTCGTACATGAGGAACCCTTCTTTCTGTCATTATTCAAAATGCAACAAATCTTGTTTTTTAGTATACCGAATTTTTGCAAATTTTGCAAGGTCATGCCGTTACGAGATTTCCCGGGATTTCTCCCGGCTTTTTAGGGATTTTGTACACAAGGAAAAGAACGGTGTTTTTCGCAAAAAGACAAGTTTACCTTTTGTCCATGGAAACTAAGCGCTCCCGCAGCCATTCCCACACATCCTCATAAACCTCCCTGCGGTTTGTCTCATTGAGGATTTCATGCCGCCCGCCGGGGTAAAGGCGGCAGGAAAGGTCCCGGATTCCCGCCTTCCGGAGCATGGCTTCCACCTTCCGCACCCCTTTGCCGTAGTCCCCCACCGGGTCGTCCTCCCCGGAAATCAGGAAAACCGGCAGGTTTTTGGGGACTTTCTCCGCCCATTCCGGTGCGGACACCCGGATCAGCAGGGCAAACAAATCCCGGAACCCGGCGGCGGTAAAGGTATAATTGCACAAGGGATCCTGTTCATATTTCCGGACAATGGAGTCCTCCCGGCTGAGCCAGGCGTATTTGCTTTTGGGGGCGTCGAACCGGCGGTTGTAGCTGCCAAAGGCCAGGCTGTTTAAGAAGATGCTGCGGTGTTTTTCCAGACCAACCGCGCAAAGGAGGGAGGCCAGGGCTTTCCCGGCCCCTGCCGCCGGGTTCGGTCCCGCCGTGCCGCAGATAACGGCCCCGTCCAATTCGGTTCCATACAAAGTGAGGTACTGCCGGGCGATAAAGGAGCCCATGCTGTGGCCCAGCAGAAAGTACGGCTTGCCCGGCCAGCGTTTTTTGGCCATTTGCGTCAGGCGGCGGACGTCCTCCGGCAGGAAAGCCGCCCCGTCCTTTTTGGCAAAATACCCCAAACCATCCGGATTTTGGGCGGAAGCCCCGTGTCCCAGGTGGTCGTGGCCGCAGACGGCAAAGCCCTTCCCGCAGAGAAAATCCGCGAACTCCTCGTACCGTTCCATGTATTCGCACATGCCGTGGGAGATTTGGAGCACGCCTATAGGTTCCGCCGGCGGCTCATAAAAATAGCAGGCAATTTGAGACGCGCCGTCTGCGCTGAGGAAAGAAGCTTTGGATTTTTGAAAATTCATCGTCATTCCCCTTTCTTCCATTATAACGGATTTGGGCAAAAAAAGAAAGCAGGGGCGAGGTTTTCCCCGCCCTGTTTTCCGCAAAAAATTTACAAAATCAGGACCTGCAATAACCGAGGAATTATTCCGCTTTCTTCAAAAAGCGGAACTCCGCCAGAAGCAGGTCGTGGTCGGAGGTATCCGTTGGGCAGACCTCCGCTTCTACCAACTCCAGATTGCCGCTGTACAGAATATTGTCCAGGCACTTGCTGTCCCAGTCGTCCCCGTGATAGGTTTCCAAAGGAGCCTCCTCAGTGTTCACCGCCTGGAAGCCTTCCAGGGCGTCCAATTCCGCCAAATCCCGGATGTTAAAATCCCCCGTCACAATCTGGTATTCCCCGCTGTTTTCAGCCAGAATCTCATTGACGGCCTCCAGCTGCTCCGCCCGGACCTGATCGTCCTCATAGGACAGATGGAGGTTGTAAAAATACAGGAATTTTCCCTGATAAGAAACCTTGTTCATGGTCAGAATCCGTGGCTCCAAATCCTGCTCCTCATCAGAAGGCAGGGTCCAGACCTCATCCTGGAGCAGCACCCCCTTGGACAGGACCCCCAATCCATAGCTGCCTTTCTGAAGGCCGTTAGCGTCCATCCAGGGAAAGGATTCAAAAAACTCAGCGTAGCGGAACAGCCCCTCCGCCAGCGTATCACAGACGCTGACGCCGTTTACCCGGGCAGTCTTTTCCTCCGCTTCCTGCAATCCGATAATATCCGCGTCAATCCCGCTTAAAAATTCCTTTTGATCGGAAAGGTCGGCGCTGCCGGAATCCACATTCCAGGTGGCCACCCGGATGGTATCTTTTTGAGGCCTAAAACCGGTGCCCGCGCCGCACAAAAGAATCAGGGCGGCAGCGGCAAACAGCCGGATACGTTTCATAACATTCCCTCCCGGAGCTTTTTTTCTATTATGCGCCATTTTCAGGGGAAAGTCAACCCCGCTTTTGGTAAAAGAATCGTGCCAAAATAACACAGAATGCGATTCCGATTCCGTAGGGGATGAAATATAAAAACGCCATGCTGGACGGCGCGCTATACCCGGCACACTGCCCGCCCCACTGCAAAGCACAGTAGTTATATGCAACCACTGCACACATGATATCAGACAGCAGGATTGCGAGAGCGGCAAATAAACAGCTTATCTTTTTCATCTGCTTTACCTCCAAATCATTTCTTCCGCAGTATAAATATCAAACCTATTACCATCGAAAGGATACAAAGGATGAGTATTACGCCGGAACCGTTCAGCGTAATCATTGAAGCGTCATGAAACTGTTCTGCTGCACTTGGACTGAAAACTATCATGATTCCCAACAGAATCAGACAGATGGCGCCGGCCAAACAAAGTACGATCCCCACCTTCAGCTCGATGACTTTTGGAGGTTTTGGAGGTTCTGCTTTCTGCGGTATTTCATTTGCGCCCCGGTTGACAGTTTCTTCCTTCACAAGTTCATCAAGAGTAATATTGAAGCACTTACTCAACTCCAACAGTTTTTCCAATTCCGGCGTTGACGCTCCGCTCTCCCATTTAGAGATGGCCTGCCTGGAAACACCCACCTTCTCCGCAAGCTGTTCTTGAGAAAGCCCGCTCTTGCGCCTGAACTGATATATTCTTTCCGATAACATTTGCTTTACCTCCTTAGAAATATTGTACCGCAATCCATAGTTGCACGCTATCAGCTGCTATTGAAACTTCCGCAACCGATGGTTGCTTTTTGCCAATTCCTCGTATCTTTCTCTTAAAAAGGACTTTAGGTCCCTGCCTTGTACCGGCTGCAAAAATGTGGTATGATGGAAGGGAACGAGAAAAAGAAGGACGGTGCGATATGTTTCAATGCTGCATTTTTGATTTAGACGGGACGCTCATCAATTCTTTAGAGGATTTGGCGGACGCCTGCAACTGGGTTTTAAGGGAAAACGGACTCCCCACCCATCCGGTGGACGCCTACCGGCGTTTTGTTGGGGACGGGGCCTATAAGCTGGCGGAACGGATGCTGCCGGAATCCATGCGGGATCAGCAGACAGCGGCCCGCTATAAGGCCCTTTTTGACCAGCGTTACAACGGCCATTACCTGGACAAGACCCGGCCCTATCCCGGGATTTTGGAGCTTTTGGCCCATTTGAAGAAAAAAGGGGTCCAGTTGGCGGTGCTGTCCAACAAGCCCAACCAGTTTGTTCAGAAAATCTGCGCAGAAGCTTTTGGGGAAGGCTTCTTCGCCGCAGTATGGGGCCAGCGGGACGGCGCCGCCAAAAAGCCCGCGCCGGACGGCGTTTTGGCCATTCTCAATGAACTGAAGGCCGCGCCGGAGGAAACCCTGCTGATTGGAGATTCCAACGTGGATATCCAAACGGCAAAAAACGCCGGGGTTGCCAGCGCCGGCGTTAGCTGGGGATTCCGGGGACGGCAGGAGCTTGCGGAAGCCGGGGCGGATTTCATTGCGGACGACGCCGGCCAGCTGGAAGCCTATATCCTTTCATAAGCCAAAGCGCGCACCCTTAAGGTGCGCGCTCTTTTTACCGGGCTTCCTCCGAACTGTTATCCGCCGGAGCTTCCTCCGCCGGGAACTTGTCAGGATATTCTTCCCGCAGGATATTTTCCACAAAATCCAGGCTTCTTTCCATAGTAGACAGGGATTCATCGTCCTCTTTGACAGAGCCTCCCATATCCCGGACGCAAAGGAATACATCCTCTTCCAGGCCGTTTAAGTACATCTTTTTCCCCAGCGCCGTATCGTTCAAAATCAGCTTATCCCCTTCGATAATGTCAATATCCGGATATAGGGCGGATAAATCTATAAAAATGCCCTCTTTCCCGCCGCAGACATAGTCGTAGCTCTCCTGTTCCAGAACAAAAAGCAAATCCTCGCCGCCGGCAAACACGGCCATCAGTTTTTGAAGATTGATAGCGTTCATTTGGACATCCACATTTTCCGCTTCGGGATCCAGATAAATCGTAATTTCATTATAAGTCACATCCGTTTTTCCATCCCCGTTGTAATCCTCCGCATAGGAAGCCAAATCCGACGACATGGAGTCGTTCAGCGCTGAAAACATGTATTTTGTAGCCGTTGTAACGGACAGGTCGTATTCGGGGCCGAAAAAGATGTCTTTAATGAGCCAAACCACCAGCACTACCCCTGCAAGACCGCCCCAAGTGAGTCCTTTGTAGTGATACCAATAGTTTTTCCATTTTTCTTTAAAGGTTTTGGGGACAATAGGCTCCTCTTTTTCAAATTCCGCCTGCACCTCTTCCGGATGCTCCGCCGCTGCCTGCTGCATTTTTTTCAGCTCAATCAGCTCCCGCAGTTCCCTTTGCTGCGGGTCAATATAAGCGTCCTTTTTTTTCTTTTTGGCCATTTTGGCTTTCCTCCCCGATTTACGCAGTATTTAGTTTGATTAAAGCATATAAATATGACGGATTTTTAAAGCTTCCGTCAATAATTCAAAAATCCGCGCCTATTTTTTTGAAATATCGTTTCTATTTTACCATGTTCCGGCAGTTTCTTCAAGCCAAATTATGCAAAAAACTTCCCCGTTTTTTGAGACCCTTGACAGGCAGGCAGAATTCGGATATGATAAATTCTATATAGAATCTTTTTGAATTTAACAGGATTTTTATAAAACCGATGCGGGACACCGGAAATCAGGAGGGATTTTTTATGGACAAAACACCCCTGCAAAAACTGGCTCTTCAGGTGGAGCAGATTGCCCGGAAGGACGGGGAGCTGATCCGCGCCATAAAGCGGCCGGAGGTATTCACAAAGGAAGGCCACGCCAATTTTGTCACCGCCGCCGATTTAGCTTCCCAGGAATTCTTAATGGAGGAACTCGCCAAAATCCTGCCGGAAGCGGGATTTCTGGCGGAGGAAGGGGAAGGCGGAAAGCTGCCGGAGGGGCTTTGCTTTATCATCGACCCCATTGACGGCACCGCCAATTTTATGCGGGGATGCCGCCGTTCCGCCATTTCCATCGGCCTGGTTTCCCGGGGGGAAGGGCTGCTGGGGGTTGTTTTGAATTTTGACTCCGGAGAACTGTTTTCCGCAGTAAAGGGGGGCGGGGCCTTTTTAAACGGCCGGCCTATCCATGCGGCGGACACGCCCCTTGCCGAATCCCTGCTGGTGTTCGGCAGCTCCCCCTATTACCGGGAACTTTTGGAACCCACTTTCGCCGTAGTGAAAAAGGTGTTTTCCCAGTGCGGGGACGTCCGCCGGTCCGGTTCGGCGGCATTGGACCTCTGCGACGTGGCGGCAGGGCGGTTCGACGGCTTTTTTGAAGCCCGGCTCTCCCCCTGGGATTATGCCGCTTCTTCCGTCATCCTCCGGGAAGCCGGCGGGCAGATTTTTTCCGGCCGCATGGGGCTTTCCTATGAAAAGCCCTGCCCTATCTGCGCCGGCAGCGGCCCGCTGTTCCCAAAAATACTGGAAGCCGCGGAATCGGAAGGGATTTTCTAGTAAACTGCGGCAAATGAATCCCCGGCATTGAGAAAATCGGAAGTACGAAGGAATCATAAAGTCCGGTTTCCCGGAATCTGCTGCAAAATCTGAGAGGCTCCCCAGCGGGAGCCTCTGTTTTTATGTAAAAAAATCGTTTTATTCACAAAATTTCACTTTTTGTTCTGCATAAATTCTGATATTATAGAAGCAAATATACGATTTTTATAAAAATCAGAAATTAGGAGGCATTCCCCTATGAACATTCCCCAGATTCAGTCCTCAGCCAACGCCCTTTGCCAAAACCTTTCCTCTGTCATTTTCGGCAAGGAAGAAATCATCCGGAAAGTGGTCCTCTCCCTGCTGTGCGGAGGACACGTCTTATTGGAGGACATGCCGGGCACCGGCAAAACCACCCTGGCCAAGGCTCTGGCCAAATCCGTGCGCTGCGGCTTTAAGCGGGTGCAGTTTACCCCGGATTTGCTGCCTTCTGACCTGACGGGCATCAATTTCTACAACCAGAAGGAAGGGGAATTTGTTTTCAAGGAAGGCTCCGTATTTACCAACATTCTCCTGGGGGACGAAATCAACCGGGCCACCCCCCGGACCCAGTCCAGCCTTTTAGAGTGCATGGAGGAACGGCAGGTTTCCGTGGACGGCGTGACCCACATCCTCCCTTCCCCGTTTTTGGTCATCGCCACCCAGAACCCCATTGAGGTCCAAGGCACCTTCCCCCTGCCGGAAGCCCAGCTGGACCGGTTTTTCCTGAAGCTGAAAATGGGCTATCCCGGCGCGGACTTCGAAGCGAAAATGCTGACGGGCTATGTGAAAACCAGCCCCTTGGACAGCCTTCAGCCTGTTCTGGACGGGGAAGCCGTGGTGGAAATGCAGCGGGCTGTCCGGGAGGTAACCGTCAGCGGCGCTGTAGCCGGATATATCGTCAGGCTGGCCGAAGCCACCCGCACCCATGAAAAGGTAAAGCTGGGGGTCAGCCCCCGTGGTTCTTTGGCTTTGATGCGGGCGTCCCAGGCCCATGCAGCCATGGACGGCCGGGATTACGTCCTGCCCGACGATGTAAAAGCGGTGACGCCGGACGTCTGGAACCACCGGATCATCTGCAAAGGCTACAACCTGTCCCAATCCTCGGAAGCGCCCTATGAGATTCTGGACTTTATCCTCCGCAACACCGAGGCCCCCACGGAACACACCGCCCAGTAGCCGGAAGGAGGCCCTTTTATGCAGTTAGCCGCCCTTGCGGCGATTTTGCTGGCCATCCTCTGGCTGCAAAACTGGATTTACCGCAAATACGCCCTTCAGGACGTTCATTACCGCTGCTATTTAAGCAGGGACCAGGTCTATGAGGGGGACGAAATTGAACTCATTGAGGAGCTGGAAAACCGGAAGTGGCTGCCTCTGCCCTGGTTTAAGACGGAAATTACCGCTTCCCGCTGGCTGGATTTTGCTGGGGCACAGTCCCAGCTGACGGACAAAAGCCGCTTTGTCCCCAGCTTCTTTACCTTAAAAAGCTACCAGAAGGTGAGCCGCCGCTGGAAAGTCACCTGCTTAAAGCGGGGGGAATTTTCCATCGACCGGGTGGTGCTGGTGACAAGCGATTTGCTGGGAAATGTGAACCAGTCCATTGGCGCGGAGGTTCATTCCTCGGTGCTGGTGCTGCCCCGGCCCTTAAGCGAGGAAGCACTTATCAAGCCCCGGTATCTGACCGGCGACATCGCCGTCCGCCGGAGTCTCATCGAGGATCCCTTTTACAATTCCGGCGTCCGGGAGTATATGGAATTCGACCCCATGAACCGCATCCACTGGCCCGCCACGGCCAGGGAACAGAAGCTCATGGTGTTCCAGAACGATTCCACCACCCGCCAAAGCGTCACCATCGTCTTAAACATGCAGTCCCGGTATTTTGAGCACGACAGCAAGACCATTGACGCGGAAAAAATGGAAACCGCCATCCGCCTCTGCGCCGGGCTTTTTGACTCCACCCTGGCCACGGGGATGCCCCTGCGGTTCGCGGCCAACTGCACCACCGGCGAGGGGCGCTCCACCATTTTTACCGAGGAATTCTGGGGCCGGGATTACGTGGAAGGGCTTTTCCAGATGCTGGCCCGGCTCCGGCTTCAGAGCACCGAGGAATTCTGCACCTTTTTAAGCGACCATTACCACGACTTCACCTCCACCGACTTAATCCTGGTCACCGGGTTTGTGGACGGAAAAATCGTGGACATTATCCGGCGCAAGCAGTATGACGGCGTTCATGTCCGCACCCTGCTTTTGGGAGAGATCCCGGAGGATGTGGACGCTTCCGGCTGCGAGATCTTAGAACTTTCCCCCACGGAACTGGAAAAGGAGGCGGGATTATGGGCAAACGGTTGAGCCTGTTA
Organism: Candidatus Merdivicinus excrementipullorum; assembly: GCA_018716725.1. Taxonomy (GTDB): domain Bacteria; phylum Bacillota; class Clostridia; order Oscillospirales; family Ruminococcaceae; genus Merdivicinus; species Merdivicinus excrementipullorum. The sequence continues at coordinate 42,251 of DVJP01000030.1, read as the reverse complement.
GGCGGGTTAAAGGTCACCGCCGTCCTTTGCACGGTTTTCCCCATCCTGCCGGTTTTCTGCGGGCTGATGCTGATTCCCAAAATACCGGCGAGCCGTTATAACCAGGCGGTAATGCTGGCTTTGTGCCTTCTGTCCTGCTTAGCCGGGATGCTCTGCGGCGCGTTTCTCATCCCTGCGTTTTCCAAAAAGCAGGGAAGGCTCTTTGATTTCTTAGCAAACCTCACTTCCATTTTGGCCGCCCTCCTCTGCGGCGCTGCGGGATTTTTCGCCGGGGGGAGATTTCTCCCCATTCCCGCGAATTCCGCCTGGGTTCCCTGGTACGCCCCCATTGCGGTGGGGGTATGCTGCCTGGCTGCCTGCATTTTGGGCTGCCGGTGCTGGGAGGAAAAATACAGCGATATTATCCGGGCGCCCTATCTCACCGCTTTAATTGTGGCGGACCTGCTTTGCAGTTTCCTGTTTTGGGCGCTGAAACAGCCCTTAGATATGCTGATCCTGTCTTTAACCCTGCTTTTCGCTGCCTGCGTTTACGCGGCGGCGGAAAACCAGGGGAACATCGACTACCTGATGCAGAAGCGCAGCCACAACCACAGCATCCTGCCCCGCAGGATGCGCTGGTACAGCTTTTCCCTGATTTTAGGAATTTCCGTCCTGATTTTCGGGGGATATTTCCTGCGGAAGCCCATTGCCGCCTTTTTCAGCTGGGTAGTCGGCCTGTTAAAATCGGGGATATCCGCCCTTCTTCGGCTGCTGCCCCAGGGGGAACCCGGAGAACCGGTTCCGGAAACGCCTATGGATACTCCTGCGCCGGGGGACATGGGCCTGCCTCCCGCCGAGGGGGAATCCAGCATTTTCTGGACGTTTTTCGGGATCGCCGTGGCGGTCCTCCTTCTGTGGCTGATCTTCTATTACCGTCATGAGATCTGGAGCGCTATCCGCACTATTTTGGGCAAGATCCGGGATTTCCTGTCGGGGCTTTTGTTCCGGCGGGCGCATGTGTCCGGCCCGGCGGACGCCAACGAATACTTCGAGGACAATGTGGAGGAGCTTTCCCGGGAGCCGGGCAGCTTCTGGAAGCGGGAACGTCCCTATGACCAGCGCCGGTGGAAAAAGGAATACAAAGCCTTCCGGGCCATGCCGGACGGCGTGGAAAAGCTGCGGGAGGGCTACCGGCTGGCCATGCAGCATCTGCTTTTGAAAAAGATTCCCCTGTCCCCGGCGGATACCCCGGCGGACATTCTGAAAAAGGGGCAGGCGGTCCTTCCCGCCGACCTGTTCGCCTGCGTCACCAACGCCTACTGCCTGGCCCGGTATGCCGGAAAAGAACCGGACAGCCAATCTTCCGGCCAGGCCGCCAGCCTGCTGGCCGCCTGCGACCGGAGCAAATAACCCAAAATATCCATGAGGAGATGGTTTTATGAAAATCAGGCGCGCCGCGGAGAAGGATATTCCCGCCATTAACCGGCTGCTGTTCCAGGTAGCCCAGGTGCACCACAACGGAAGGCCGGACTTGTTCCGCCCGGCTTCCAAAAAGTATACGGATGAAGAATTGCTGGCCATCCTGCACGACGACGCCAAGCCGGTGCTGGCGGCGGTGGACGATAATGACGAGATGCTGGGTTATGCTTTTTGTATCTTCCAGCAGCATTTGCAAAGCAACATCCTGACGGACATCAAAACTCTGTATATCGACGACCTCTGCGTGGAGGAAACCTGCCGGGGCCGGCATATCGGCCGCCTCCTTTATGAAGCGGTTCTGGACTTCGCCCGGGAAAAGGGCTGTTACAATGTAACCTTAAACGTCTGGGGCTGCAACGAATCCGCCCGGAAGTTTTACGAAAGCTGCGGGCTGTCGGTCCAGAAAATCGGCATGGAGCAGATTTTGTAAATATCCCCTTCATCTTTGGCGGTCGCCAAGTACAGGAAAAAAGGTGCGTTTTCCTCAGAAACGTCCCCTAACCGGTATCTGTGTGGAAAAATTTATGAACTGCTCAACATTTTCAAGAATCCGAATTCGCCTGCAGCAGGCAACTCGCAGTCTAATGTCCCTTTCCAAATATCTACGGGCTGCGTTTTAGTCAAAGGCCCCGCCTGCAGATAACCCGTAACCCGCCGACAAAGTAATGGGTTAAAAAATCAAAATCACCCGCTGGTCAACTATTCCGGCCAAAAAGGATATGGCAGAAAACACCTCCAAAGTAGGATAGGACTACAATGGAGGTGTTTTTTGTATGCGGCTAATGCGATAAGCCTTGATAAATAGAATTCCAATCGGGCCTATTTTTTGCTTTGGGAATACCCAAAAGGTGAACCCGGTATTTTATCCCGAAATTTGCTGTTCCCGGTATTCCTTGGGGGAGATAGACTCTACCCGTATGAATGCCCGCTTAAAGGAGAGGTAGCTGTCATACCCAATTTTATCAGCGATTTGGCTGACAGGCATATCGGTATTGACCAGCATCTCTTTCGCATGTTCCATGCGGATCTGCTGCAGATAATCGCTGAAATTAACCTGTAGCTGGTTTTTAAACAGCTTGGAAAGCAGGGACGCGTTGCTTTGAAAAACTTCCGCCAGTAATTTTAGCGACATTTCAGGATTTGTAAAGTTATCCCGCACATATTCCTGCACCAGCAGAGCCGTTTCAGAAGAATTGCTTTGTTTGGCGTTTTGGATAAATTGACACAAATCCGTATACAGGTCGTGGATTACCCTGTGAAGGACATCTGCCCGATGAAGGAGCTGCCCTTGATGGAACCGGTCGGAATAGCTTTGTGCGCAAAAACCATATTCGCTGGCTAGACGCAGCAGGAGCACCATCAAATTATCCATTATTTCCTGATTAGCAAGTAACCGGTATTTTTCAATGATCTTTTCACATTCATTGGCTTTTCCGCTTTGTATGGCGTGGATTAAATTCATTTCAGCGCTGAGGGAAATCCAATGAGTTTTTTCTATTTTAAAATCCTGCTGGACATCCAGCCGCTTTTTGGCTTGGTGGTAGCAATCCCGCAGCTTCCAACAGTCCGTTTCCCTGTCCGATACTGCAAAAGCGTATTCCTCAAAAAATTCCTTGGGGATCAGCTGATTGTAATCCGGCTTCTCCCCCTCCCGGAACCAAACGAAATAGATCCCGTCCGTACTGGGCATGGAAAAAGAAATCACCCGTTCCATAGAGGCTACGAGGATTGCATTGATTACGTCCAAGGTTTTTTTGACTAAGGGCACTTTTTGCTGGAATAGAAGCACTTGGTACGGCAGATTCAGATGATACCACGGAATCCAGGTATAAATATATTCCGCCGCATTCTCTGGCGGGAGCGTTAAAATTTGAAAGAGGGCGTCGCGTTTCTCATACTGTTCATACTGTTCCAATTGATGGTTCAGCTTTTTTAAAAGGTATTCGTTGTTGTGAATCAAGTTATCAATATCGCTGGAAAGGCGCCAATAGGAGCCGCCGCTTCTTCCTGTGCTTGGAGGAAGCTTCTTCAGGATTTGTGTCAGCGGTTTCGTTGTAATCAAAGCCAGGGCAGCCGCGGCCGCAGCGGAACCGCAAAGCAGCCCAAAGACCGCTAAAGCCAAAATAATCGGGCTCCAGCTCCGCACCGGCGGGGAAGATGGATAATAAAAGGAAACCGTTAAATTTTGCGCGAAAGGTCCTAACTCAAAGGAGGACTCCACGTTTTCAGGAGGACGTTCTCCCCATGTACACAAAGACGTCTCTCCCTGCTGAATCGAAATAGAAGAAAATTCTCCTAAGGACAGGTTTTGAACAAAATTCAGCATTTCAGCAAAATCGATTTCCATATAAATCGTACAATTGGTGGTAGTAGGAGAAAGTGAAGAAACCGGCAGCAGCAAATATTTTTGGGACGACATTTCCTGTACTTGCTCGTTCAGTTCAATATCATGGTATTCCCCAAAACTGTTTTCATCAAACCAGCCTTTTGTACTGACAACCAGTTCGCTGTTAGGCACAGAAACGATAATGTCAGAAATAAAATAAAATGCGGCGGCCTGGGTTGCCAGATCCTGCACGATGCCATTTCGTTCGAAAACGTCAAATTCTTCACTGTACAGGCCGATGTGGTTATTCAGCCTGGACAGCCACCGGGAGAGGAGGATATTGGTTGCCGTCCGGTTGATTTCGTCAAACTGCTGCTGGATTCCGGATGCAATTTGCTGGGACTGCGCTTGTTTTTGCTGCTGGTACCGGCTTGTCTCTTCTATCCACATCCGGTTTCCCCAAATACTTCCTAAAACTGTAATTGGGAGAAGTATGCACAGAAAGAAAATCGCAAATGCAGTACAGGTTACTGTGCGGTCCCGCAGGAAATCTCTCCATTTTTTCATTTAACCACCTGCAATCTGGATAAATACTATATATTATTTTAAATCCGAGCAGTTATTTTGTCAACTAATATGGGATATGCAAATTTTTCATGAAGTATTATTTTCAAAAAATGTATAGTCTATTACCGCCTTCTTATCGCTTTTTTACCGACTCATTAACAAAATAATATTAAAATGCCTAAAATAAAATATTGTATAGTTGCAATTCTATTCAAAATATTATAACATGAATTCATCGAAATAATATTTTTCTGGCAAGGAGGCGTAGTATATGCTATCTCGGACAGCCGTTTCCCAGGAGGTTTCCAAAAAAGTATTTTGGACGGCCAAAAGGAAACGGAATTTAAAAGAAAACATCATATTATATTTGATCCTTTCCCCGGTGCTGATCCACATTTTTATTTTCTGCTACATTCCCATGTACGGGGTGGTCATCGCATTTCAGAATTATTTCCCCGGCAGCCCCTTTATCGCCTTTGACGGCAGCGTAGAATGGGTGGGGCTCCAGCATTTTACGGATTTTATCGGCTCCATCTATTTCCTGCGGTTGATTAAGAATACAGTCGTGCTGAGCGGCCTTCAGCTTTTGATTGGGTTTGGCGTGCCGATTGTATTTGCGCTTCTGCTCAATGAGGTAAAAAACGTCCGGTACAAAAAGTTTGTCCAAACAGCCAGCTACCTGCCCCACTTTATTTCCATGGTAGTGGTGGCAAGCCTTGCGCTGCTGATGGTTTCCCAGGACGGCCTGATTAATCAGCTGCTGGCCATGATGGGCCTTTCCCCCATCAATTACAGCACCGACCCCAAATATTTCCCATGGGTTTACGTGATCACCAACGTGTGGTCGTCCTTTGGCTGGAACAGCATTATCTATCTTTCCACCATCGCTTCCATCGACCCGAATCTGTATGAGGCGGCGCGTATGGACGGGGCCAACCGGTTCCAGCAGGCTATTCACATTACGCTGCCCTCTATCCGCAACACCATTATCATCCTGTTTATTTTTGCAGTGGGCGGCCTGTTAAACGCCAACACCGAGTTCATCCTGCTGATGTACAACCCCACCATTTACGAAACCGCCGACGTCATCGGCACCTATGTTTACCGGGAAGGCATCTTGAACGGCGGGTTCAGTAAAGCCACCGCTATCGGCATATTTATGCAGGTCATCAACTTCTCGCTCTTGTGGCTCTGCAATACGATTTCCAGAAAAATCAATGGGTATTCCATGTGGTAAGGAGGGGTTTGCTATGGTTAGCGCTAAAAAAATGCCGAAAAACCGGATACGGGAAGGTTCCCGCATTGTCGATGTTGTTATTATCGTCATTACTGCAATCATCTGTTTTATCACATTATACCCCTTCTACTACATCTTTGTCCAGTCCATAGCGGACCCTCAGGAAGTTATCGCCCAAACCGCCTACCTGTGGCCGAAGAAGCTTTATTTTGGCTCCTATAAGCTCATTATGGGCGATGTCAAGATGTGGACGGCTTACGGCTATACGCTGATTTATGTGGTGTCCGGCACGGTTTTAAACCTGCTGACCTCCGTTTTAGGCGCGTACCCCCTTGCAACGAAAGGGCTGGCCTTCCGTTCCATTGTGGTAAAATTTGTCATCATCCCCATGTACTTCAGCGGCGGCTTAATCCCCAGTTTCCTGCTGATGACAAAACTTTGTCTTTATAACAACATTTGGGCCATGATTCTCCCCGGAGCTGTGGGCATTTGGAACATTATCCTGGTGCGGAGCTACTTTATGTCCATCCCGGAGGGGCTGCGGGAATCCGCTTACATAGACGGCGCGGGGCACTTACGCATCCTGTTTTCCATCTTCCTGCCTCTTTCCAAGCCGATTCTGGCGGTAATCGCCATTTACACCATCGTGGGGATTTGGAACAGCTGGTTTAACGCTATGATCTACCTGCCGGATTCTTCCCTGCATCCTTTGCAGTTCTATCTTTACCGGGTCATGATTCAGCAAAGCGTGAATCTTGCAGATATGCAGGGCGGCATGGCCGCTGTGGAAGACCAGATACAGCGGATGCTGGAAAACTATCAGTTAAAATACGCCCTGATTATCTTTACCTCCCTGCCGGTTATCTTTACCTACCCCTTTTTCCAGAAATACTTTATTAAGGGCGTTATGTTAGGTTCGTTGAAGGAATGACGGTTCCATTTCAAAAAATCACAATAAAGGAGCGAAAATTATGAAAAAGTCTTGGAAAATCACAGCATTGTTTCTGGCGGCTCTGACCGCTTCCTCCCTTCTGGCCGGCTGCGGCGGCGATGACGGCGGAAGCGCAGCCTCCGGCGGCTCTGCGGCGGAAAACGGCGGTTCTTCCGCTTCATCCGATGAAGTCCGCACGCTGAAGGTTTTAGGGTCGGATGTTTCCAGCACTTGGGATACCCGAGAGAATCAGGCTTCTTACCAAGCACTGCTGGAGATGCTGGCAGAGCACAATTTGAATCTGGATTTTGAAGTTGTGGCTGCGGAACAATACCAGCAGGTTCTTCAAACCCGGCTGTCTGCCGCTACGCAGCTGCCAGATTTAGTAAACCTGTCAATTGATGTGTCTACCATTTTAAACCTGGGCGAAAGAGGCATCCTTCTGGATGTGAAAGATATTATCAACCAGTACAGCAACGGGAATGTGGAAAATTTTGCTGCGGAATATTATCCGAATATGTGGAACGCTAACACAGCCTCAGATGGAAAAATGTACTGGATGCCGACACAGCAGTATTTTACCTATCAAGGCGAGGCTTTTAATTCTAACATGACTCAGCTTATCCGAAAAGACTGGCTGGATAATCTGGGACTGGAAGTTCCGGACACTCTGGATGAGTTCCGGGATGCGTTAATGGCTTTCCAGGAAAATGATGCAAACGGCAACGGCGAGCAGGATGAAAAAATGATCTATACCCCCAGCTTTACATACTTTGCCCCCAGCTTTGGCCTTCCCGCCGGTCTGGTTATGATTGATATGGAGGACAATACCGCAAAATCCCCGTGGCTCATGAAAGACCAGCTGGTGGAATATATCACCTATGTAAAATCCCTCATTGACAATAACCTGATTGATACGGACGCCTTTGACAAATCCGGCGAGGTCATCATCCAGAAAATGCAGTCCAATACCATTTCCGCCACCTGTGACTGGGCGTTGCTGACGACCAATGATGTGTATGTACAAGATGTAGGCGGCGTCTATTGGCCGGTGATGCTGGGGAAAAACGAAGGAGAAATCCCTGCCACTATTGCAGAGGATTCTTACAGCATTAAAGCAAGGTTTGGCGTTACAAAAAATTGCAAGGATTTACAGGCTGTGGCAGATTTGTTTGATATGATTTTTACAGATGAATATGCTAACTTGTGTTTCTACGGCGTAGAGGGTGTCACCTACACGGTAGGCGATAACGGCGAAAAAAACATGGATCCCCGGTTTAAGGAAAGAGATTTTTATCTGGAAAAAGGAACTGGTGAAACCCTATTTTATGGCCTGCTTCCCGGAAACGCTTTGGCAACCTGGGAAACCTATCTGGTAGGCTCCATGGAAAAACGGCCGGACTTGGCAGACTTTAGTGAAACATACTGCGGTTATGACAAAAAGTTCTGGTATATGGGCGATGCATATCTGGCGGTGCCTTCGGCAGAGGAAACCGACCAGCTGGCGCAGATTTCAAACGATATCGCCACTTATTCCAATGAAACCCTGATGAAGCTCTGCCTGGGACAGTACGACCTGGCCAACATTGACGAGTATATCAATACACTGAAAGAATTGGGGCTGGAAGACTATGTCGCCATCTATCAGGCCCGCCACAACCGTTATATGCAGGCGGAATAATCCCCCATATCCCGAGACGCACCAGTAAAAATTTGAAACCGGCTGTTTGTGTCTGAACCGCGTAAGCAGCCGGTTCCATTTTTCTGCTGCCAGGCTCAGGCTGCCAACAATCTTCAAAAATCATATATTCGGATTTAAAAATCGTATTCCTTCCAGAAAGAAAGCGTGTTAAATTAAGTATGTAACAGTTCCGGCTATTTGCTGCCGTTTCGGAAGTAGATTTGCCTGTATGCCGTAGGGGCCATGCCGGTTTGCTTTTTGAAGAAATTGCAGAAATAGAACTGGCTGCTGAACCCCAGGGCTTCCGCAATTTCCGATATGGGTCTGGTAGTGGCGGTGAGCTGTTCGACAGCATAATCAACCTTTTTATGAATCAAAAACTGGACTGGGCTGATGTTCAGCTTTTCCTGAAACAGCTTTGCGAAATGGCTGGGATGGTATCCTGCCACTTCCGCCATTTTCTTGACGGAAATAGACTGGTCCAAGTGCTCCTCCGCATAGGCAATGGCCTGGGCAATGGGGGAATCCTGAAGGCTTTCCTGAAAGGAAACGCTGTCCTCCGGGCAAGATTCCAAATAGCAGGAAATGAGATTCAGCATGTACTGCTTTGATTGAATAAAGGAAGTAAGTGTCTGAGCCTCCAGGGCCTGGATGATATTTTCACACAGGGAAATCGCTTTTTCAGGATATTTGACATCGATGCAAAGGGGGAGATTCAAAGAGTCAAATAATTCTGTTCCACAGCTGCCGATGTTAAAGTGGCAATAATAGAGCTCATATGGATTCTGGGCGTCCGTAAACATGGTTTGTTTGGTTTTGGCAGGCAGCAAGTAAAGCTGTCCTTTGGAAGGATGGATTTCCTGATGATTTACCATCATGGTACCGGTTCCCTTTAAAATGAATCCCATGTGGCTGAATGTCGGAATTAAATCACCCATCTGCCAATCCGTACTTGCTTTAAAAAAATGCGCCTGTTTTACGCTGAGCGTAATTTCGCGAAATTGACTTTGAAGGATATATGAGGCCTGATTCATAAGTTTGCTCCTTTAAAATCCGTTAGAATGGTACAGGTTCATTATATCACATTTTATGATTTATTGCGAGCCGGGCAATCAAAAATAGAATCGCTTCGGCTGGATGAAAAGATAGGAAATCAATCGAGGGAGTGTTTTAATATGAACGATATTCAAATTCTGAGAAAATTAGCGGCGGAGTACTTTGAAGCCAGCCAGTCGGAGGCAAACGACAAACGGCGGGTCCTCCATCGGGCGGTAAACGACCTGAAGATGATCCGGCCGGTGGTGCTCATTGAGGAGATCCCCTTCCACGAGCTGAATGTGGACGGCTCCCTGACCCTCCAATGCGAAGATGAAACCTTCCGCGGCGTAGAGGATTTCCTGCGGAAAAAGCTGTTTCACTGGAAGCATTTCCCCGGGGACATGATCCTGACCCCCTATTTCCCGGTGTACAAGGGCTATACCAGCACCGGCATCGGCGTCAGCGTCCACGAGGAAACCCTGGCTACGGACGCCAATAATGGGATTGTCGCCCATGAATACGAGGACCAGCTGGCCACGGAAGAAGATGTGGCCAAGCTTCACACGCCTGTGCTTTCCTACGATGAGGAAGGGACCATAGCCCGGTTCAACAAAATCGCCAACGCCATCGGGGACGTGTTGCCGGTAAAAATCGTGGGGCACAACTCCTACATCACCATGTGGGACCAGATTTCCTCCCTGCGGGGGGTTACACCTCTGCTCATCGACCTGGCGGAACGGCCGGAATTCAGCCACAAAATCATTGAGAAATTTACGGAAATCGAAATCAGCATTTCGGAACAGATGGAGAAACTGGGGCTTTACGAGGCAAACCCCATCGACATCCACAGCACTTCCGCACTAAACAGCGCCCTGCCTGGCAAGCTGGACGGCGGCCCGGTGAAACGCAGCCAGATCTGGGGCCGGGGCATGGCCCAGATTTTCGCCTCGGTTTCCAAGTCCATGCACGAGGAATTCGACATTGATTACATGAAGAAGGTCATGGAGCCTTTCGGCCTGGTGTATTACGGCTGCTGCGAGCCGCTGGACAGGAAGATCGACATTGTGGAAAAACTGCCCCACCTGCGGAAAATCGGCGTCACTCCCTGGGCGGACGTGGACGCCGCCACAGAAATCATCGGCAAAAAATATGTGGTGGCCAATAAGCCAAACCCGGCTTCCGTTGCTTCCGGCGTTCTGGACGAGGACGCTTTGCGGAAAGAAATCGGCCGCACCATCGCCGCCTGCAAGCGCAACGGGTGCAGCTGCGACATTGTCTTAAAGGATATCAGCTCCGCCAGCTACCGCCTGGAAAACCTGGTGAGATGGGAGCAGATCGCCATGGAACTGGTCAACAACTGGTAAACGAAACGGCAGGTTTAGGAAAGGATCGATTTTGCATGACGCGCAAAGAAAATGCAGAAGCCTTTTTGAGGGGGAACAAAGCGGAATTTATCGGCTTGTATGAGAGCTTTTGGCCGGAAACCATTCAGAATTGGCAGGCGCAGGGGCATTTGACTAAATCGGACCCGGAAACCGGCGCGCAAGTCTCCATTTCTCCCACGGAGTACTTTGGGCTGGACATTGTGGGGACCAGCGGTTTTATTGACCATCTGCCTTACCGCAGGGTTAGGGAAATCCTGGAAGAAACCGACGAGTGGTACACTTACCGGAACGGCGCCGGCGCGGTATTCAAGCTGTGGAAAAACCATTCCGGCACCCCGGAACACATTGATTTCCGCATGACGGAAAGAAAAATATGGGACGAAGAGTACCGCCAGCATCTGCTGTCCGTTGATGATGAACGGCTGGGGATAGAGGGCGTGCGGGAAGCTATCCAATACTGCAAAGACAAAGACGCTTTTACCACGACCCACCAGCTTTGCCTGTGGGAAACCCTGCGGGAAAGCGCCGGCGATGTGGCTATGTTTGAAAACCTGCTTCTGGATCCGGACTGGATTCACGACTTCAACCGGGTATACACAGATTTTTACATTGCCCACCTGGACCGGCTGTTTGAACTGACGGAACAGCCTCAGGGAGCATTCCTCTACGATGACCTGGGCTACAAAAACGGGCTGTTCTGCTCTCTCAAGGTTTTAAGGGAGCTGTACCTTCCTTATTATCAGGAAATCGTCAATTACTTCCATAAGCGGAATATGCCGGTTATTTTTCACTCCTGCGGCAATATTGAGGCGGCTCTGCCCTTTTTCGCGGAAATGGGAATCGACGCCCTAAACCCCATGGAAGTGAAAGCGGGCTGCGACGTGGTGCGGTTCGCGGAAAAGCATCATGGGGATTTCGCCTTTGTTGGCGGGCTGGATGTACGGGTTTTGGAGGACGGCGACCATGCCGCAATCAAAAAGGAAACGCTGCGGATACTGAACGGAATGAAAGCAGTAGGCGCCAGATATTTCTTCGGCACAGACCACTCGGTCACCCCCAATGTGAAATTCGAGGACTACGTCTATGCTGTGGAAACTTACCGGGAGAATATGAATTACAGAACCGCTTTTTCAAATCAAAGATATGCAGATACCTCCGGCTGTCTGAATTGAGAAAAATTCGGACTGCCAGAGGTATTTTTAAAGTAACGCCGGAGATCCTGCGGAAGTTCATTGATAAGGTTGCAGTCTACCATTTAGCTGCTTTTGGGACGAAAAAAGCGGAAAAGACCTAAAGCGCGTTCTGCTCCAGGATACATTCACTGAACTTATCCTTGTCCCTTGGCGGGATAAAAACAAAACGCACCCACGAAACGTGAGTGCGCGTTTATCTGCGGCGATTCGCCGCCTGGTGCGGGGCCTCATAAAAGAGACCCCTTATCAGCGCGGGACACTCACGCAGAACAAAGTAAAAGACCCGGAGCGCGTTCTGCTCCAGGCCGTACATCCACCGAATTTATCCTTGTCCCTTCGCGGGATAAAAACAAAACGCACCCACGAAACGTGAGTGCGCGTTTATCTGCGGCGATTCGCCGCCTGGTCTGAGTGACTGGATTTGAACCAGCGGCCTCTACCACCCCAAGGTAGCGCGCTACCATCTGCGCCACACCCAGACGACTTATTTATTATAGCATACTTTGCAGCAAATAGCAAGAATTTTTTTCAAAAAAAGCCGGATAAATTTTTAAAGCATCCTGAGGCATTCACGCAGCCGGCTTCCCCGGCACATTCCTATGCCAAGGAAGGCCGCCGCGTAAATGATTAGGTCAAGCTGTAAAAAATTCCCGGGCTGTCCTTACTGCCGCATCCAAGTCCGCTTTGGTGTGGGCCGCAGACAGGAAAATGGCCTCAAACTGGGAGGGCGCGAAATAAAAACCCTTGTCCAGCATATGGAGGAAATATTTCGCAAACAGCGCCGTGTCGGAAGTCTTGGCGTCCGTATAATTTTTCACCGGATTCTTGGTGAAAAAGACGCAGGACAGGGAGCCGACGCCGGTGACGGTAATGGGCGCGCCGGTTTCCGCCGCCATTTTCCGCATTTCCGCCCGGAAAGTGTTGCCCAAGTTGTTTACCTTTTCATAAACCGCCGGGGTTTCCTTTAAAATGGTCAGCTGGGTCAGCCCCGCCGCCATAGCCACCGGGTTGCCGCTTAAGGTTCCCGCCTGATAAACGCTGCCTTTGGGAGAAATCATGCTCATAACGTCCCGCCGGCCCGCATATGCGCCCACGGGCATCCCGGCCCCGATGATTTTGCCGAAGGTGACCAGGTCGGCCCGGACGCCGTAATATTCCTGGGCGCCGCCCAAAGCCAGCCGGAACCCGGTAATGACTTCGTCAAAGATCAGCAGCGCGCCGTTTTTGTCGCAAAGCTCCCGAAGCCCGGAAAGGAATCCGGGGGCAGGCTCTACAACGCCCATATTAGCGGCCACAGGCTCCACAATAACGGCCGCAACCTCGTCTTTGTTCTGGGCAAACAGCTCCTCAACGCTGGCCAGATCGTTGTAAACCGCCGTCAGGGTATCGGCGGCGCAGGCGGCCGGAACTCCGGCGCTGTCGGGAATGCCGCTGGTCATAACCCCGGAGCCTGCCTTCACCAGCATAGCGTCGCTGTGGCCGTGATAGCACCCGGCGAACTTAATGATCCGGTTCCGCTTGGTAAAGCCTCTGGCCGCCCGGATGGCGCTCATCACCGCCTCTGTGCCGGAATTGACCATGCGGATCATCTCCACATTGGGGACCATGGAGCAGATGAGCTTCGCCACTTCCACCTCGATTTCCGTAGCCGCGCCGAAGCTCAGGCCATTCTCTGCCGCCTTCACCACGGCTTCCCGGACGGCAGGATGGTTGTGGCCCAAAATCATGGGGCCCCAGGAACCCACAAAGTCCACATACTCCCGGCCGTCGATGTCAAACATTTTCGCCCCATCCGCCCGGGCGATCATCCGGGGGGTGCTCCCCACCGACTGGAAGGCCCGGACAGGGCTGTTGACCCCGCCGGGGATGTAATTCTGGGCTTCCGCAAAAACCTGTTCCGAACGTGTCATTTAACCGATTCTCCCTTCGTCAATCCATTTGGCCAGTTCCTTGGCGTAGTAGGTCAGCAGAATGCCGGCTCCCGCCCGGAACACGCTGGCCGCCGCCTCGCAGGCCACCGCCGCCTCGTCAATCAGCCCGGCCTTGGCCGCCGCCTTGATCATGGCGTATTCGCCGCTGACGCTGTACGCCGCCACCGGCAGGTCGAAATTGTCCGCCACTTCCCGGACAATATCCAGGTAGCTCATGGCGGGCTTCACCATTAAAATGTCCGCGCCTTCCCGGACGTCCAAAGCCGCCTCTTTCAAAGCTTCTTTCCGGTTGTGGAAATCCATTTGGTAGCCCTTCCGGTCGCCGAAGGAGGGGGCGGAACCGGCCGCTTCCCGGAAGGGGCCGTAAAAGGCGGAGGAATATTTCACCGCATAAGACATAATGGGGGTAGAAACAAAGCCGTTTTTGTCCAGTTCCTGCCGGATGGCCAGGACCCGTCCGTCCATCATGTCGGAAGGGGCCACCATGTCCGCGCCGGCCTGGACGTGGGACAATGCGGTTTTGGCAATCAGGGGCAGGGTTTTGTCGTTGTCCACCTCATAGCCGCAGAGAACGCCGCAGTGCCCGTGAGAGGTGTATTCGCACATGCAGACGTCGGTAATCAGGTAAAGCTCCGGGTAGTGCTCCTTGGCAAAGCGCAAAGCCCGCTGCACCACGCCGTCCTCGGCGTAAGCCTGGGAGCCCACCTCGTCCTTGTGGTCGGGGATGCCGAAGAGCATGACGTTTTTCACCCCGGCCTTGGCCACATCCTCCAGGATATCGCCCAACCGGTCAACGGAACAGCGCATCTGGCCGTCCAAAGAAGGGATAGGCTCCAGGATGTTTTTGCCGTCCCGGACGAACATGGGGTAAATCAGGGAGGATTTGGACACCCGGGTTTCCCGGACCATGGAACGAATTAAGGGATTGCCCCGCAGGCGGCGGGGACGTTCCAGCATTTGCGAAAAATCCATTGAAAAGACCTCTTTTCTAAGATGCAGGGGCCGGATTTTCCGGCCCTCCGTTTATTTGATGAACCCACTGATATAATAGCACAAAACCGGCGGGAGCGCAATGCCGGCGGATCACCGGTTTCGGCGCTGAATCCCCGAAACGGTATCCGGACATCACGTCAATTCTGCGGACGGGAACCCGCCGCGATTTCCAGCAATTTCTCCACCATGGAATCCATGGTGGCGGCATGGGAAACAGTCGCCTGCATCCCGGCCTCCCGGGCTTTGCGGGCCGTCTGCTCCCCGATGCACAGGGCGTTGACCTTGGCAAAATCCATACCTTCCGCCCGGCGGACAAAGCCTTCCACTGTGGACGCGCTGGTAAAGGCCGCGAAGTCTTTGGGGCCGGTGAAAAATTCCTCCGGGGAAAGGACCCCGTCGGCCCGGAACACCGTCCGGTAGGCCGGGACTTCCTCAAAGTCCTTTCCGGCTTTTTTCAAGGCTTCCGGCAGCTCCGGCGAACCGGTTTCCGCCCGGACTAGGAGGATTTTCCCGGTTTCATTGGCCAGCATTTCCCCCAAATGGGCGCCATCGTAGGTTTTGGGGGTCAGGTCCGCCCGGATGCCCCGTTCCCGCAGGGCCGCCGCTGTGGCGGAGCCTACCGCCGCGATCTTTAAGCCGCTTAAAGCCCGGGTGTCCAGCCCGTTTTGAAGCAGTTCCTCAAAGAAAATCCGGACCCCTGCCGGGCTGGTGAGGGCCAGCCACTGGAATTCCGGCAGGCGGGATAAAGCGTCCCGCAAGGCGGTGTTATCGGGAATGGGCACTGTTTCGATAGAGGGAATTTCCGTCACCTCCGCCCCCAAAGCGGTGAGCTTTCCGGTCAGGGCCGAAGCGGATTCCTGGGGCCTTGTCACCAGCACCCGGACGCCGCCCAGGGGCCGTTTTTCCGCCCAGGCAAACTGTTCGGAATAGGCGCACACTTTCCCCACCACGATAATGGCCGGGGATTGAATCTCCGCCGCCCGAGTTTCCGCTTCGATGTTCTTTAAAGTGGAAACCACCCGCCGCTGATGGGCGGTGGTGCCCTTTTCCAGCACCGCCGCCGGGGTGTTTTCGTCCATACCGGCGGAAATCAGCCCGCTGGCAATATCCCCCAAAGCCGACAGGCCCATGAGGAACACCAAGGTGGCGTCCAGCGCCGCCAGGGTTTTGAAATCAACAGACGGCCCTTCCCCTTTGCGGGTGTGGCCGGTGATGACGTGGAAAGAAGTGGTGCAGTCCCGGTGGGTCACCGGGATGCCGTTGTAAGCGGGCACCGCCACTGCCGAGGTAATGCCCGGCACCACCTCAAAGGGGACGCCGTGTTCAATGAGCAGTTCCAGCTCCTCGCCGCCCCGGCCGAAGACAAAGGGGTCGCCGCCTTTTAAGCGCACCACCCGTTTGCCCTCCAGGGCTTTTTCCAGGAGGATTTCGTTGATCTGCCACTGGGGCACCGGATGGTTCCCGGACTTTTTGCCTACGTCAATGGCCTCGGCCGTCCGGGGGATGCGGGCCAGGATTCCCGGCCCCACCAGCCGGTCGTAAACCACCACTTCCGCCTGGGCGAGCAGTTCCTGCCCTTTTACGGTAAAGAGACCCGGATCCCCGGGGCCTGCCCCCACCAGCCAGACTTTGCCGGTTTTGCCGGCCATTTTCCGGGCAAGGCAGATTCCTAAATGCTCCGCATCCGCCGTTTTCCCGCTGATTTTGTCCACCATAGCCTCCCCGGTTTCCGGGTTGGGATAAAGCCCCGTCAGGATTACGGTTTCCCCGGAAACCACGGCAAAGGCCGCCACCGGGGAACTGCATCCGCCGTCCAGCTCCCGTACAAAGGCCCGCTCCGCCAAAGCGCAGCACCGGGCTTCCGGGTCGTCGGCGGACTCTAAAAAGGCGTAATCCCCCTCTGCCCGGCCTTGAATGGCCAAAATTCCCTGGCCCGCCGCCGGGATCATTTCATCCGGTTCAAAATACCGGCTGGCCCGATGGGAAAAGTCCATCCGGTCAAGGCCCGCCGCCGCCAGAATCAGGGCGTCAAACTCCCCGGAATCCAGTTTTTTTAACCGGGTGACAATATTGCCCCGCACAGGCTTCACCGTGCATTGGGGATAGAGGGTTTTCAGCTGAAGGACGCGCCGGGCGCTGGAACAGCCGATGACCATGCCCGGTTCCAAGGCGGAAATCCCTTCCCGCAGAACCAAGGCGTCCCGGGGGTCCCCCCGTTTGGCGAAGGCCAGCAGGGGCAGGTCCTCCGGCGTTTCCATGGGCACGTCCTTTAGGCTGTGGACGGTAATGTCCACCCGGCCGTCCCGCAAAGCCCGGTCCAGCTCCTTGACAAAAAGCCCTTTGCCCCCCACTTTATCTAACGTCCGGTCTAAGATTTTATCTCCGGTGGTTTTCATGGTGATAAGCTCAAAGGCGATTTCAGGGTGGGCCGCCTCAATTTGATTCAGCACCAGTTTCGTCTGGGCTACTGCCAGGGCGCTTTCCCGGCTCCCTACCCGGATGATCCGTTTTTCCATGTGATTCCCTGCTTTCCACAAAATTTCGCAAACATTCTCTCACAGCGGCCGCCGCCTCTTTGGCCAGCTTATGGTCGGAGCCGCTGGCCGTGACCCCGGCCACCACTTCCCCTTCCCGGGCAATTCCCGGAAAATAGAAGGTGGATTCCTCCTTGCAGTCGGCCACGCTGATGGGGATCCCGGCGGCTTTCGCCTCCAAAAAAGCCCCGTGGTTCACCGCCCGGTCATTGGCGGCGGACACGGCGATAACTGCCCCGGACAAATCCCCGGGGGCATAGGGCCGCCGTTCCAGCCGGATGCGGCCTTCCCTGGCCAAAAGCTCCAGCTCCCCGCAGGCTTCCGGCGCGACGACCGTGATTTCCGCCCCAAAAGGCAGAAGGCTTTTGACCCTGCGGCAGGCGATGGCCCCGGCCCCGATGACCACCGCCTTTTTGCCGGACAGGGAGATAAAAATGGGAAAATACGGTTCCATAATCCCCCTCGTTTCCTTTATTCTACCATATTGAGAGCCTTCAGGCAATCCCGCAGAAGCTCCGGCGAAAGGGTTTCCCGCAGGCCGAAAAGCAGATGGGCCACGGTCTTTTCCGCGTGGTGGTCGATCTGCTCCCACAGCTTGTCCCGCTGTTCCGGCGGCAGGTGCAGGGTGTGGATGCATTTTTCCATCCGGCTGTCCATATCCTCCGCCGCTTTCCGGCTGATTTGCTGGATTAAGGGCACTGCTTCCCGGAAATCGTACCACCGCCGAAACTCCGCCTGATATTCTTTCAGGATTTCCTCCGCCTGGGCGGCGGCTTCCTCGCTGGCCGATTCTGCGCCGGAAACCCCAAGGCTGTCAATATCCCAAACCTTGACGCCGGGAATGTCCGCCACTAAGGGGTCAATGTCCCGAGGCACGGCCAAATCCACAAAAATCTGGGGGAACCGGCTTAAAACCAGCACCGACCCGGCGTGAACCGTATAGTGAGGGCTGGCCGTGGCGCTGACCACCGCGTCGGACTGCTCCATAACGGCGTACCGCTCCTCATAGGAAACCGCCCGGCACCCCTCCGGCACGGATGCGCCGCCGTGCTTATACTGGCGCAGAGTCATGGAAACCTGCGCTCCGGCCTCTAAGAGCTTTTCCGCCGCCAGCTTCCCCATATTCCCGTTGCCGATGACCAGGATTTTCCTGCCCGCAAAGCCGCCCCATTCCTTCTGAAGCAGTTCCACGGTGCTTTCCGCCGCGCCCCGGCGCTCCGCCGTGAGCCGCACCTGGGTTTTCACCTTTTTGGCGGCGGTGACTGCTGTCCGGAACAGGTTGTCCAGCACCGGGCCGCTGGTTTTCAGTTCCCTGGCAAAATCCCCGGCGTCCCCCACCTGGGTGATAATCTGGTCCTCCCCGAACAGACGGGAGTTCATGCCGCAGGCCGTGCGGAGCAGGTGCCCGACCGCCTCTTCGTCCCGGCGGACGGTGATATAGGGCGCCGCCTCGTCCGGGTTTACGCCTTTCAGCCGGCAGAGGATGTCCAGAGGGTCCAAATTTTCCCCGCCGTCCAGCCAAAGCTCCGTGCGGTTGCAGGTGGACAGGATGACGCAGCCGTCCGCGCCGAACTCCTCTCTCACCTGTTTCATGGCCCCTTCCGCCGCCGATTTGGTAAAGGAAAACGCCTCCCGGGCCTCCACCCCGGCTTTGCTGTGGTCAATGCCCGCCATTTTGATATTCAAAACAGTTCCCCCTGTGATTCCTGTAAATTTGCGGAAAATTGTCCGCTGATGAGATACACCGGATTCTGGCCCATCATCAGATGGTACCGCCCGGCTTCTTTGGCCCTGGCCGCCATAATCTGGGAAATCTCGGTATTTTGCAGGCCGAATTTCGCAAAGCAGTCAATGGCCTGGGCCAATGTTTCCAAAGAAATGGCGCTGACCGCCACTCGGGCCGCCGGGTTTTTCTCCCGGATCATCTGAAAGATTTCCGGCATATTCCCGGTGCTGCCCCCGATAAACACGGCGTCCGGCGCGGGCAGGTTTTCCAATGCCCCGGGGGCCGCCCCTTCCACGGGGGTCAGGTTCCAGGCCTTAAATTTCTCCCGGTTCTGGCGGATTAAGGAAACGGCTTCCTCCTTCATTTCCACGGCGTACACCGCCCCGCCGGGGTTCGCCAGGGCCGTCTCCACCGAAACGGAGCCGGTTCCGGCCCCCACGTCCCAGATGACGCCGCCGGGCCTTGTCCGCAGCAGGGAAACAGCCGCGCAGCGCACCTCGAATTTGGTCATGGGCACCTTCCCCCGGATAAATTCTTCGTCCGGGATGCCGTGGGTGGAAAATTCCGGCTGCACCGGGCTGGGGTTTTCCACCAGCATGACGGACAGGCTGTCAAATTCCTGCCCGGCCAGCTCCTCCGCCGTGCCGGTGACAACCCGTTCTTCCGGGTAGGAAAGCCGTTCCCCGGCATGGACAATCAAACGGCCCAAACCGGCGGCGCAAAGCTCCCGGCAGACAGCCTGCACCGGCCGGGTGCTGCCGGTGAGAAGGAAGGTTTTGGGGCTGATCCGGATGGTGGGAAGGACGTCGTCCTCCCGGCCGTGGGCGCTGACCCAGCGTGCGTCGTCCCAGCTGACGCCCAGTTTGGAGCAGAAATACACCATGGAGCTGATCCCCGGCAAGAACCGAACAGAGTATCCGGCAAGGGCGTCCCGCAGCTTCTTTGCGCCGCTGAAAAAGCCCACGTCCCCGGACATGAGGACGCAGATTTGGGAAAATTCCGGGTGCTCCTCCACGGCCCGCCGGATGTCCTCCGGCGTAATGGCGGCAAAGGAGGGCTTTTGGAGGTGCGCAAAGCTCTGAAGCATCCGCCCCGCCCCGATGAGGGCCTCCGCCTGCTCCACCGCTTTCCGCACTTCTATGGTCATGGTATCGGGATTGCCCATGCCGATACCGGCCACCGTGATACTGGGTTTCATTGGATTTTCCCGCCTTTCTAAAGCAAAGGGCCGCATTTCTGGGCAGCAGGCCCCGTATTTTCGGTAATTGGTCCGCCCATCCAAAAGGGTCAGGCCGTGGTTCTCGTCGCTGGGTTCCGTATCGCTCATCAAAAACACATCGTTTTCCCAAAAGCACACCGGGCAGATAAAGGCCACGGCGTCCTCCGGTTTTACCGGAAGGGTCAGGTTCCCGCAGCAGGGGCATGGATACTTCATTCCATCCCCTCCGCCAGGAATTCCCGGAGCATCCCTTCCGCCCCGGCGGTCATGCCTAAAAGCCCCCGCTTGTTGGAAAAAATCACCGCTTCCACCTGATAATCCCCGTGGGAGCGGGCTTTCAGGTGAAAGTCAATCTTTTGCAGAATGGAAGAAAGTGTGTCTTTCAAAAGCCCCGCTTCCTCCAGGACGTCCAGGGCGTCGTCGGTGGTGACGCAGTCCATGAGCTTTGCCACCAGCTCCCGGCCCGCCCCGCAGAGGGCGGCGTGGACCCCCATGACCTCCATCCGCCCGTCGGCGTAACGGGAATGAGTGTTCATAATCCCGGCGGCCAGCTTGACAAATTTGCCGATGTGGCCGATGAGCAGCACCTTCTGAAAACCGAATTCCCCGGCCATGTCCAGGGTTTCCCCCACAAAGTTGCTGCATTTCACCGCCCCGGACAAATCCGCGTGCAGGGCTTCTTTCATGAAGTCCTCCCCGTAATTGCCAGGGGTAATGACGGCCATTTTCCGTCCGGAGGCTGCCAGCTGCTTCATTTCCACCCGGATGGTGTCCACCAGGGCCGCCTCGCTCATAGGTTCCACAATGCCGGAGGTGCCCAGTACCGAAAGCCCCCCCACAATCCCCAGACGGGGGTTGAAGGTGCGTTTTGCCAGGCGCTCCCCCTCGGGGATGGAAATGGTCACTTTGAGGCCCGCAAAATTGCCGGATTCCTCCTGCATGGCCCGGACGGCGGCGGTAATCATCTCCCGGGGCACCCGGTTAATGGCGGGGGCCCCCACGGGGCATTCCAGGCCGGGCTTGGTGACCCGCCCCACGCCGAAGCCCCCTTCCAGGGTAATGCCCGGCGTTTTAGAAAATTCCACCCTGGAAAAAATCAGGATGCCGTTTGTAATGTCCGGGTCGTCGCCGCTGTCCTTGCGGATTGCACAGCTGACAAAGCCCTCCCCGGCGGTGATTTCCTCCACCGGCAGGTTTAGGAGAATCCCTTTGGGGGTCATCAGCTCCACCGATTCTTCCCGGCTCCCTTCCAAAAGCATCCGGGCCGCCGCCTTGGAAGCGGCCGCCGCGCAGGAACCGGTGGTGTAGCCGAACCGCAGGTCCTTGCCGTCTTTGCGGCAGAAAATATCAAGCTGCGGCATCCCGCCGCCCCCTTTCGCTGTTATTTCATTTTGCGCTCATAGCCTCTGGGGGTCACCAATTTGCCCCCCAGGAATTTGGTGGAGGAATTGCCGATAAAAACGGTGGTGAACATGTCCACCTGCTCCTCCCGCAGTTCCGCCAAAGTCATGACCTTGTATTCCTGGCCCTCCCGGCCGATATTTTTCACCCAGCCGCAGGCGTTTTCCGGGTTCCGGCTTTCCAGCAGGATATCGCAGGCCCGTTTCAGATAATCCGCCCGCTTTTTGCTGGAGGGGTTGTAAAGGCAGAGGGAAAAATCCGCTTCGCCCGCCGCCCGGAGCCGCTTTTCAATGGTTTCCCAGGGGGTCAGCAGGTCGCTTAGGGAGATGACGGCGAAATCGTGGACCAGGGGTGCTCCCAGCACCGCCGCGCCGCTTAAAGCCGCCGTAATGCCGGGCACAATGACAATTTCCACCGGGGAATTTTCCCCGGCAATCTCGTAAATCAAGCCCGCCATGCCGTAAACCCCGGCGTCGCCGCTGCAAACCATGACGACGGTTCTGCCGCTTTCCGCCGCTTCCACCGCCATGCGGCAGCGTTCGATTTCCTGGGTCATGGGGGTGGTGAGGATTTCCTTGTCCGGGTAATCCCCCCGAATCAAATCGATGTAAACGGTGTAGCCGCAGAGGAGCTCCGCGTCCTCCAAAGCCGCCCGGGCCTCACCGGTCATGTATTCCCGTCCGCCGGGGCCTAAGCCCACCACATATAATTTTTTCATGATGCCATTCCTTTCTTTGCCTTACTGGCACAAATAAACCGCAGATAAATGTCAGAAGATTCTAAAATTTGATTTTGCTACGCAAAATCAGAATCGTGTCGTCAAGTTCACTTGACGACGAACATTCGCGGCGAGCCTGCACGCCATGAACCATAAGTTCATAGCTCCGCTTTTCTTTTATGTTTCGCGCCCAAGGCGCGAATGGGTTGGATTTCGCTTTCTGCGGAAAGCGAGGAGGGACTCTGTCCGTTGTGAGCTTGCTCACAACATCTACCCCTGCAATTTTTCGAGAAAAATTGAGTAAAGCTTTCAATTTTTTCAACAACAAAAGATATTGCTACTGAAATGGCAATTCTATTTTACCGGGCCACGGCCATAGTCACGCCGTTTCCGGCCTGTTTGGGAACGATAATCCGCCCGCCGCTGCCCTTCGCCGCGCTGCGCTCGCAGACATTGTCCACGCCGGTCACACGGCTCACAAAGGCGGAAGGAGTAAACTCCCCCTCCACCGCCGACAGTTCTTGGGCGGGATAGGTGACAAAGGGCAGATTATGGGCCTTGCAGAAGGCCAGAAGCCCCGGCTCCTCCGCTTTCAGATCAATGCTGCACACCTTTTGGAACGCTTTCTCCGAAAATCCCGTTTGAGCCAGCAGCTTTTGAAACGCCGCTTCAATGGCTTCTTCCGGGGTGTTTTTCCGGCACCCCACCCCCAAGGTCAGGAAAGGCGGGACAATCCAGAGACAGTCTGTTTCCGGACAGCGCACATCCACCGCGACGTCCGGATTTTTCTCCGCCCGGACAAATCCCTTGGGCAGGGTTTCCAGGACGGGAAAGGGGCTTGCAAACCCCACCGGCTTCCCGTCCAGCAACTTGCCGCTGACCGCCTTGATTTTCTCCGGGTTCATTATAAAGAAGCCCTGCTTGGCGGCCCAGCTGTCAATGGCGAACACCCCGTGTCCGTCGGTGGCGGTGGTCACCACCGGGACGGCTCCAATCAGCCCGGCAATCCGGTTTGCCAGGTCGTTTGCTCCGCCCACATGGCCCGACAACAGGGAAATGACGAATTTCCCCTGGTCGTCCAGCGCCAAAACCGCCGGGTCAGACAATTTGGACGCCACAAAGGGCGCGATGCTCCGAACAGCGATGCCCGCCGCCCCAATAAAAATCAGGGCGTCCGCTTTGGGGAAATATTCCGCCGCAAAGTCCCGGGCTTTCATGCCCTCCGGCCCTTTGCCGGAATGGAAGCGGACGGTTTCCCCTGCCTGCTCCAGCAGCCCCCGGAGTTTTTCGCCTAAAGCGAGGCCGTCGGCGGTGTAGGCCGTTATTTCGATTCGCATGTGTCGGTTCCCTGGCGGAATTCGGTGGTGAAGGCGGGGTCATAGAGCTTGGAACGTTCGATGGTGCCTTCTAAGAACTTGCCCACCAGAATCAGGGCGGTTTTGGTGACGTGGTTGTCCTTAGCGGTTTGGGCCAGGGTTTCCACAGTGCAGCGGAACACCTTTTCCTCCGGCCAGGTGGCTTTGTAGACGATAGCCGCCGGGGTGTCCGGGGCGTAGCCCCCGGCAATCAGCTCCCGGGAAAGGCCCTCCAAAAGGCCGGTGCTTAGGAAAATCACCATGGTGCTCTGATGGGCGGCCAAAGACCGGATTTTCTCCCTTTCGGGAACCGGCGTGCGGCCCTCCATACGGGTGATGATAACCGTCTGGCTCACCTGGGGCAGGGTGTATTCCGCTTTGACTGCCGCCGCAGCCCCGCAGAAGCTGGACACGCCGGGGACAACTTCATAGGAAATCCCAGCCTCGTCCAAAAGCTCCATCTGTTCCTTGATGGCCCCGTAAAGGCAGGGGTCGCCGGTGTGCAGGCGGACGGTCATTTTGCCTTCGTCCTCCGCCCCTTTCATGACGGCGAACACTTCTTCCAACGTCATTTCCGCGCTGTTGTAAACGGCGCAGCCTTCCTTTTTGTAATCCAGCAGGGCGGGATTTACCAGACTCCCTGCGTAAATAATCACATCCGCCTGGGAAAGGAGCTTGGCCCCCCGGACGGTGATTAAATCCGGCGCGCCGCTACCGGCGCCGACAAATGTTACCATGGCAATTCTCCTTATGCTTTCACCAAAATGGTGGTAAAATAACTGGGGTCCTCGTCGGCCTCGTCCAAAGAGGGGCAGGCCTTTTCGTCCGGCAGGCAGCAGTTTTGGACCAGGGACGCTTTCTCATAAAGCCCGGCGTCCTTTAACGCCTGTTTCACGGCGGGCATGGATTTGCCGGTTTTCATGAGGATTTTGCTGCCGGGCAGGGCCAGGCTTTCGGCCAATCCTTCGTGGCTGGCCGGGATAATGTGCAGGGGCTTGCCCATTTCGGTAAGCCCTGTATTCAGCCGGGCCGCCACGGCGCAGAAGCTGGGCACCCCGGGGATGACAATAGTTTCATAGCCCCGGGCCTTTAAGATTTCGTGGATGTAGCTGAAGGTGGAATAAATGGACACATCCCCTAAGTTCAGCATCCCCACGTCCTCCCCTTTGTCCAGCCACGCGGCGATTTGGTCCGCCGCTTCCTCGTGGCTTTTTTGCAGGGCGTCCTTGTCCTTGGTCATCAAAAACCGGATAGGCAGGATGGTTTTGCCGCTCATATCCACGGCCGCCGAGGCAATATCCAAAGCCAGGGTATTTTCCCCTTTCGTCTGGGGGGTGGCGATGACCTTGCATTTCTCTATGACCCGGACGGCCTTGCGGGTCAAAAGCTCCGGGTCCCCGGGGCCGACGCTGATTCCGTAAAAAATCCCTTTTTCCATAATTTCCTCCTATTCCCGCTCCATAGCTTGACGCAGATGGGCCAGATAAAGCTCCCGCACCTGGGGGTACTCGCCCAGGCCCCGGACAACGGTACCGACTGTGTAGCCGTCGGATTCCAGCAGGGATTTCCAGCTGTCCGGCTCCTCCCCGGCCATGTCGTTGACGGCGTGGTCCCCGGCCACCAGCATTAAGGGGGTCACGATGACTTTCTCCACATCCAGGCGTTTTAATTCCTTGCGGACAATTTCAATATCCGGGTATCCTTCCACTGCCCCCACAAAAATCCGTTCAAAGCCCATTTCGCTGAAAATGTAGCTCATGGCCGGATACACTGCGTTGGCAAAGTGGGTGGTGCCGTGGCCCATGAGGACCAGGGCTTCCCCATCTTCCCGGGGAAACTCTTTATTGTAGAACCGGCAGATTTCCTGCATATCCTCTGTGGAGGAAAGGAGGGGCAGCCCCATGGAAAAGGCTGCGAATTTTTCCCGGAAAGGCTCCGCCTGGGCACGCAGCTTGTCGTATTCCTCCCCGCAGATCATGTGGGTGGGCTGGATGACAACCCGTTCAAAGCCTTCCGCCAGAAGGCTTTCCAAAGCTTCGGGGACCGACTGGAGGGAAATCCCCTGTTTTTTGAGGATCCGCAGGATCATGCCGCTGGTAAAGGCCCCCCGGACTTCCCAGTCCGGGAACGCCGCCCGGACGTCCCGTTCCACCGCCCCGATGGTTTTTTCCCGGGTATCGGCGTGGCTTGTGCCGAAATGCGCCAGTAGAATCGCCTGTTTTTTCATGAAATCGTCCTTTCCGCCCACTCCCGGAACTGTTCAATGGAACGGGGAATGGGAATGTTTTCCTGAGGGTGCGCCCGCCGGAGGATTTCTCCCGCCTCAAATAAAAGGGGCTTTTTTAAACCCGCCTTTTCCAAAAGGATATGGTCCGAAAAAATTGTTTCCGGCGGGCCGTCTGCAATCAGTTCCCCCTGGGAGAAGATTAAGGCCCGTTCCGCCCATTTCCAGGCGAAATTCACGTCGTGGGTGGAGATGACCAGGGTCATCCCCTCCTGCCCCAGGGTTTGCAGGGTTTGTTCCAAAAGCGCCGCGTTGGCCGGGTCCAAAGAGGAGGCCGGCTCGTCAAAAAGCAGGATCTCCGGCTTCATGGCCAGGATGTCGGCAATGGTCACCCGTTTTTTCTCCCCGCCGCTTAGGTAATGGGGCGGCCGGTCCCGGTATTCCGCCAGGTTCATCCGGGAGAGGGCTTCCTCCACCCGGTTAGCGGCCTCCTCACGGGAAAGGCCCAGGTTCAACGGCCCGAAAGAAATTTCCTCCGCCACCGTTGCCGCCAGGATCTGCCGGTCCGGCTCCTGGAACACAATCCCAACCTTCTGCCGCAGCTTCATTTTGTCCTTGCGGGATTTCCCCACCGGTTCCCCATTGTAACGGATTTCCCCGGATTTTGGGGCCAAAACGCCGTTGCAGAGGAGGAAAAAGGTGGATTTTCCCGCGCCGTTTTCCCCTAAAACCGCGATTTTCTCCCCTTTGCGGATGGCGACGCTTAAGTTTTTGAGAGCCTCCCGGCCTTCCTCATAGGCGTAGGAAACCCCGGAAAATTCCAAGAGCCTGTCCATTTAGAAACCTCCCATCCGTTCCAGTAAAAAAATTCCCGCCGCAAGCCCGGCGCAGCCAAGATAGCAGCCAATCTGCGCCATTGTAACCGGCTTTTTCCGGGTCAAAAAGCGGATTTCCCCGTCGTAGCACCGGGATTCCATGGCGTCAAAATTCTCCGACGCCCGTTTGAAGGAAACCGCCAAAAGGTTCGCTGCAATGCGGCCGTATGTGCGGAAGCCTGTTTTCATGGTCCGGTACCCCAGCCGGGACTCCGCCGCCTGCTGCATGGCGAAAGCGGCGTCCAGCAGGATGAAAATGTACCGGTAAATCAGGTACATAAGCTCCACTACCACTGCCGGGACCTTGATTTTCCGGAACACGGCGATCAGCTCCCCCATGGGGGTGGATAGGCTTAAGAAAAGCAGGCAGCCTACCGCGCCCATGGCCTTGCAGAGGACCAGGACAGCGTCCCAGCGGTTCTGCTCCGTCACCGTCAGGTACATGCCGAATACCGGCAAATGGAAGTTTCCGGCGGGGGCTTCCAGAAGCTGGAAGGCCACAGTCAGGCTCCCCAACAGCAGGAACCCCAAAGGCAGGCTCAGGCTGGACAGGTATTCATGGAGCCGGACGCCCCCGGCCAATGCCAGAACGGCCATGATGACAAAAATTGTAAGCCCCACGGCAACGGAATCCGCGCCGATGGAAAAAAAGAGCATCATCAGGACAAACAGGAGCTTACCTCCCGCGTTCCAATAAAGGAACCGGGAACGGTTGGCGCAGACGTCCATAGCAAGCATCCCGCCGTGGCTGTGGGCGCACCGGGACATCAAGACCCCGGCGGCTGTCAGCGCGATTTCCCCGCACCAGAACAATGCCGGGGAAACCCGGCCCCAGAATAAAATCAGCCCAAGGAGCGCCGCCCCTATGGTAATCAGCAAATTGATTCCTCCTAAAACTGCCGAAAGGGACGGCGGCAGAGCCCCGCCGTCCCTTCTTGTTTCCAGTGTTACCGGCTTTTTGCTTTTTCGCCGTCCTGTTTGTATTTTTTCCTGGCCCGGAGATAGCCGAAGCCATAGCCCAGGACAGCGGCTCCAATCCCTGCCTGCAAACAAAACAGCAGGCTTTCCGTTTCGCCGCCGGGAGGCGCGATGGGGCTTTCCGCCCAAGGCTCATAATCCGGGTCCACTTCCGCCACCACTTCTTCCGCCGCGCCGTCTGCGCCGCCGAACTCGCTGTCCTTGATGGTCAGCAGGGGAAAAACCGCGATCAGCCCGCAAAGGGCCAGCAAAACGATTCCCAAAATGACGCGCTTGCTCATACTGCCGCCTCCTTTAAATAGCCGATTTCCTGAAGCTCCGGCTTTGCATAGGCTTCTAAGCCCATCATCACCACGACGGTAAGCAGCCCCTCCACAATGGCCAGGGGCACCTGGGTCACGGCAAAGACGCCCAAAAATTCCACAGCCGAGGCCAAAACGCCGCCTACCTCGCTGGGATGGTCCAAAGCCAGCTGGATGCTGGTGATACAATAAGTGAACAGATCCCCCAGGCTTGCCGCCAGGAAAATCCCCGCCAGCCGGTTTATCCGGCACTTCTGACAGAGTTTATAAACGCCCCAGCTGACCAGCGGCCCGGCCACCCCCATGCTGAAGGTGTTGGCGCCCAAAGTGCTGAAGCCGCCGTGAGCCAGCAGCGCCGCCTGGAACAGCAAAACGATAACGCCCAGCACCGACGCGGACGCCGGTCCAAAGAGGATGGCCGCCAGCCCTGTCCCGGTGGGGTGGCTGGAAGAAGCGGACACGCTGGGAATTTTCAAGGCCGATAAAATGAAAGCGTATGCCCCGGCCATGGCCAGCAGGATTAAGGTCTTCCGGTGGTTGGAAACTGTTTTTTTGATGCGGATGACGCCCACCGTTAAAAACGGGATGCAGACCGCTCCCCAGCCGATACACCAGCCGGGCGAAAGGTATCCTTCCGCAATGTGCATAGCGCCGACGGTTTGTGTTGCACCAAACATCAGAGCCAAGGCCGCGGAAAACGCAACGAGCCTTTTTTCGAGTTTCGTCATGAAAACTCCTCCTTAAAAAATTGTCCCGCCACAGCAAAAAACCTTCCCCGAAAGAGGAAGGTACAGCAAAACAAGCCGCGTAAATCCGCAGCGGGCATGCTGCACCCGCCAAATAGTCCGTTGGCAGCGCAACTTCGTCCTGCGGCAGGTCTTCTGGCTTCAGGGCCATGCGTTCCCAAACCTTCCCGTGTGCAACCACAGTGGCGATTTTTGGGATGCTTCCCTGTTACAGCGGCGGTCCCGCGCGGGATTTCCACCCGGCTTCCCTATTCTCGCCGGCCTTCACCGGCGCACCGCAGACGTTATTTTCATTATAAAATGTTCCCGGAAAAAAATCAACCGCAGCCCGCAGATTTCCAAATAATTTCCTAAAATTACAGGCGTTTTTTCAAAAATATCCCAAAACCAAAAAAGGAATCACACTACTGGAGAATCAGGAATATTTTAGAGTATGACAAAATGAAAGGAAAGGGATGCTTTATGGCGAACTGGCATGATTTCCTTATGCAGAATCAATGCTGTCCGGTCTGCAACATCTACCCGGCAGGCCCTGCCGGCCCCACCGGGGCCACCGGCGCAACAG
The DNA here is from genome assembly GCA_018716725.1 of Candidatus Merdivicinus excrementipullorum. Lineage (GTDB taxonomy): Bacteria > Bacillota > Clostridia > Oscillospirales > Ruminococcaceae > Merdivicinus > Merdivicinus excrementipullorum. The sequence goes on along the minus strand of DVJP01000030.1, from coordinate 12,868 downwards.
GAGCCACTGGCGCAACTGGCCCTACGGGACCAGCCGGCCCCGCCGGCGTTCCGGGAACCCAGGGAATCCAAGGCCCTATAGGACCGACAGGCTCCACCGGGTCTGTAGGACCCCAGGGGTTACAGGGGATACCCGGCCCAACCGGCGCTACAGGGGCGACCGGCGCAACTGGCGCCACCGGCCCTGCCGGCGAAGTTGGGGCCCAGGGACCCCGCGGAATTCCCGGGGAAACCATTGAAAATATTTTCGCGTCTTTTCTTGACTTCAGCGACTTTTGGGAGTCACAGATTGAGCTGCCCCTGGTGCCCAGCGTGCCGGACCCCACCGGGACCATCACCAACACCAGCCTGACCCGCCTGACCCTGGACCCGGGGTATTACCTGATATCCTACAGCGTGTCCTGTATCTTCCGGACGCCGTCTTATATGCAGGTGACCCCCACTTATAACAGCGCCGCCCATTTGGAAACCGGCGTCTATTTCGCCACCAGCGCCAACGGCTCTTCCGCAAGCGGCTCCTCCCATTTTATCCTGTTTGTGCCGGACCCTTCCTCCACAGAATTTTACCTGACCTTCAACAGTCCCACTACCGCCACCGACGGCGCAGTGACCCTGACTATTTTGAAATTAAACCGCCTGCCATAATCCTTTCAGCCCGCTGCGTACGCCGGCGGGCTGCCATTATTTTTCCGCCTTCCCCTGGGCGGGGCTTTACAGGGGGCGTCCATTGGGGTATAATAGAAAAAAACGCGAAAGGATGAGCAATTTGAATCAGCAGAACGCCACCTGGAACCTCCAGGATATGTTTGAAAACGACGCCGCCTGGGAAGCCCAGTTAAAGGAGACCCAGCAGCTTATGGACCGGCTGGCCGCAAAACAGGGCCGTGCCGCTTCTACGGCCGCGGACCTTCTGGAAACCGCCCGCCTTTATGAACAGTGCAACATGAAGCTGGAGCAGCTTTATGTTTACGCCTCCTGCAAATACCACCCCGACCTTTCTGTGGACGCTTCCAAGGGCATGATGGAAACCATTATGACCGAGGTGAGCCGTTTCGGCGAAAAGACCGCTTTCCTGGCCCCGGAGCTGATGGAAGGCTCTATGGAGCAGTTCAACGCCTTCTGCAAGGAAATGCCGGAACTGGAAGTTTACCGCCATTACGCGGAGGATTTCTTAGCCAAAAAGGCCCATGTCCTCAACAAGCAGGGCGAGGAGATCCTGGTGCGCATGGCCGACTTAAGCGGCAGCTTCCGGAAGGTTTACGACGACCTGACCATCAACGACATGGAGTTCCCGGAAATTGAAGGCCCCGACGGCAAGACAGTAAAGATCAGCGAGGCGGGCTACGGCGCCGCTTTGCAGAACCCCGACCGGGCCTACCGCAAAGCCTATTTTGAAGGCCTTTTAGGGACCTACGGCAAGCATATCCGCAGTATTTCCAGCAACTATTCCGGCGCGGTAAAAGCGGACGTCTACATGGCCAAAAGCCGCAACTACAAAACTGCCCGGGAGGCTGCCCTGGCGGACAACCACATCCCGGAAGAGGTTTACGACAACCTGATCCAGACTGTCCGCGCTAACACCAAGCCCTTGCAGGATTACGTTTCCCTGCGCAAACAGATTCTGGGCATTGAGGACTTCCATTTCTACGACTTCTTTGTCCCCATCGTCAAGGATGTGGCCCGGGAATACCCCTACGACGAAGGCAAAGAAATCGTCTTAAAGGCCACCGCCGTTTTGGGGGAGGATTACAACGAAATCATGCGCCACGGCGTGGACGACCGCTGGATCGACATTTACCCCGGCAAAAACAAGATGACCGGCGCTTACTCCACCGGCGCCTACGGCTTCCATCCCTACATGCTCTTAAACTACGACAACACTTTAGAGGACGTCTTCACCTTGGGCCATGAGCTGGGCCACTCCATGCATACCTATTTCAGCCAGAAAAACCAGCCCTACCTGTACTCCGATTACAGCATTTTCTGCGCGGAGGTGGCCTCCACCACCAACGAAATGCTCCTGTTCCACGACCTGCTCCAAAAGGCTCAGACCGACGAGGAACGGGCGCTGCTCTTGTCCAAGCATCTGGACGACATCCGCTCCACCTTCTACCGTCAGACCATGTTTGCGGACTTTGAGTACCAGACTCACAAGCTGGCCGAGGAAGGCGCGCCCCTGCTGCCCTCCACCCTCTGCGAAATCCACCGGAAACTGAACGCCGACTATTACGGCCCGGAATTTGCGGCAGATGACACCATTTCCTACGAATGGGCCAGAATCCCCCACTTCTATCGGAATTTCTACGTTTACCAGTACGCCACCGGCATTACCGCCGCTATCGCCATTTCCCGGCGCATCCGGGAGCTGGGCCAGCCGGCTGTGGACGATTACCGGAAGTTCTTAGCCAGCGGTTCCAGCGCCCATCCCATCGAGCTTTTAAAGATCGCCGGGGTGGATATGGCTTCTCCCCAGCCGGTTCTGGACACGGTGGCGGATTTCGCCGAAACCCTGGCGGAACTGAAAAAAGCCCTGCACATCTAACCGGAACAGCCTGTCTGTTACAAAAAACGCTTTGCAGTGGCGTCTGTCACCGCAAAGCGTTCTTTTTATGCACGGAGGGCGTCAACCAAAGCCGTCACTGTTTCTTCCACCGTCAATCCGGCGCAGTCCACCGTCAAATCCGCGTACTTTTCATACAAGGGAACCCGCTCGGCGTACACATCCGCCATGGTTTTCCCGGGGGCAATGGCAATGCCCCGGGTTTTGATATTGGACAGCCGGGCCATCATATCCGGGTAAGGGAGCCGCAGGTAAACGATGCGGCCCCCTTTTTTCAAATGGGTCATAGCCTCCGGCCGGTACACCACGCTGCCGCCGGTGGCGATAACCGCCCCGGCGCAGTCCACGGAGCGCACCGCCGCGGATTCCGCGTCCAAAAAGGCATCCATTCCCCGGCTGTTGAGCAGCTCCTGCAAAAGGCCGCCTTCCCGCTTCTGGATCACCAGGTCGGTGTCGATAAAGTCCACCCCCAGGGTTTTGGCCAAAATGACGCCCACGGTGCTTTTCCCGCACCCGGGCATCCCGATGAGTACTACGTTTTCCATTTTCATCATCCTTTTTTGTTTTACTGATCTACTAACGGCTCATCCAGGTGGATATAGGCCGCGCTGACATATCCTAAATTTTCCCCCGCCTTTACCGTGTACCAGCCCTGCCACCGGCCGTAAACCGTCACCGGGGAATCCTTGGGCAGCCGGGCAATAATCTGGGCGTCCGGGAAGGGGCGTTTCCGCAGGTTTAAGTTGCCCCAGGCAGTGGCCACCGTCCCCATTTGGGGCACCACGGCCTGGGAAAAGGGCAGGTAGAAGTATTCCGCCATGGACTGAACCACGTTGACGGCGATTGGGTTGATATTCTGCCGGATCCAGTCCGCATCGTCCGGGTTGTCGTGATAGGCGAACTCAATGAGGACCGCCGGGGGCTTGGTCCGGGTCACTTCCCCCAGGCGGGTGGTTGGCAGGGTCCGGACCCATTCCGGATAAGGGTAAATCTCCCGCAGGTTGGCGGCGATAATCTCGGCGGCCCGGCGGCCGTTCCGGCTCACAGGGGAGTAATAGACCTCCGCCCCCCGGCGGGAACCTTCCTGCCCTTCGGGGGAGGCGTTGGAATGGAGGGACAGATAAAAATCGTAGGCGCTTTCCCAGGACTGGCGGATGGAGGAAGCGGCGGTCATATCGGGGGTGTTGCGGGTGTAGCGGATGCTGTTGGCCAGGAGCCAGGGGGACATGGCGTCCGCAATCAGGTTCATGTAATACTCCTCGTTGCCGCCATTGGCATAGAGGTTATATTCCTGGGTGGAGGGGCTTAGGTAAATACGGGGCATGGGCGTCATCCTTTCCAGTATTTTTCCGTCTATTCTATGAAAAGCCCGCCAATTTGTTGACAACACCCGGGATTTGGGACTATAATGAATACAAAAATCAACGGAAATTCCGCTGAAAGGAAGTTTTATTATGAAAATCGTCACCTTTAATATCCGCTGCGACTTCGGGCAGGACGGGGCCAATAACTTTGAATTCCGCAAGCCCCTGATTCTCAAACGGATTGCCGAAGAACAGCCGGACGTCATCGGATTTCAGGAGGTTCTGCCCCATGTCCAGAAATGGCTGCGGGAAAACCTCACCGGATATACGGTGGTGGGCTGCGGCCGCACGGCGGATTACCAGGACGAAGCCATGACCATTGCCGTCCGCAACGAAACCAGCGAACTGCTGGGCTTAGAAGTATTCTGGCTGTCCCCCACCCCCTATGTTCCCGGTTCCCGTTATGAAAACCAAAGCGAATGCCCCCGGACCTGCGCCATGGCCATCATTAAAAATCAGGACTTCCCCGGCCCCATCCGGGTTTACAACACCCACCTGGACCACATCGGCGCACAGGCCCGCATGAAGGGGTTGAGCCAAATCCTCCGGCAGATGGAGGACGATTCGGACAAGCTGGCCCTCCCGTCCGTCCTCATGGGCGACTTCAACGCTTATCCGGACTCTGTGGAGCTGACCCCCATCAACGATTTTGTCTCCCTGGGGCTTAAGGACATCACCGCCCAGATCCCCCTCACCTATCACAACTATCATCTGGGGCAGGAGGAAACCGGCAAAATCGACTACATTTACATCACAGAGCCGTTCCAGGTCAAGGACGTCCGGCGCTGGGAGGACGAGGAAAACGGCGTTTACCTCTCCGACCACTACCCCATCTGCGCGGAACTGACCCTGTAAAAATTTTTAAACGGAAACAGCGCGCTGCCATGAGCGTTTTCACGGCGGACGCGCTGTTTTTATCCCCTTTTATGAAGCGGATTTTTGAGAATCCAGAACCGAAATCGCCTTTTGCAGCTGGGCGTCTTCCTCATCGGAAAGCTCGCCCAGGCGAAGGGCCTGCTCATCTGTCAGCTGCACCTCATAATCCGGCTTTAAGCCCACGCCGTGGAAATTCACGCCGGAAGGCGGGTTGTAGTAATGGGTGGTAAAGTTAATGGCGGAACCGTCTGCCAGGCTGTAGGAGGTCTGCATAATGCCCTTGCCGAAGGTGTTGACCCCCACCAGCTCCGCTTTCTGGTAATCCCGCAGCCCTGCGGAAAATAGCTCCGCCGCGCTGGCGGTTTCGCCGTTGCAGATGACCACCATGGGCATATCCACAAAGTCCGCGTCAGAGGTGTACAGCACCTCCGTATCCCCCTTGCTGTCAGTGGAGGACACAATGTCCCCTTCCGGCAGCAGGTAGTCCAAAACTTCCGCCACGGAGTCCAAAAGGCCGCCGGGGTTGTTGCGGACGTCAAAAATCAGGCCGGTTGCTCCCTGGGCTTGGAGATCCTCCACAGCTGCTTTGAAATCCCGGGGAGTGTTGCTGTCAAACTTGGAGATCTTAATATACCCGTTTTCCCCGATCATCCGGTAGGTGACGGTAACAGTGTCCATGAGCTTCCGAGTCACTTCCACCGTCAGTTCCTCCTGGTCCCGGTGGATGGTGAGGGTCACTTTAGTCCCCTCCTCGCCCCGGATCAGACCGGTGGCCTCCTGGTATCCCACTGTCAGGACGTCCGCGTCCCCCACCTTGGTAATCAGGTCGCCGGCCTGAAGGCCCGCCTGTTCCGCCGGGGAACCTTCGTTGACTTCCAGGATGCGGATATACCCGCTTTCATCCAGTGTCACGGTGACGCCGATGCCGATAAGCTCTCCGGCGTTGTCCATTTTATACTCGTTGTATTCTTCCTGGTCCATATAATAGGCGTAATCGTCTTCCAGGCCCTTCATATACCCGTCCGCAATGGCGTTAATCAACTCGTCCTCGTCAATATCGTTCAGGTAATTATTCCGGACAATCTGGTCGATTTCCGAAATCTTCTCATAGACCTGGGCACGTTCGTCCACATTGGCGATTTTGGTATTGAAAATGTTCTTGGCGTAGGTCATGGTGATGGTAAAGGTAATGGCTGCCGCGATGGCCATAAAGCAGATCGCGGCCCCCAGGGATATTTTTTTGTTCATGGTATGGGACCTTTCCCTGCCGCGTGGCAGCAGCGCACCCTCCCGCGGCAGAATGGGCGGGGCGCGGTTTGATTAATAGGATACCCAGTTTGAGGGGTTTTGTGTATTTCCGTTGACCCGGACCTCAAAGTGCAGGTGGGGGCCGGTGGATTGGCCGGTAGAGCCGATGTAGGCAATCACATCCCCTTGGTTTACATGCTGTCCTCTGCTGACAGCCAGGGAGGATGCGTGGGCGTACAGGGTGGAGTACCCGCCGCCGTGGTCGATGACCACGTAATTGCCGTAGCTCCAATGGGAGGAAGCGGTAATCACTGTGCCGGAAGCGGCGGCGTAAATGGGTGCGCCGTAGCAGCCGCCTGCGGTGATGTCAATGCCGGAATGGAAGGAGCCCCAGCGGGAACCGTAACCGGAGGAAATATAATACCCGCTGTTTGTCGGGCGGATAAATCTACCGTCCGTAAAGGTCGTCGGCTTGCCGCCGTTTGCGGCCTGCTGCTTTTTCTCATTTTCTTCCTGGAGCCGTTTGATCTCCGCCTGGATTTCCGCTTCAATCTGTTTTTGCTCGGCGATTTTTGCGGCGGCGTTCTGCTCAAACTGCTCTTTTTCCAGCTCCACGTCCTGCATGGCCGATTCGCTTTCGGCGTAAGCGGCTTCCAGCTCCTGGTTTAAAGCCTGCATTTCCTGCCTTTGGGCGGAAATATCCGCCTGCTGGGTCTTGATGTCCTCCTGGACCCGCTGGGCCTGGGTCTTTTGATTTTCCAGGTCGGTTTTCTGGGCCCGGAGGGTTTCCAGAAGTTCGGTGTCATGCTGGGAGATGGCCTTCATCATCTCGATATTGGTGAGAAGGTCCCCGAAGCTCTCCGCCTCCAAAAGCAGTTCCAGACTGGAAGTTTCGCCAGCCATATACATGGCCCGCATCCGGAGCTTATACTGGTCGGTAGTCTCCTCGATTTCCGTTTCCTTGGCGGCAATATTTTCCACGGTCTGGGCCAGCTGCTCTTCGCTTTCCTCCAAGTCGCTGCTCAGCTGGGTCAGCTGCTGGTCCATGACCCCCATTTTCTGCTGGTTTAAATTGATCTGCTGGGTCAGGGTGCTCTGGTACTGCTCCGCCTGGGCGATGTCGCTTTCCAGTTCGTCCAGCTTACTGTTTACCTGGTCCAGTTCCTTCTGAATCTGGGCCTGCTGGTCCTTCAAAGAGGAAAGGCTGGCGGCTTCCACCGGCACGGCCTCCCAAGGGGCGAAAACCGCCGCGGTCCCGATTCCTGCCGCGGCCAGGACAGCGCCCATCTTTTTCCATCTCATAGACAAAACCTCCTTGGCGGTTGGGTTTTAATACTGGATAAAATTCGCGGGATTCTGGCGCACGCCGTTATAGTACACCTCAAAATGCAGGTGGGGGCCGGTGACGTTGCCGGTTGCGCCCACTTTCGCGATGACCTGCCCCTGGGAAACTGTTTCGCCGGGGCTGACCAAAAGCTGGGAGCAGTGGGCGTACAGGGTGACGTATCCGTCCCCGTGGTTAATGACCACGTTGTTCCCGTAGCTCCAATGGGTCATGGGGCTGGACACGACGCCGGATTTGGCCGCCACGATGTCCGCGCCGTAGACCCCGCTGCCGCCGATATCCAGGCCGGTGTGGAAGTCGGTGTTATTAAACCGCCAGCCGTAGGCGGAGTTGATATTGGAAAATCCCGGCAAAGGCCAGAGGAAGCCCGCCTCGGTGACGATGCCGGTGCCGCCGGAAGAAGAGCTTCCGCCTGAGGAAGAGGAACCGTTCTGTTCCTGCTGCTTTTTGAGCTCCTCCTCCCGCCGCCTGTTTTCCTCGGCGATCTGGGCCAGAAGGTCGTTGATTTCCGAGTCGATTTCCTCGGCTTCCTTCAGCCGCTGCTCTTTGTTGGCCTCAAAGTTTTCCCGCTCCTTTTCCAGGTTCTGGGTGGCGGTTTCGCTTTCGGCATAAGCCGCCTGAAGCTGGGAATTGGTGGCGTCCAGCTCCTGCTTTTGGGCGCTGATCTGGGACTGCTTGGCGGAAATATCCTCCTGGACCTGCTCCGCCTCCTGCTGTTCCGCTTCCAAGGTGTCCACCTGGCCCCGGAGGGTTTCCAAAAGGGCGGTGTCGTGCTGGGAAATGGCCTTCATCATTTCCAGGTTGGTGAGGAAATCCGAAAAGCTGTCCGCCTGGAAAAGCAGTTCCAGAGTGGACATATCCGAGGTCATGTACATGGCCCGCATCCGTTCCTTATACTTATCGGAAGTATCCTGGATCTCCCCTTCCGTGGCGGTAATGTCCTCCTGAATCTGGGTAAGCTGCGCCTGGCTCTCCTCCATTTGGGCGTTCAAATCGGACAGCTGCTGTTCCAGGACGTTTTTCTTGTCCAGGTTCAGGGAAATCTGCTGGGAGAGGGTCTGCTGGTAGGCTTCCTGCTCCTCAATATTGTTTTGGGTTTCTTCCAGCTGCTTGTCCAGCTCTTCCAGCTCCTTGTCGATCTGTTCCCGCTGGTCCTCCAAATCATTTTTCTGGGAATCCAAAGAAGCGGAAACCCGCATCACGCCGGGGCCGCAGTCATAGGCGATGCCGGCAGACGCCACGAGGGCGGCCAGCGCCAAAGAAACCGTCTTTTTCAGCCGCATTCAAACCGCCTCCTATACCTTTAAATGACCACGCATGCTGAAGGCGCTTCCCACGCCGCCGGTAAGGATGCCCGCCAGCAGGAAGTAACCCAAAAGCTGGTACCCCATATCCCAGAAGGGGACCAGGTTTTGGGTAATGGACCCCAGCCAGGAGGAGGTTTCTGTGGCAAATGCGTCCACAAAAATTGTATATCCGCCCCAGATTCCCAAAAAGGCGATAACCGCGGCGATAATGCCCAGCAGGACGCCCTCCACAATAAAGGGGACCCGGATAAAGCCGTTGGTGGCCCCCACATATTTCATAATGCTGATTTCCTTGCGGCGGGTAAAGACCGACGCCCGGATGGTGTTGGTGATAATGACCAGGGATACCAGCACCAGGGCTGCGATGACGATGCCGCCAATGGTGTTGACCATGGTGCGGACGCTGACCAGGGTTTTGGTCAGGTCGGTGGGGGCCTCCGCCGTATCCACATAGTCCATCCGCCGGATGGAGGCCAGAATGGCGTCCACCTGCTGCGGGTCCACGATTTTTGCCGTGAACTTGGCGGGCAGGATCTCAGCCGCCTCCGCTTCCATGCCGTCCAGCAGGTAGGAGTCCTCCCCTAAGCCTTCCTTATATTCCGCAAAGCCCTCCTCGGAGGAAACATAGACTACCTCGTCCAGCCCCTCCATGGAATTCAGTTCTGCTTCCATGGTGGCCATATACTCCGCAGGGGTGTCCATCTGCATAAAGACCACCACCTCGTTCTGCTGGCCCAGGTATTCCACGATGCTGTCCACATTGATGCTGAACAGCACCGCGAAGCCCACAATCAACAGGCAGGCGATGAGGGTGCCCACCGAAGCAACGGTCATCATCCGGTTGGCCCACAGGTTGTGGACGCCGGTTTTGACCAGATACCGAAAACTACTTGCTCTCATAGGCCCCTCCTATGTAATCGTCAAAGACAACCAGACCGTCCTCAATGTTGATGGTCCGGCCGCCGAAGTATTTTACCATGTCATGCTCATGGGTGACCATGACAATGGTGGTGCCGCATTTGTTGATGGCCCGGAGCATCTCCACGATCTCGTAGGAAAATTCCGGGTCGATGTTGCCGGTAGGCTCGTCCGCGATAATCAGGGGCGGGTCGTTGACCAAAGCCCTGGCCAAAGCCACCCGCTGCTGCTCGCCGCCGGAAAGCTCCATGGGATATTTCCGGGCCTTGTCCTGAAGCTCCATCAGCTCCAGCACATAGGGCACCTGCTGGCGGATCAATTTATTGGAAGCGTCCGTCACCCGAAGGCTGAACGCAACATTGTCATATACAGTCATATTGGGGATCAGGCGGAAATCCTGGAAAACCACGCCGATGCTACGGCGGAATTTGGGGATCTGCCGTTCTTTGAGCTTATTTAAATTATACCCGTTTACAATCACCGTCCCCTGGGTGGCGCGGGTTTCCCGCAAGAGGAGCTTGATAATGGAGCTTTTCCCGGCTCCGGAAGAACCTACAATAAAGGCGAACTCGCCGTTGTCCACCCGCAGGTTGACGTTGTGCAGGGCCTCGGTGCCATTGTCGTATTGAAAACAGACGTCTATCAGGTCAATCATTGGTCCGCATCCTTTCTAAAAAACGCCCGGGCAGCCCTTTTGCCTGTCAAAGAAAACGGGCCGTCCCAATGGACAGCCCGTCTGCTGCCGTTATACTGCCGGATCAGAACTTGGTGGGGTTGGAGGTCAGGTATTTTTTCACCATCAGCGCAATCTTGAAGATGATGGCGTCGTCAAATTCCCGCAGGTCCAGCCCGGTGAGCTTTTTGATCTTCTCCAGGCGGTATACCAGGGTGTTGCGGTGCACGAAGAGTTTCCGGGAAGTTTCGGAAACGTTCAGGTTGTTTTCAAAGAAGCGGTGGATGGTAAAGAGGGTTTCATGGTCCAGGGAGTCGATGGAGCCGGTTTTGAACACCTCTTTTAAGAAGGTTTCGCAAAGGGTGGTGGGCAGCTGGTAAATCAGGCGGGCGATGCCAAGGTTGTCATAGCTGACAATGGACTCGTCGGTGTCGAACACCTTGCCCACTTCCAGGGCGATCTGGGCTTCCTTAAAGGAACGGGCCAGGTCCTTGACCCCTACAACGGCGGTGCCGATGCCCACAACGGCTTTGGTGTAGAATTCGGAGCTTAAGGTATCCACAATGGAACGGGCCAGCTTTTCCAGGTCCTTGGAATCGATGCCGGCTTTGATCTCCTTAATCAGGACAATATCGGTTTCGCTGATGTTAAAGACAAAGTCCTTCTGCTTGTCCGGGAACAGATTCTGAATCACCTCGTAAGCGGAAACATCGTTGGTGGAAACCACCCGGACTAACAGGGCAACCCGGCTTACGTCAATGTTGAAGTGCAGCTCCCGGGCCTTAATGTAAATATCGCCGGGGAGGATGTTGTCCAGGACAACATTTTTAATGAAGTTGTTGCGGTCGTATTTCTCGTCATAGTACTGCTTGATGCTGGACAGAGAGATAGCCAGGATGGAAGCGTACCGGGCTGCAATCTCGTCGGTGCCCTCTACGAATACCGCATAATCCGCTTTAATGTGAGGGCCGAAGGGCTTGTAAGTATAGCCGTCCCGGACAAACACATCGTGGGAATCGCCGAACTCCACCGTATAGTAATCGCTGGTGGTGCCAATTTTGGAAAGGTCGCTGCAGGCAATGATGGAGGCCGTTTCATCGATGACGCCGATGACCCGGTCCATGGTGTCGCGCATCTGGTGGACAACGCCTTGGAAAAGTCGATTTGACATAATAAATTACCCCTTTTTTCCGTATTTTTATCCTCGCCCGGGTACCTGCCGGACGTTCTTCCCTGACGGCAATTTTATATAATAAAACTGCACAGAGTTATACACATTCTATATTATCCCATTTTCCGGAAAAATGCAAGGAATTCCAGCATTTTCCTTAGATTTTTTCGAGAAAATCCGTAAAAGGGGAAGAAATTACAATTTCGTAACCTCTTTATTACAAATTGTAACATATTTCGACCGAAAAAGTGTGAACATCCGGTAAATATTCTATAAACGAAAAACAGAGGGCGGAAAATGCCAGGAATTTCATTTTGCCCCTTGCAATTTGGAAAAAGCTGTGCTATAATGGACTACGGTAGAATATGGTATGATGTGAAAGGCTGGGAACTTCCCGGTCTTTCGTTATGTTACGGGCTTTTTCCCGAAAAACAGAAAGGCGGAACGCATGAGCAAAAACACCATCATCCAAACCGTATGGGAGCTGGCGGAACCGATTGCGGCGGAGCTGGGCGTATCTTTGTGGGATGTCCGGTTTGAAAAGGAAGGCGCCAGCTACTTCCTGCGCATCCTCATTGACCGGGAAGGAGGCGCGGACATTAACGACTGCGAGGCCATGAGCCGCCGCATCGACCCCCTTCTGGACGAGGCGGACCCTATCCCCCAGAGCTACTATCTGGAGGTGTGGTCGGCCGGCATGAACCGGGACCTGGTCCGGGATTTCCACTTTGCCCAGAACATCGGCAAAAAAGTTATGGTAGGGCTTTTTGAAGCTTGGGAATCCGGCGGCGAAAAGGAGCCGGTATGTATTTTAAAGGAATATCGGGGGAAAACCATTGTGGTAACCGACCCTGCCGGAAACGACCGGGAGCTGACCCTTTCCGAGCTGCGTTTTGTGCGCCTTTGGGAAGATATGCCGTTTTAATTACAAGTGGGAGGAATCTGAAAAATGAATACCAAGGAAATGCGAGACTTTTTTGAGGCGCTCCAGCTTTTGGAAATGGAAAAAGGCATTGACGCCGGATACCTGATTGAAAAAATCACCAACGCCATTGTGATTGCCGTCAAGCGGGATTACGAGGTGGCGGAAAACGTCAATGTCACCATCAACCCCGAAACCTTCCAGTTCCGGGTTTCCATCACCAAAACCGCTGTGGCTGAAGTAGAGGACCCTGCAACGGAGATCAGCATGGACGAGGCTTTGAAATACACCGACCACCCGGTGGAAGGGATGCCGGTGGAAATCGTCCTGGATACCAAGCAGTTCGGGCGCATTGCGGCCCAGACCGCCAAGCACGTCATCCGCCAGGGCATCCGGGAAGCGGAACGCTCCCAGCTCATCGCCCAGTACCAGAACAAGGTTTACGAAGTGGTCACCGCCACGGTCCAGAAAATCGAGCCTGGCAC
>DVJP01000029.1 GCA_018716725.1 Candidatus Merdivicinus excrementipullorum | reverse complement strand
TTGCGTCAAACCATTTGAAAAGGAAAAACCCCGGAAACCGCGTAGTTCCGGGGTTTTTGACCACTTTTGATAAAGTTTAGCGCTTGCTGAACTGCGGAGCGCGACGGGCAGCCTTGAGGCCGTACTTCTTTCTTTCTTTCATTCTGGGGTCGCGGGTCAGGAAACCAGCTTTTTTCAGAACAGGGCGCAGCTCGGGATCATACTGAAGCAGAGCGCGGGAAAGGCCGTGACGCAGAGCGCCAGCCTGGCCGGTAACGCCGCCGCCTGCCAGGGTGCAGACGATGTCAAATTTGCCTTCAGTCTCGGTCAGGGCCAGAGGCTGACGGGCGATGGTTTTCAGGGTGTCCAGGCCGAAGTAATCGTCAATGTCGCGGCCATTGATGGTGATTTTGCCGGTGCCCTGGTAAACGCGGACGCGGGCGACAGAATGTTTTCTTCTGCCGGTGCCGTAGAAGTAAGGTTTGGATTCGTACATTCTAATAGCCTCCTTTCACTGATTAAAACTCGTAAACTTCGGGTTTCTGAGCCTGGTTTACATGCTCAGAGCCTTTGTAAACGTGCAGACGGCCAATCTGTTTGCGGCCCAGGGTGTTGGAAGGAAGCATGCCCTTCACAGCAACCTGCATAGCTTTCTCAGGATTGTTCTGCATCAGGTCTTTGTAGGAGACTTCTTTCAGGTGGCCGATCCAGCCGGTGTGCCAGCGCAGGAACTTCTGCTCCATCTTTTTGCCGGTGAGGATAGCCTTGTCCGCATTGACAATGATGACGAAATCGCCGCAGTCAACGTTGGGAGTAAAGGTGGGTTTGTGTTTGCCGCGGAGCAGGTGGGCAGCCTTGGCAGCGACACGGCCCAGGGGCTTGTTGGTCGCGTCCAGGATATACCACTTGCGGCTAACTTCAGCAGGTTTTACCAAAGTAGTAGACATATGGGTACCTCCAGTTCAAATTCTTGGAATCAGCCCGTCCAGTCATAGGGAAGGGCGTTATTTTCACAACGTATCTTATTATAGCGGATGGCAAATGGAAAGTCAACCGGAAAATCGGCGTTTTTTTAATTTACAACCCCATTTCTCTCAATTTCTCTTGATTTACCTCGATTTCTCTTTGATTCTCATTTTTTATTCTGTTTTTCTAAAATTGAAGAAATAAAAAGGAATCGTGTAAAATCAGAATATATCAAGCGGTAAACTGCATAAATTTCTGATATTTCCAAAATAACAGAAAATTTTTCGGAAAATACAAGGAAAAAGGAAGCCGAAACCCGGCTTCCTTTACAAATTGTTCCAGAAATCCAGCCATTTGAACCGTTTGGGAATGGCTTCCTTGGGGCAGTCTGCCATGTTGATGAGAATGGTGTCCTCCCCGATGACCTGGATGTCCTCCCAGGGGATCAGCAGGTCGGGCTGGCGGCCCAAAAGCCCGAAGCACCTGGCCCGGCCTTTGACCACCAGCCGGAGTACCCGGGCTGTTTCCACATCTAAGACCGCATCGTCGGCGTAGCCCAGCTTGGAACCGTCCTTCAGATTGACAATCTCCTTCCGCCGCAGGGCTTCCATACTGGTTTCCATGGCCCACCTCCGGACAAAATATGGTTTTCCATATTCTATCCTATTCCGCCAAAGCGTCCGGTATGCCGTTTTTGGCGAACCAGACATCCTCCACCTGAAAAGTTTTTCCTTTTAAATAAGAAAGGCTGTGCTCCTCCCGGAAATCAAACCGCAGCTTGTAGGAATACAGGGCCTGGTAGGAAAACCCCTTTTTCCGGTCGGCGGCGTTGACGGAGTATTTCCCGTCCCCAACCAGCGGGCAGCCGATGTGGGCCATCTGGGCACGGATCTGGTGGGTGCGTCCGGTTTCCAGCTCCACCTCCAGCAGGGAAAAGCGGCCGTTTGACTGCAAAACCCGGTAATGGGTCACCATGGTCCTGGCGCCGGACCGGGGCTTGTCCAAAACAATGGCCTTGTTTTCCGCTTCATTTTTCATGTGATAGTGGGTCAGGGTGGCTTCCCTGGGGGAGGGGACGCCTTTCACCAGACAGAGATAAAATTTCGACAGCTCCCGGTTTTTGATGGCCTCGTTGAGGATCCGCAGGGATTCGGCGTTTTTGGCCACAATGACGATGCCGCCAGTGTTCCGGTCGATGCGGTTACAGAGGGCCGGGGCGAAGGAGGCCTCCTGTTCCGGGATATATTCGCCCTTTTCGTACAGATAGCGTTTTACCCGGTTAATCAGGGTGTCCACGCTTTCCCCGGCGTCCTCATGGACAATGAGTCCCTGGGGCTTGTCCGCCAGGAGGATGTTTTCATCCTCGTAAACCACCTTGACGTCCGGCTTGGCCAGCAGGAAGGAGGGGGCGTTTTCCTCCGCGAAAAACTCGTCGTTAATGTAAAGGTCCACCCGGTCGCCCTCTTTGAGCCGGTAGCGGATCTCGCTCTTTTTGCCGTTAACCTTGATGCGCTTTAGGCGCAGGTATTTGTAAAGCAGGCTTTGGGGCAGGAGCCGGACGGCCTTGGAAAGGTACTTGTCCAGCCGCTGGCCCGCGTCGTTTCCGTTGATGACAAAGCTGCGGATAACAATTCCTCCTGTCTGTTAGTCGATGCGGAAATCCTCCTTGGAGTATTCCGGCAGGATCTGGGGGCGGCTGGGCCGCCGTTTTAAGGGGGCGTAGGTGAATTTCCGGCAGGAAAAACAGGGGGCCACCACCCCGTTTTTCCGGCATAAAATCATCTGGCCGTCCCGGGTGGGGCTGCCCAGCTCGCAGTATTCGCAGGCCGGCTCAATCCGCCGGCCAAAGTAGATATTTTTCATAAGGCCCCTCCTTTTTGGGGACAATCGCCGCCTGCAAATCAGCGGGCGTTTTTCTTCTTTATTATACCACACGACCGCCCGCAGAGCAAGAGCATGAGGCACAGGAGGATGAGCAAAGCCGCCGCGCCGACGGTCGCGCCGCCCCGCATTGGCAGGGCCTTGGAAAAGGTGGAAAAGACCTCCTCCGGGAGCCGCAGCTGCTTTGCTCCAAGGATGGTGAACAGCAGGGAAAAGAACACATAAATCCCCCGGAGCAGGATAAATTTCCGCATCCGGATTCCGGTTCCCCGCAAAAAGCAGGAAATCTGCATCCAAACGCAGACGCCGCCGAAAGCAGTGTAAACGGTCCCCAAAACCAGCATTTCCCAGAATCCCCGGCCCGGCAGTCCGGCGCACCCGATGGTGACTTCCAAAAGCCCGGCCCAGTCTTCCCCGTAAGGCAGGAAGGAAAGCCCGTGGGAAACGGCGGAAAATACCAGCACAAAGCCGCAGATAAGCAAAATGCCCCGGGAAGCGTTGGTCACCGCCTCCACAAACCCCTGGGTTATGGGGAGAAACTCCCGTTTTGGGGAAACCCGCCCCGCTTCTTCTCCCGGC
The DNA here is from genome assembly GCA_018716725.1 of Candidatus Merdivicinus excrementipullorum. Lineage (GTDB taxonomy): Bacteria > Bacillota > Clostridia > Oscillospirales > Ruminococcaceae > Merdivicinus > Merdivicinus excrementipullorum. The sequence goes on along the minus strand of DVJP01000029.1, from coordinate 54,741 downwards.
CCGTACAAAAGCCTGGCTAAAATCCCTGTAAGTATGGCCGCCAGAACCTGGCTGCCGTACATGACCCCGCCCACCTTCGCGCTGCCAAAACAGGGGACCGCCACCCCCACAATGAGGAAAGCCGGGGAGGCGTTGACACAGCAGCAAAGGAGTTTTTCCGCAGTTTTTGGGGAAATCTGCCCCGCCTCCGCAAACCGGGCCAGCATCCTGGCCCCTACCGGGTATCCGCCTACCAGGGAAAGGAGAAAGACGGAGGCGGCGCAGGATGGCGCCCCGAACAGCTGCCCCAGAAAAAAGAAGGGCTTTGCCAGCAGTTCCCCGGCCCGGGTCAGGGAGAGGAAATCCGAAAAGGCCAGGAACAGAAAGAGGGAGGGGATCACCGACTGGGCGCAGAGGACAAGCCCCTCCCTGACCCCTAAGGCCGCCTCCTTGCCCCGGGTCAGCAGCAAAAGCCCTAAAAACAGGCATCCGCTGCACAGCAAAATCCCCGAAAGCCGGGCTTTGATGACCTGATACCGCTTCATTTGCCCGCCCCCTTCCGTTTGGGGATTGGCTCCAGTTCAATGGAGCGGATGTCCCCGGTTACAGTCAGGGTATAGACGGAAAAATCCAGCGCCTGCAATCCGCTGCCCAAAACAGTCAGCACCGTGTCCTTTAACCGCAGGCGGACAATGCTGTCGTCGCAGGCCAAAACCCCTGTGCAGCCGTCAATATCCAGCACGCGCCCGCCCCGGAGCTGAAGGGAAGGGCCGGACAGCTCTTCTTCCAGGCCTTTGAATATTTTTATCAGGGAAACCCCTTTGGTTTTGACAGGCTGGTACCGGTTCCCTTCCGGAAAGCGGTTGCGTGATTCTCTATGTTTCAAGGCCATCGCCCCTTCCTTTTTGCTATTGGCATTATATTCGGGGAAAAGGGCGCATATACATGGAAAAACGGAGGTGGTGGAATGGGGCTCTTTCCCATTGTGGAATTTCGGGTGGCAAAAGGGGATCCCCAGGGATTTTTAGACGCCGCGCGGCGGCAGGGGATGGCCCTGCGGCATTTTGGCCGGGGGGAACAGGGTTACCAGGGGGAAATCCCATTGCGGCATTATCCGGCCCTTGCCCGCCTTGCCCGGGAAAACCAGGCCCTCCTGCGGGTCAAAGGCCGCCGGGGGATTTGGTTTCACCTTCGGAAATACCGGAAGCGCCTGGGATTTCCGGCGGGAATCACCCTGTTTTTGGGCGGGCTTCTTTTTTCCCAGTGTTTTTTGTGGGCCATTGACGTGGAACCCACAGAACGGGTCACTTCCCAGCAGGTGCTGGACGCTTTGGAAGGGCAGGGGGTGTCCATTGGCGCTTTCCTGCCCGGGATAGACCTGGAAAAAGCCGCCATGAAGGCCCGGACAGAGCTGCCGGGGCTTTCCTTCCTGGCCTTAAACCGCATCGGCAGCCGCATCCAGGTGGAGCTGGCCGACGCCGTGGATCCGCCGGAGCCGAAAAACCCTTCCGGCGTCTGCAACGTGGTGGCGGAAAAGCCCGGCATTATCCGTTCCGTGGAAGCCTACTCCGGCCAGCAGATGGTGAAGCCCGGCCAAAGCGTGGGGGAGGGGACCCTGCTGGTCAGCGGCGTCTTTGAAAACAAGGACGGGAAAATCCTCTACGTTCACGCCGACGCCAAGGTTATGGCGGAGACGGAGGTTTCCCGCGCCTTTTCCATCCCCCTTTCCTATACGGAAAAAATCCCGGCAGGGGAGCCGAAAACCCTTTACCGGGTGGATTTTTTCGGCCGGAAATGGCCCCTTTTCCTGGCCAAAAAGGAGAAACGCCTTTACGAAAGCAGCTTTTCCTTGTTTGAGCCGAAGCTGGGACCTGTCAAAATCCCCATCGGGGTGGAAAAGGAAACCCGCAGCTTTTACGAGGAGGTGGAAATGACCCGCACGGAGGAGGAAGCTATGGCCTTGTTGGAACATATGGCGGAGGTTTACGGGGAGGAGCTTTCCAAAGACGCCCAGGTTTTGAACGTGGAAAAATCCGCCCGGGTTTCGGACGGAAAAATGGAACTGGACGTGACCTATACCCTTTTGGAGGACATTGCCGAGTCCCAGCCGGTAGATACCCCGGAATTGACGGAAAACTGAGGAGATGAAAGGAAGCCTGCGGAGATGAAAGGAGAACCGCCGCCAATGGAGCCTATTCCAAAGGGCGGCAGTTTAACGCAGTTCTTTCGGGTTGCGGAAGCTTTGCCTGTTCTGGTATACTGGAAGTAACAGAACAGGAGGTTTTAATGTGAAAACAATGGTCCGGCTCAGCCGGGAATACGGGCTAAAGGGGATTTTTCTGGTTGGAGGGGCTTTTATTCTGGCCTTTGGCATGTACAATATCCACAGCCAAAGCGGGATTACCGAAGGCGGCGTTTTAGGGGCGCTGCTTTTGATCGAGCACTGGCTGCCCATTTCCCCTGCCGTCAGCAGCGTCATTTTAAACGCCGCCTGTTATGGATTCGGCCTGCGGTATCTGGGAAAACCTTTCGCCATATGCTCCATTATTGCCACCGGAAGTTTTACGCTGTTTTATGCTTTTTTGGAACAATTCCCTCCGGTCCTGCCGGACTTAAGCGGCCATCCCTTGGTAGCGGCGGTGTTGGGCGGGTGCTTTGTGGGTGTTGGAATTGGGATGTCGGTCCGGGCCGGCGGGGCTTCCAGCGGGGACGACGCCTTGGCCATGGCCATTTCCAAAATCACCGGCTGCAAGCTCTCCAAGGTGTATGTGATTTCAGATTTTACGGTGCTCCTGCTTTCCTTAAGCTATATCCCGGTGCAGAAAATATTATTTTCCCTGCTGACGGTAACGATTTCATCGTTTATTATCGACCGGTTTCAGCGGGTCCGGAACCCCCAAAACAACATCCAGGTTTAGAACTGTAAGGCTTGTAGAGGAATTTGTTCGTGTTCCCGTCCTGCGTTTCATGCGGCAGCGTAAGAGCCATGAACCCCAATTGCTCCCATTTGTTTATTGAATGTTCATGCTGTTTACCATGGAATGGTCGATAATGGCGATAAAGGTGGGGCCAACATTGCCGGTAATGGGGGAACCGTCTTTTGCGGTGAAGGTAAACTGGTTTTGGTAACCGCCCTTTTTCCAGTTGATTTCCTCATATCCCCCGCCGGTGAAAAACCAGCCGTTTCCGCTTCCTAAGGCCACCTCCCGCAGGTCGCCGCCGTCGTAGCTGGTGATGCTGGTAGACAAAACCAGGACGTTTGCGAATTGCAGGACCTGGCTGTTATTTTCATCAATGTGCGGTTCGCCGTTGCGTTTCTTCTCATAAAGGCCGGCGTCCGGGTTCCAGGTAAACTCGCTGTTGGTGTAGCCGGAGAATTTCACATACACGCTGTTTGCCTTCTGGGGCAATTCCACTTTCTTTTGGGAGATGGCAAAGGGGGCGGATGTTTCTCCGTTCAAGGAGTAACCCCGCTGTTCCGCCACCGACTGGATGGCCGCCCCGTCGATAAAATAGCTGTGCTCCACGCCCCGGTTCTGGGCCCGCCAGTTGTCCTTTGTAAACGCGGTGGCGCCGTAAATCAGGCCGTCGATGTTGTCGATGCCCCGGTTCTGAATGGCCGCCTTGCCGGGATTGCTGCCGCCGAAATGGACATACAGAGCGTTATATGGAACCAAAAAATCCGTATAGTAATGCCGGGCGGAGCGCACCGGCCCCACGGACGGGATGGAAGAAATATCCGCGAAAACCGCCAGCATCCGGGTGATGCCCCCTTCCACCGCCACTTCGTAGAGGATGTCCGCCTGGGACAAGCCCCGGTGGGGCAGGGCGGCGTTTAAATTGTTGACCATCACCGCCACAGGCCGCCTGCCTAAGGCGTTTTCCGGGTAGCCCGGTTCCCCTGTTAAGGGATTTTTGGGCATGGCCGCCAGCTCCTCCGCCCGCTGGGAGGGCGTTTTGCCCGGGGAAAAACGGGCGGACTCCACTGGCTCCGGGGACGGGTGTGCAAAAAGCGTTCCCTGTTCCTCTTTGCCGCAGGCGGTGAACAGCGTCATGCCGGCCGCCAGGACGGCCAGCCCTTTCCAAACCTTTCTCATTTTAATCCCTCCGGAAAGGAAATCCCGGCCTGCCGCCGGATTTGGGCCATAACGGAACCGGCCTGGCTGGCCAGCTCCCCGGCTTTCTCATATTCTTCCCGGGAACCCGCTGGGTCCGTGATATACCGGTAAAAATCCGCCGCTTCGTTGCCCATTAGGGCTTCTTTCTCCACGGAGCCGGTAATGGGGGTGGTATTTCCCGACTTGTCGTAAAGCGCCGCCCCGGTAAGCTGGGAAATGGAGGGCAGAACCAGGGTCCCTTCCTCCCCCATGATTTCCGAGCCTAGCCGGCTTTGGGCGTTTTTGCAGCAGTGGAGCACCGCCTGGAAGCCGGGATAGGAAAGAATGGCGGTGCAGGAAATATCCGCTCCTGTGGGCAGGAAGGAAGCCTGGGCAGTAATCTTTTCCGGCATCCCAAACCAGGCCACGGCAGGGTAAACGCAGTAAATCCCCAAATCCATGAGGCTCCCTGTGGCCATTTGAGGGTTGAAAATATTGGGCAGCTCCCCCCGGAGATAGGCCGGGTATTTGGAGGATAACTGGCAGAAGTCCAGCCGGGCGCTGGTAATTCTGCCGATTTTTTGCAGCGCGTCCTCAATGGAACGCAGATGGGGCTGGTGGAGCATCATAATGGCTTCCATGTAAATCAGGCCCTTTTTCGCGGCCAGTTCCCGCAGTTCCTCATACCCTTCCGGGGTGACGGTAATGGGTTTTTCGCAGATGACGTGCTTTCCGGCTTCCAGCATCATCCGGCTCTGCTCATAGTGGAAGGCGTTGGGGCTGGCGATATATACCGCCGGGATATCCGACGCCGCTAGTTCCGTAAGGCTTGTATAAACCGTGGATACCCCGTATTTCGCCCCGAAAGCAAGGCCGGTTTCCTTTTTGCGGGAATAAACGGCGGCCAGCTCCCAGCGCCCGGTTTGGGCGGCCCCCTGGATATAAGACCCGGCAATCCAGCCGGTACCGATAACAGCGTAGCGCATGGCGCAATCCTCCCTGGTTTTTGTATTCTCTTTTATTATAGTAAAAATCCGCCGGAAATACAAGAAAATCTTGTAAAATCCCGGCGGATTTTGTATACTGTTAGCAGGAGGGGAGAATGGTGAACAACTTTGAAGAACAATTGCAGAAAAAAGCTTTATGGATGTCCGTCACGGCATTTGCTCTGATCCTGCTGCCACGGCTTTTGCGGAAAATCTTCGGGATCACCGCCGGGCGGGTCAATTTTGCCGGGCAGAAAGCCGGGTTCCTCTTTTGGGGCAATGGGAACCGCCGGGTCCTTTTCTGTTCCAGCCAATACGACCCGGATTGGGACGTCAACCGGGCGGTCCCCATGGCGGAGAAAAGCCTTCTGCTGAATGCGGCCGCCCGGCTTCTGCGGAAAAAACGGCGTTAAAACTCCTTGGTCACTTCTTTTACGCTGCGTTTGGGGACATGGTAATTGCCCTTGTCGTCCAGATAGTATTCCACCGAACCGGTGAACTTTTCACAGACGGAGGTGTGGAGAGGGTACCCGAAGGCCACCAGGGAATGAAGGTACCATTTTGGCGGCAGGGCTAAATGCTCCGCCAGCCAGGGCCGGTCGCAAGCCCCGATGATGCAGCTGCCGATGCCCCGGTCCCAGGCGGTCAGGGTCATGTTGGAAATGGCAAGCCCCGCGTCGGTGCCGGCGGCAGAAGCGCTTGCAATGTTTTCATCAATGAGGACGGCGATGAACATTACCGGCCGTTCCGTTTCCTTGGGCGTGCCTTGTTCCGGCGGCAGATAGGCCGCCCATTTGGTGTGCTCAAACACATGGCTGAGCTTTTCCGGGTCCCGGATGACCAGGTACCGCAGGGGCTGGCGGTTGCCCGCGCTGGAAGCGTAGCGGGCGGATTCCAGGATGGCCTCCAAATCCCCGTCCGGAATGGGCTTTTGTTCAAAGCGGCGGTAGGTCCGCCTGGTTTTGAGAAGTTCCATCAGTTCCATGCGATCACTCCTTTTTGTGCGTGTTCCAATGCAGAGAGGGAAGCTTTTTCTTCTTTTTTTCCAAAATAGGGTGGCCGGGCGGGGCGTACTCCCCGGTGCCGGTGGGCAGCCCCTTTTGTTCCAAACGGCTGGTTACAAATTCCGAGATCAGGGAATAAATCACGGCGAACAGAGGGACGCCGATGAACATCCCCACAACCCCCAGAAGGCTTCCGAAAACGGTGATGGCAAAAATCACCCAAAAGGCGGAAAGCCCTGTGGAATCCCCCAGGATTTTGGGGCCGATGACGTTGCCGTCCAGCTGCTGCAAAAGCAGGATAAATAGGGCGAACCAGAAAGCGGTTACCGGGTCCACAATCAGCAGGATGAGGATGGAGGGAATGGCCCCGAAAAAGGGACCGAAGTAGGGGATCACGTTGGTGACGCCCACGATGACGCTGATGAGCATGGCGTAGGGCCAGCGGAAAAGAGACATGAAAAACAGGCAGATAAGAAAGATGATAAAAGAATCCAGAATCTTTCCCACAATAAACCCGCTGAATACCCGGTGGCTTTTCCGGGTGATCTAGGTCAGGCGGTCCACCCGGGCTTTGGAAAAGAGGGCGCAGAAAATTTTGCGGACATGGGCAAAGAAACGTTCTTTATCCAAAAGCAGGTACAGGGAAACAATGAAGCCCACAATGATGTTGATAATGCCGGTGGTAAAACTCATGGTCCACTGAAAAAGCTGGGGCACCAGGGTGGTCAGGTTGGAGGCAAAGGTCTGCATCCAGGCTTCCGCCGTCCCCAGAATTTTGTCCACGGTCCCCTCCGGCAGGCTTGCCAGGTTATATTTCTGCGCCAGGTTCGTTACCATGGGTTCCAGCTGGGCCAGCCAGGCCGGAATCTGCTGGGCCAGGCTTGCGACGCTCTGGGCAACCTGGGGGATGACGATGCTGAAAAAGACTGCCAGCAAAATGATAGCGGTGACATAGGCTCCCAGCGCCCCAAGCCTTCTGGCCCCTTTCCCGCTGATTTTCCCTTTCCCGGCTTTGAGAATCCAGCGTTCATAGGCGTTTAGCAGGGGGCAGAGGATGTATGCGATGCTGAACCCCCAGATAAAGGGGCTTAAAACGGACAGGCAGTCCCCCAGGAAAGCGGCGATGGCCTCAATCCGCAGCAGGGCCGCCACGATAACGGCCACAATGGTGAGGACCAGGATGGAATAAGCGGCAATGGTGTTATATTTGGCGTTAAACTCAAATTTCATGGCCTGCCTCCCCGGGAGAAAGGAGGGAGCTTAAGGCTTCCCCAATGCTGCCGCGGATTAACAGATCCGCTTTTTGGTCGTAGGGAGTGGGGCTTTTGTTGATGAGAACCAGCCGGCGCCCCCGGTAATACTGGAGAAGCCCTGCCGCCGGATAAACGGCTAAAGAAGTGCCGCCTACAATCAGCAGGTCCGCCTGGGAAATGGCCTCGATGGACTGGCGGAGGGTGTCCGCGTCCAGGGATTCCTCGTAAAGAACTACGTCCGGCTTGATGATACCGCCGCAGGAACAGCGGGGGATGCCTTCCGAATGGAGAATTTCCTCCATGGGATAAAACTTCCCGCAGTTCATGCAGTAGTTCCGCAGAACCGAGCCGTGGAGTTCCAAAACACGCTTGCTGCCCGCCGCCTGGTGCAGGCCGTCGATATTCTGGGTGACAACCGCCGCCAGGATCCCCCGTTCCTCCAATTTGGCCAGGGCCACATGGGCCGGACCGGGCCTGGCTTCGGGGCAGAGCATTTTTTCCCGGTAAAACCGGTAAAATTCCTCGGGTTTCCGGTCAAAAAAGGTGCGGCTCAAAATGGTTTCCGGCGGATAAGCCCACTGCTGGCTGTAAAGGCCGTCCTGGCTGCGGAAGTCCGGGATGCCGCTTTCGGTGGAGACCCCGGCCCCGCCGAAAAAGACGATGCAGCGGCTTTCCGAAACCCACTGGGACAGGGTGCGGAGTTTTTCGTCCTGCGCTGCTTCCATAGCTTTACGCCTCCTCTTTCAAAACCAGCCCAACAGGGCAGTGGTCACTGCCGAAAACATCGGTGCAGATCAAGCTGTCCTGGATGCGGCTTTCCAGCTTTTTAGATACGAGGAAATAGTCGATGCGCCACCCGGCGTTCTTTTCCCGGGCCTTGAACATGTAAGACCACCAGCTGTAAACGCCTTCCTTGTCCGGGTAAAGGTACCGGAAGCTGTCCAAGAACCCGGCTTCCAAAAGCGCCGTCATTTTCTCCCGTTCTTCATCGGTGAAACCGGCGTTGCGGCGGTTGGTTTTGGGGTTTTTCAAGTCGATTTCGTTGTGGGCCACATTCATGTCCCCGCAGACAATCACCGGTTTTTGGGCGTCCAGCTTTAACAGGTATTCCCGGAACGCATCCTCCCATTCCATGCGGTAGGAAAGCCGGGTCAGTTCCCGCTGGGAATTGGGGGTGTAGACGTTGACTAGGAAAAATTCCGGGTATTCCAGGGTTATGACCCGGCCCTCCGTATCATGTTCCGGAAACCCCAGGCCGTATGTCACGGAAAGCGGTTCCCTTTTGGAAAAAACGGCGGTGCCGGAGTAGCCCTTTTTCTCGGCGCAGTTCCAGTATTCCCAATAGCCTTCCGGCTGGAAATTGATTTGGTCCAATTGCAGCTTGGTTTCCTGCAAGCAGAAAATATCCGCGTCAGCCGCGGCGAAAAAATCGGCGAAGCCTTTGCCCATGCAGGCCCGCAGGCCGTTGACGTTCCAGGATATGAGTTTCATGGCGGTCCATCCTCTCTGGGTGTGATTACAATTTTAGTATACCACAAGCGGCGGGAAAAGTCATGAACAACGGAAAAATTTCCTAAAAAACCAGGCGCCGGGTTTTTGGCCGGTTGCGCGGAGGGGGAAGAATATGGTACAATAACCATAACGGAAATGAAACTGTCCAAAATGCAAACGGAGGATGTTTTTATGAAACAAGACCGCCCTTACCCTTTTGTCCATGTAACGCCCAAAGCGGAGCGCAGTGTGGAAAAGGGGCACCCGTGGATTTATGATACCGAAATTCTAACGCCGCCGGACTGCGCCGACGGGGATTTGGTGGACGTGTTCAGCGGCCGCCGCACCTACCTGGGGACGGGCTTTTACAACAGCCGTTCCAAAATCCGGGTGCGGCTTATTTCCCGCAACGCCAACGACCGCTTTGACGAGTCGTTCTGGGAGCGCCGCCTGCGCCACGCCTGGGAATACCGGAAAACCGTCATGGGGGAGGATATCTCCTGCTGCCGCCTGGTGTTCGGCGAGGCCGACAGCTTTCCCGGCCTGACCATCGACCGTTTTTCCAATCTTCTGGTGGCCCAGACCCTTTCTTTGGGAATCGAGAAGGTGAAGCACCTGCTGTTCCCCCTGCTTGTGAAAATTTTAGAGGAGGACGGCCAGGAAATTGACGGCCTTTACGAGCGCAACGATGTGGCTATCCGGGAACTGGAAGGCATGGAGCAGGGGACAGGCTGGTTCCCTCTGCCGGGAAAAGAACCGCCCGCGTCCGCCTGCACGGAGATTGTTGAAAACGGCATCCGGTACCTGGTGGACTGCGCAAACGGCCAGAAAACCGGCTTTTTCCTGGATCAGAAATACAACCGCCAGGCGGTGGCCCGCTTGAGCAAGGGCCGCCGGGTTTTGGACTGCTTTACCCACACCGGCTCCTTCGGCCTCAACGCGGCCATGGGCGGCGCCGCCCACGTCCATTCGGTGGATATTTCCGAGGAGGCTGTCCGCATGGCGGAGGAAAACGCCCGCCGGAACGGCTTGGAGGGCCGCATGAGCTTCGAGGCCGCCAATGTCTTCGACCTTCTGCCCGCCATCCCCAACAAAACCTACGATTTCATTATCCTGGACCCGCCCGCCTTTACCAAATCCCGCAAAACCGTGCAGAGCGCCATCCGGGGCTACAAGGAAATCAATCTGCGGGCCATGAAGCTCCTGCCCTTAGGCGGCTATCTGGCCACCTGCTCCTGCTCCCACTTTATGACCGAGGAGCTGTTTGTGAAAATGCTTCAGGATGCGGCCAAGGACGCCGGCGTCCGGCTCCGGCAGATTGAGGCCCGCCAGCAGGCCCCGGACCATCCCATCCTTTGGAATGTGCCGGAAACCAATTATTTGAAATTCTATCTGTTCCAAATTGTATAATTAACAATTATTATTTCTTTCCGTAAAATTCTTTTTCCCTTGGGATAACAACCTGCTCGTAATGCTGGATTTTCCGGTTTAAGCGGTCCAAGGAGCTTTGCATATCCGCCATCCGTTCCAGGAGGCGTTCCCGCTGCTCCACCAGGATATTCTTTCGGGCCTCGGCCGTGGCGTCCCCTTGCCGGAACAGGGCGACATATTCGATGAGGGCTTCAATCTGCACCCCGGCCTTCCGCATACAGAGCATCATCTCGATCCAGCGGCAGGATTCCTCGTCGTAATCCCGGATGCCGCTTTTGTTCCGGGGGACCGGAGGGAGAAGGCCGATGCGTTCGTAATAGCGGAGGGTATCGGCGCTGACGCCGTATTTTTTGCTGGCTTCTGCAATGGTCATAAAGATGGCTCCTTTCGTTTTTTCTGATACCAGTGTAACACATGGAGCATACTCCAGGTCAAGGGTTTTTGCGAAATAAAAGGACATCCTGAGCGGATGTCCTTTTTGATTATCAAAAAGTGAGGTTATATTTTGCTGACGCCAATCTACCGTGGAGAAAATCTAGGAAAATTCTAAACCCGGATTTTGCAAGCAAAATCCGGGCGCGGGGTCATCCGCGGCGAGCCTGCGGGCTCGCTTTTTATTTGAGGGTTCGCGCCCGAGGCGCGAAAGGACTAGATTTCGCCCATTGCGATGGGCGACCAAAGGCTTTGCCTTTGGAAACCACAAGCTTTTAAAAAAGCTTGACCAAAACTTTCGATTTCCCTCTATTGTGCAATTGTGCCCTTCCAATTGCACAATATCCCCGTTTACGCGTTCAAAGCCGGGGCCAGCCTGGCCTTCCGCAGAGCCAGCACCACCATGGGGATCAGCGCCAGCTGGATAATGATGCCGGGCAGGGCGGTGACAAAGGACGCCGTGGCCCAGACAGCCAGGGAATATTCTCCGGCTCGGAAAATCAGGGCGTTGATGACGCCGTACACAATCCGGCCCCCCAGCATAGCCCCAATCAGGGAGATGTACACATTGGCCAGGCTCTTGCCGGTGTGGACAAACTGGAAAAACAGCCCGGCCAGCAGGCCGTAAACCGCCAGTTCACAGAGCATGGAGGGCAGAATGGCCATAGGGGGCATGCTGGTAATCAGGCTGGAAAGCAGGGGGGCCAGCAGTCCGCAGGCCAGCCCGTACTGCCAGCCGCAGATCAGCCCGCACAGCAGCACCGGGATGTGCATGGGCAGAAGGACGCTGCCGGCGTTGGGGATGCCGTGGCAGAGGACGGGCAGGATAACGCCCAGGGCGACAAAAAGCCCGGACAGGACCAGTTTTTTGGTTGTGTTCATGAGAAATACCTCCGTTTATTATTTTACAGGTGTAAAGCACCCGGTTTTTACTGCGGAATCCAGGATCCAGCCGCACTGTTCCGGCACGGCGGCCCATTGAAAATACCGTTCCTCCATGGGAATCCATTCCCGGAGAAACCGCTGGTACAAGGCGGCCCCGCTGCGGGCGAAAATCCGCTTTTTCTGGACCTCCTCCGGGCAGGTGAGGAAAATTTTTACATCGCAGGGCAAACCGGCGGCCGGGTGCAGGCTGTAAGAGCCTTCCACCACCGTCAGGGCCTTGACGGGGATTTCCCGCTTGCCCCGGAAGGTCATTTCCGAGCAGTCGAAAATCCGGTAGGAAAAACCGCCGCCGGGGATTTTCGCGGAAACTTCCTCGGCGAACCGCTCGTAGTGGACATTCCCGCCGGGTTCCGCCAGGCGTTCCGGCGTCCGCAGGTCAGGGGGCAGGAAAAAGTCGTCCATGTGGATGACGGCGTCGTCGTAAACTTCCTCCAGCATGGCGGCAAAGGTGCTTTTGCCCGCGCCGCACCGGCCGTCCACCGCGGCTACCGCCCGGCCTTTTTCCCGGATAATCTGATCGATTTCCAGAAATAATCCCAGGCATTCCAAATACCGTTCCGGGATAATCCGGTAAGCGGGCCGGTGGGCCGCCCGGTATTCCGGGCTGTGGCTCACCATGTGGCAGCCGTCCTTCCAGTAAAGCTCCAGGTAGTCGGAGAGCTTCCCGCCGGAAAAGGGCATCCCGCCCTGGTCCGCCAGCTTTTGCAGCAGCTCCGTTTTCCGCCGGAAGGAAACCTCATCCCCGGAAACCTGCTTAGCTCCCGCCGCGAAAAGCCGGTTGACTGTGGGCAACGCTTCTTCCCAAAGCCTCCGCAGCTCCAGGCGGCACAAACCGTTGCCAATGGATTCCCACCGGGGGGACCCGCCTTCCTGCCCTTCCATCTGATAAAATTCCTCCTTTAGGTACCGAAGGCTTGTTTCGGGGTTTGTGATAATATGCCCGCCGCCGAACTCGTTTTGATACAAGAGCTTGACTGCGTCCTGGGGCTGCATGGACGGATATTCGGCCCCGTGGCGGACCAGGATTTCTTCCAGCTCCCGGCTGGAAATTTCCTCTTTTTCCGCCTGGGTCCGGCGGGTTTTTGCGAGCTTGTCCAGCAGGGCTTCCAGTCGGTCCAGCTTTTGGCCTGTCTGCTTTAACTGTTCCCGGCCGGTCTGGCAGTGGGCCTTTAAGATTTCGCACCGTTTGTCCAGGCCGGAGCCGCCCATCTGGGTCAGCTGGGTAAATTCCTTGATTTGTGCTAAGGGCATCCCGGTGTCCCGCAGGTCGCACACCAGCCGGAGCCATTGGACGTCCTGCTCCGTATACCGCCGGAACCCGTTGGATTCCCGTTCCACCCGGGGCAGCAGCCCTTCTTTTTCATAATACCGGAGGGCGTGGGCCGGAAGTCCGGCCAGGGCGGCCATTTCCTTAATGGTATATTCCAATTGCATCGCCTCAACATTAAAGTTTACATGAAGGTTAAATAATCTGCATGTATTATACTGTGTTTTGCTCGTATTTGCAAGGGGGAATCTCAAAAATTTTATATTTTTTACTGGCTTTTCCTGTACAGGCCCCAAAAGGATTCATTTTTCAGAAAAATTTGCTATATTTTATGATAGCGATTGACAAAAATTATGGAAAGCATTATCATGGAGAAAATAAGACCGGAAGGTCAGCGTGAGGAGGATTGTATGAAAAAAATATCGCTGAACAGCGGCTGGAAGCTGTGCGACACAGGGTTCTCCGTAAAATATCCGGCGGAGGCCGTAAAATATGCCCAGAACTGGTACCCCTGCCAGGTTCCCTGCGACGTCCGAATGCCGCTGATGGAACACGGCGTGATCCGGGATCCGGTTCTGGCTTGTTACGCTTACGACAGCGAATGGATTGAGCAGCGGGCATGGTGGTATTTCAAAAGCTTTTCCTGTTCCCGGGAGGACTTGGACGCGGAGGCTGTGGAGCTGGCGGCGGAGGCCATCGACACCCGGTGCGACGTGTTTTTAAACGGGATTCTAATTGGCAGCCAGGCTAATGTCCACCGGGCTTTCCAAAAGGATGTGAAAGAATATTTAACGGAAGGGGAGAATTGTCTGGCCATCCGGGTCACCACCGGCCTGGAAGAGGTGACGGAGGCGGACGTAGGGGACCTGCACTACGCGGTCTGCCATGAAACCCTGCACAACCGCTGCGGCGACACCCACCGGGGGGATATGCGCCGGGCCTTTGTCCGGCGGCCCCAGTATACCATCGGCTGGGACTGGGGCCCCCGGGTAGTGACCTGCGGCATTGTAGGGGAGGTTTCCTTGAATATTTATGAGAAGATCGCCATTCGGGAGCTGCGGGTGTCCACGGCGGAAATCCGGCCGGACGGCAGCGCCCTGTTATCCGTCATGGTCAATATTGAAAACCTTTCCCTGTTTGCCACCCGGGACTGCGATGCACGGCTGACGGTGAAATACCGGGGGCGGCTCTGCGGGCAGCTGGAATGGAAGCGGGAACTGCTGACCGGCGGCTACAATTACCTGGAAGGGACCTTGGAAATCCCGGACGCCAAGCTTTGGTGGCCTAACGGCTATGGGGAACAGCCCCTGTATGACGTGAGTCTGACCGCCGTCTGTGAAGGGAAGGAAACCAGCTTCCCCATGCAGCAAATCGGCATCCGGACCGTCCGGCTGGACCTTTCCCCCACCGGCAAAGGCACAGAGCGCATTTTTGCCATCCTGGTCAACGGCGTCCGGATTTTCTGCAAGGGCGGCGACTGGATCCCGGCGGACAGCATTTACGCCCGGGTGAGCCGGGAGAAGTACGCCCGCCTGGTGGAGGAAGCCGTCTGCGCCAATTTTAATACATTCCGTATCTGGGGCGGAGGATTATACGAAAAAGAGTACTTTTATCAGCTCTGCGACCAAAAGGGGATTCTGCTGTGGCAGGATTTCATGTTTGCCTGCTCCACCTATCCGGACCACCGGGAGGAGTTTGCCGAGGAATGCCGCCGGGAATTGGATTATCAGACCAAACGGCTGCGGAACCATCCGTGCATCGCCTTATTCTGCGGCAACAATGAGAACCAGGAGATTTTTTACGCGGATGAGTCCCAGGATAGCTGGGGGCTTCACTACACACGGAACCGGCAGTATGGCATGGCGGTCAGCAACCAGATCGCCAAAACTGTGATGCACCAGAACTGCCCCGATATCCCCTATTGGAACAGCTCCCCTTACGGGGGCCAAAAGCCTGCCTCGGAGGGAATCGGGGATGTGCACCATTGGGGCGCGGCCATGATGAATCCGGACATGGAAAAACGCATCGACCCGTTTGTTTACGACCGGCTGGGGGCCAAGTTTGTCAGCGAATACGGCTATATCGGCCCCTGCTCCCTGGAAACCATCCGGGAGTATTTTGACGGGCAGCCCATTGACCGGGATTCTGAGATCTGGAAGCTGCACAACAACAATTTTGAAAAAGATACGGTTCTGGCCGGGATCCGGAAGCATTACCCCCTGGATGCCGCCGCTTTGTCCCTGGAGGATTACATCCTTTACGCAGGCGCTGTGCATGGGCTGATTTTAGGATATTCTTTAGAGGCGATCCGCTTTAAGGAGCAGTGTCACGGGGCCTTGTTCTGGATGTATAACGATACCTGGGGGGAAGTGGGCTGGACCATCGTGGACTACTATCTCCGCCGGAAAATCGGTTTTTACGGCGTCAAGCGGGCGTTTTCCCCGTTAAAGCTGTCCATGCGGGCAGTGGATGGGCAGCTGCTGGTGCAGGCCTGCAACGATACGCCTAAGGCAGTTTCTGTGAAAGCGCAATTTGGGTACCTGTCCTTTGACGGGACAGAGGCCCGGATGCAGCCCTTGGAGATTCAGGCGCCGGCCCGGTCCCGGCAGTATGTTTATGAGGGGCCGCTGCCGGATTACAACGCCAAGGCAGGGCGCCTGGCCGTCATTCCGGAAGGCCTTTTTGAACCGTGCGTCCTCCGGGCCGGGGATTTGAAAGACTGGAACCTGCCCTCTGATCCCCAGATCCGGGTGGAGATCCGCCAGGAAGGGGAGAACGCCGCCGTAACGGTCAGCAGCCCGGTCTACGCGCATTTGGTGCGGGTCCAAGGGGATTTCCGCTGTTCCGACAATTACTTTGACCTGCTGCCCGGGCAGTCCAAGACCGTTACCGTGTACGGCGCGGAAGCGTCCGGTATTTCTGTCCGCGCGTATCAGCCGCAATAAGGAGCGTGATGGAATGGCGGAGCAGTATTTAACGGATCTTACCTGCCATCTGGAGGAGCATTACCGCATCCGTCCCGTGTCCATTACGCCTGCAAAACGGGGGTATTACGGCGAAACCTGGAAAGTCCGGGGGGAGGAAGGATGCTATTTTGTGAAGCTGGATTTCCTGCCCCGGCACCGGGAAATCTTCCGGAACAGCTTAGCTGCGGTGGATTATTTCTGCCGGTGCGGGATTGACTTCGCCGGTCAGGTGGTGAAAACCCTCCGGGGGGAGCCTTCTTCGGATTTCCAGTCCGGCGTCATGGGGGTGTTCCGGTGGGTGGAAGGGGAAAACCTGGAAACAGACGGCACGAAGCCCACGGAATATCAGATGCTCTGCCAAATCTACCGTCTCACCAAGCCGGGACTTCCCATTCCTACCATGGAATTTTCCGACGGGGCGGCTCAGACGTTTTACCGGGGATGGCGGCGGATGGAAGAAGCCCCCAATGGAGAAACGGAACGGGCGTTCCTCGCCATGCTGGAACGGCAGAGGGAGAAAATAGAATGCTGCGCCCGGGAACTGTCCCGGTACGCAAACGCCTGCCGGAAGGATACCGGCGGTTTCGTCATTACCCACGGGGACGCAGGCGGGAATTTTTTTGTGGGGGACGACAAAAGTTACATCCTGGACTGGGACGAGGTCATGTATGCCCCGCCGGACCGGGACGCCTGGGTCATGTGCTGCCGGGATTGGGCCAGGGAGCTGTTTGACAAGACCCTGGAGGAAAACGGGATTCCCTACCGGCTTCGGCCGGAACGGCTGGCCTTTGTCTGTTTCCACATGTACTTCTTTTACCTGGGGGAATTCTTAGCGGATATCACCAGCCGGGACGTTCTGGCAAAGGCGGAGGATTTTTTGACAAACGGCTGGATTGAGGAGCGGCTGGAATTTGCAAAGACCCTTTAAGCCCTCTTGCGGAAAAGAATTTAGCGTGTTATAATCAAGAAAACAGAAAGGAGTGTTCCCCATGGATTTTAACGCCATGCTGAAAAAATACGCGGACCTGATGGTCCGCTCCGGCATCAATCTGCAAAAAGGGCAGATTCTTTGCATCAACGCCCCTATTTCCGCCGCGCCTTTAGTGCGGCTGGCCGCTGAAAGCGGTTATCGGGCCGGGGCCAAGGAAGTGGTTGTCCGGTGGAGCGACGAAGCCCTGAGCCGTTTGAAATATGATTACGCTCCTCAGAGCCAGTTTGAAAATGTCCCCGGCTGGTTTGCGGCCTATAATAACGAATACGCTGCGGAAGGGGCGGGATTTTTGTCCATTGATTCCGCCGACCCGGACGCTTTCGCCGGCGTGGACCCCAAAAAGCCCGCCGCTTGGGTGAAGGCCGTCCACAAGGTCTGCAAGCCCTTTTACGATGGGCTGGATATGGGGAAAAACCGCTGGTGCATCGCCGCCGCCCCCTCTCCTGCCTGGGCAAAGAAGGTGTTCCCCGGGGTTTCCGAGGAAGAGGCGGTGGAAAAGCTCTGGGAGGCCATTTTCAAGGCTGTCCGGGTGGATACGCCTGACCCGGCGGCCGCCTGGGAGGAGCATCATCAGAGCTTCCAGAAACGGATTGAATACTTGAACGGCCTTCAGCTGGACCGGCTCCATTACCACAACAGCCTGGGGACCGACATTACCATCGGGATGCCGGAAAACCACTGCTGGGCCGGGGGCGGCGCGGAAACCACCGACGGCGTCTACTATTTCCCCAATATGCCCACCGAGGAGATTTTCGCGTCTCCCCACCGGGATCGGGCGGAGGGCGTTGTGCACAGCGCGCTGCCTCTGAATTATCAGGGCACCCTCATTGACAATTTCTGGCTGAAATTTGAAAAGGGCGCAGTGGTGGATTTCGGCGCGGAAAAGGGGTATGATACCCTAAAAGCCCTGATCGAGACGGACGAAGGCGCCCGCCATTTGGGGGAAGTGGCCCTGATCCCTAAAAAGTCCCCCATTTCGGAAATGGGCATCCTCTTTTACAACACTTTGTTTGACGAGAACGCCTCCTGCCATTTTGCCATTGGCAAGGGCTTCCCGGAATGTATGCAGGGCGGGCTGGAGCAGTCGGAGGAGGAGCTGAAGGCCCGGGGCATGAACGATTCCGCCGCCCATGTGGACTTTATGCTGGGAACCGCCGACCTGTCCATTACCGGTTACACCAAGGACGGCCGGGAAATCGCTGTTTTCCGGGACGGAAACTGGGCTTTTTAAAGAAAGGATGAGAGAAAATGCCGTTTATTCGTACCAGTTTGAATATAACTTTGAGCGCAAGCCAGGAAGAAGCCCTGAAAAAGCGGTTCGGGGAGGCCATCGCCTGCATCCCCGGCAAAAGCGAAAATTGGCTGATGCTGGAATTTTCCGACAACTGCCGCATGTGGTTTAAGGGGGAACAGGCCCCCATGGCCATGGTGGACGTTTCCATTTTCGGCGGGGCTTCGCCGGAAGCCTATGAGGCCCTGACGGCAAAACTGACCGGAATTTTGGCGGAAGTTGTGCAGGGCCTGGCTTCGGACCGCATTTATATCAAGTATTCCGAGTACAGCCACTGGGGCTGGAACGGCGGGAACTTCTGAGGAAAAAGAGTCTGCCCCGAATAGGGGCAGAAGGCTTTGAATATTGGCTATAAGAGAAAACCCGGCTCAGCTTCACGCTGAGCCGGGTTTTTCAGAACTTGTTCTTCCTTCAACAGCACGAGCCGTTCAGCTGCTCATGGCGTCCCGGCCGGCTGTCACTTTTTCCATGGAGTTTTCGCCTTATTTTAAGGCCGCGCCGTCACGGAAGGCGTTGCCGACCTTTTCGCCCAGCACATGGTAGCCGCTGTGGACCGGATCAAAGGAAATGGGCCGGAATTTGGAAAGGTCGATATTGCCGTCCCCGTCCAGGACGCTTTCGTCAGCGCTGACATTGACAATCTGGCCGATAATGTTGCCGTCCTCGGTGATTTTTAACAGGGTGCATTCCATGGACACCGGCAGTTCGTCAATCAGGGGCGCGTCCACCAGTTCGCTTTTGGTGGTGTGGAACCCGGATTTTTGCAGCTTTTCCGGATCTTTGTTGGCGGAGACAATGCCGACATAGTCGGAGGGGACCACATGGGCGGCGTCGGCAAAGCTGACGGTAAAGGCCTTCCGGTTTTTGATGTTGGCGGTGGTTTTGTGCCCGGCGCTTAAGCAGAGCATCACCTTGTCGGAATCGTACATCCCGCCCCAGGCGGCGTTCATGGCGTCGGCGGTTCCGTCCTCATTGTAGGTGCTGATAATCAGCACCGGCTGGGGGTAGAGCCACGGTTTGCTTCCAAAATTCTTTCTCATAGGATAAAACCTCCTTCAAAAATTCCTGTCAGCGTTTCCGCCGTTTTATTTATTGCTTTCAGCATACTCCATGGAGTGCGCTCCAAGTCAAGAGGGTTCAAAAATTTTTTACAATCTTTTCCATGGGGCAGAAAGAAAATTAAGACTTCTGTTTAGGTTCCAGCTGGGTTTCAATCCGGGCGTACAGCTCCGGAAAGCGCTTTTTCATGTTGACGGGGCGGAAGGTCTGGGAATCCACCCAGCCATGGAGGGTGGAGCCGGTGCAGATGGGTTTTTCCTCCCCCTGGCGCAGGACCTCATAGCCGAACCGGATGCGGGCGGCGGACAGCTCCGTGACAAAGCAGCGGACAGTCAGCTGGTCCTCATAGCGGGAAACGCCGGTGTAACGGCATTCCAGCTGGGAAAGGGGCGTCATGACCCCCATTTTTTCCAGCTGGGAGTAGGTGAGGCCCAGCTGTTTGATCCAGTCGGTGCGGGCGGCTTCGAACCAGATGGGGTAGACCGAATGGTGGGTGATGCCCATTTGGTCGGTTTCCGCGTAGCGGACAGTGATGCGGGTTTCCGTTGTCATAAGGATTTCCTTTCCGTGATACAAATGGAGAAAAGGACACCGGGGGGTGTCCTTGGGCTGTCGAAAAAACTTCACTTGACGTACAATGCGCATAAATTGTTGACGCAAATAAAGCGTAGAGAAATATTAGGGGATTCTAAAATTGGATTTTGCTTAGCAAAATCAGAATCGTGTCGTCAAGCGAACTTGACGACGGACATCTGCGGCGAGCCTGCACGCCATGAACCATAAGTTCATGGCTCCGCTTTTTTCTTTAATCTTCGCGGCCCGGCCGCGAAGAGATTGAAATTCGCACTGCTGCGCGTTGTCAAACAAGCTTGACAACAGCGACCAAAGGCCCTGCCTTTGGAATCCGCCGCCCGCCGTGAACTTGTTCACGACATGAAACAAGGCGGACGAAAACTTTCCTTTCCCTCTTTTGTGCGTTTTACGTTCAAAAGAGTTTTTTAAATTTATTTGCCTTCTTTAAATTTCTGGTAAGCCTGCCGCAGCTCTTCCGCTTTCTGTTCGGGACAGGTGGGGTTGCACCAGGCTCCCACGCCGGTTTCAGAGGAAGCGAAAAACTGCTGTTTATCGGCGGCCCGCATGGGCGGGAAAAACTCCACATGGAAGTGGTATTCCGGGTGCTCGCCGCTGTTGACCGGGGCGTTGTGCATGCACATCATGTAGGGAAAGGGCATGTCAAACAGGGAATCGTACATCCCGGCGCAGTCTCTGATGGTTTCTCCCAGGGCGTTTAATTCCTCCTCCGTCATCCGGCCCAGGTCGGACACATGGCGATTGGCGGTGACATGGACGCCGTAGGTAATGGGGGAGAAGAAGGGGACGTATACGGTAAAATGCTCATTCCGGAAAATAATCCGGCGGCCGTCTGCGATTTCCTGAGAGAGCAGATCGCAGAACAGGCATTTTCCCTCTTTTTTATAGTATTCCCCGGCGCCGTCCAGTTCCTCCTGGATTTTTTTCGGCAGGAAGGAATAGCCGTAGGCCTGGCCATGGGGATGGGGCATGGTGACCCCCACCACGTTGCCCCGGTTTTCAAAGATGAAAACGTACCGGATGTTTTCGTCCGACTTCATATCGTCAAAGCATTCCCGCCAGAGATGGGCCAGCTTGTGGACATGGCCGTCGTCCAAATCCTTGAGGAAGGCGGTGTGCTGGTCGGAATACAGGATCACTTCGCATTTGCCGTAGGCGGGCCGGGTTTCAAAAAGGCCGCCCGCCACTTCGTCCGGTTCCGGCGGGTCCTGGCGCAGGGCAGGGAAGTCGTTGGGATAGCGGAGGACGTCAAAGCCCTCCTCCGGCACTTTGCCGGAACCGGGGCAGAAGGGGCACCAGTCCTTGGGCATCTGGGGGCGGGCCTGCCGGTGGGAGGCCACCATGACCCAGTCTTTGGTAATGGGGTTATAGCGCAGTTCAGCCATGTCAATTCTCCTTTCTTGGGGTTACAGCACTTGCGTGCCGCCAATGGAACGGATGGAGAGGATGTGGCAGCTGCCTTCCCCAAAGACCGACTCGATTTCCCGGCGGAATTCCTCCACCTTGTCAAAGGGGACAAAGTTCTGGGTGGTGCCGCCGAAGCCGCCGCCGTGGACCCGCCATGCGCCGCGGCCTTCCAAAACCTGCTCTGCTATGGCCAAAGCGATACTCATGCCTTGTTCCTGGGGGACGGGATTTGCATAAACGTTTTGCAGATAGCGGAAGGAGGAGTTTCCGGACTCAATCAGCAGCCGTTTGAAGGCGTCGTAATCCTTGGAGCGGATGGCGTCCACGATTTTTCCCACCCGTTCGTTCTCGTTGATAAAGTGGAAGGCCCGCAGAAAAGCCCGGTCGCCGAATTTCTCCCGGACAGCGGGGGCGTTGTCCAAAAGCTCCCGGCAGGTGACGCCCCGGAGGACCTCTTTTCCAAAGTAGGAAGCCACCTGCTTCATCTCCACGGGAATGGCCGCATATTCATGGGTCAGATCCGCATGGCTGCCGCCTACGTCCACAATGCACAACGCGCAGCCCATATCCGCCAGGTCAAAATCCATCTGTTCAATGACAGGGGCTTCCGTGTCGGCAAAATCAATGGTGATGACGCTGCCCACGGAGCTGGCCATCTGGTCCATGAGTCCGCTGGGTTTGCCGAAATAGACGTTTTCCGCATATTGGGCGTATTGGGCGATTGCTACGGGGCTTACGGCCCCTTCGTTATAGGTGTGGTTTAAGATGGTCCCCACCAGCACCTCAAAAGCTGCGGAGGAGGAAAGGCCGGAGCCTTTCAGCACGTTGGAGGTGGTATAAGCGTCTAAACCCCCGATTTTCAAGCCCTTCTGGACAAACCGGGCGGCGGTGCCCCGGATGAGGGAAATGGCCTTGTTGTCCTCCTCGGGCTTCACTTCCAGGTCGCCGGTGTCAACCGTGTCCATCCGGTAGCCTTTAGATTTAATGCGGATAAGGCCGCTGTCGTTTTTGGACGCTACGGCGATGACGTCCAGATTGACGCTGGCGGCCACCACCCGGCCGTGATTATGGTCGGTGTGGTTCCCGGCGATTTCGGTGCGGCCGGGAGCGGAAAAGAGGGTCAGGTTCTCTTTATCGCCGTAAAGCTCCACAAAAGCGTCCACGGCTTCCATGTACCGGGCTTTCTGAGTTTCAATTTGATCTTTTCCATATAAAACGGCAAATTTTTCGTCCAGTTTTCCATCTAAAATCCATTGTTTTAACGCAGCGGCGTTCATTGGGGATACCTCCTCAGGTCGGTCGGGGTTTTAAGCAAAGGGGAAAGCCCTTCTTTCTATTTATTATCATAGCGCAAACGCTGCCGGAACACAACGGGGAAGAATCGCAAAAATATGGATTTATCTTGCATTTTGCTGAAAGCTGCGTTACAATAAAATTATAGGAAGAATACTGGGGAATCAGGAGGGGAAGGCGTGGAACAGGATTTTTTCAAATACTCCTATAAAATCAAGAGTCAGGAAAATCTTTCTCTCAGCGTTTACAATACCGGCTACCAGCACTGCGAGGCGGGATACACCTGGGGGCCGGCTACCCGGGACCATTACCTTTTCCACCTAGTGACCGAAGGAAAGGGCCGCTTGACGGTCCCGGAGGGAACATTTGACATTGGCCCGGGGGACCTTTTCCTGATCCGCCCGGGGGAGCTGGTAACCTACGCGGCGGACCGGGAAAACCCCTGGTTTTACTGGTGGGTGGGCTTTAACGGAACCGAAGCCCACCGGCTCGTTCATTCCACCCTGTTTGCCGGCGGAGCACGGGTTTTAAGGCCGGAAAACGGGGAGGAAATCCGCCGCCGGCTGCTGGATATTTATGACGCCAGGGGCAGCGCTGCAGCCCACGAGGCCCGGATGCTGGGGCGGCTTTACCTGTTTTTGGGGGAGCTTATGGAGTGCGCTCCGGCTGCCAGAGAAACCACCGCCCGGCAGTATGTGGACAAGGCGGCGGGATTTATCAGCCGGAATTTCAGCCGGGATATCACTATTGCCGATGTGGCGGATTTTACCGGCATCAGCAAAAGCCACCTGTACCGGGTGTTTTCCCAGGAACTGGGGATTTCGCCGGTTCAGTTCTTAATCCGGTACCGGGTGGGGGAGGCCTGCGCCATGCTGCGGGGGTCGGCAATGTCCGTGGGGGAAGTGGCGGCCTCCTGCGGGTTTCGGGACCCCCTCTATTTTTCCCGCATCTTCCGCCGGGTTAAGGGGACGCCGCCCAGGGACTACGCCAAAAACGGCGGGGAATAGGAAGGTTTCCCTTATAAAGCGGGATGGGACAGAATTTTTAAAAATTCCCCTTGACAAGCTGTGGCGCTTGATGTATAATAGTAAAATGTATCAGAATGGATATGTGTGCCTTGTTTGCAGATTTGCTGTGAATATTGGTGCAAAACGGGCAGTCTGATTTGTGCGAAAAATCAATTGACTTTGGCCGGGATATTGTGTTATTTGCACAAACGCAAAAAAGAGGATGCGGGGCAGAAAACAGGTTTTTATTTTTCAGGGGCAGTTTGGGCCGGGGAAAATAAAAACTTGTGTTTTGCGTCCTCTTGAAATAGATGAATGGAGTGATGAAAGCCTATGGTGAATGTCAAGCCTGTGCAGCTCGGAAAAAACACCCGTATGAGTTTCGCGCACATCAATGAGGTCTTGGAAATGCCGAACCTTATCGAGGTGCAGGTCAATTCGTACAAATGGTTTTTGAATCAGGGGCTTAAGGAAGTGTTCAGCGATATTTCCGCGATCACGGACTATACGGGCAACCTGGTTCTGGACTTTGTCGATTACCGTCTGGATGAAACCCCTAAATACTCGGTGACGGAATGCAAAGTGCGCGACGTGACCTATGACGCCCCCCTCCATGTGCGGGCACGCCTGCTTAATAAGGAAACCGGCGAGGTCAACGAGCAGGAAATCTACATGGGGAATTTCCCGCTGATGACGGAAAGCGGCACTTTTATTATCAACGGCGCCGAGCGCGTCATTGTTTCCCAGCTGGTCCGTTCCCCCGGCGTATATTACGACGACGCCTTCGACAAAACCGGCAAAAAGCTGTTTAAATCCACTGTAATCCCCAACCGCGGCGCATGGCTGGAGTATGAGACGGATTCCAGCGATATTTTCTACGTCCGCATTGACAAAAACCGCAAAATCCCGGTGACCGCCTTCATCCGCGCTTTGCTGCGGGTGCGGGACGATGTGACCCTGGAGCAGGTTTCCGAAAACTACAAATGCGCCCTGACGGACAATATGGGCACCGACGCCGACGTGCTGGACATTTTCGGCGACCAGGACACCATTGTCACCACTTTGCAGAGCAAGGACACCACCAAAAACGGCGACGAGGCCCTTTTGGAGGTTTACCGCAAGCTCCGCCCCGGCGAGCCGCCTACACAGGAATCCGCCGTGAAGCATTTAGTGCCCCTGCTCTTTGACGAGCGCCGGTACGACCTGTCCCGGGTGGGCCGCTACAAATACAACAAGAAACTGGCCATGGCCGTCCGCATTGCGGGCCACACTCTGGCCCAGCCTGTCGTCAACGAGCTGACCGGCGAGATCATTGCCGAGGAAAACGAGGTTCTGACCCGGGAAAAGGCCCGCATGATCGAGCAGGCCGGTGTGGACACTGTGTTTATCCGCACCGAGCAGAAGGATATCAAGGTCATTTCCAACGGTATGGTGGACATTTCCGAATATATCGACCTGTCCGGCTCCGATTTGGAAATCACCGAGAAAGTGCGCTTCAAAGTCCTGAAAGAAATCCTGGAGCAGTCCGAGGACAACGACATCCGTGTCCAGCTGGTTCGGATGAACTTGAACCGCCTGATTCCCAAGCACATTATCAAAGACGATATTATCGCCACCATTAACTACATGAACTGCCTGGCTTACGGCATCGGCACCGTGGACGACATCGACCACCTGGGCAACCGCCGCATCCGTCCTGTGGGCGAGCTTTTGCAGAACCAGTTCCGCATCGGCTTCTCCCGCATGGAGCGCGTGATCCGGGAGCGCATGACCCTCCAGGCCCAGGAAAACGGCGCGGTTACCCCCCAGGCCCTCATCAATATCCGGCCTGTCGTGGCGGCGATTAAGGAGTTCTTCGGCTCCTCGCCTCTGTCCCAGTTCATGGATCAGAATAACCCTCTGGCAGAGCTGACCCACAAGCGGCGTCTGTCCGCATTGGGCCCCGGCGGTCTGTCCCGTGACCGGGCGTCCTTCGAGGTTCGCGACGTACACTACTCCCACTACGGGCGCATGTGCCCCATTGAAACCCCGGAAGGTCCCAACATCGGTTTGATTTCCTATCTGGCAACCTTTGCCCGCATCAACGAGTACGGCTTTATCGAAGCCCCCTACCGCCGTGTGGACAAGGAAACCGGCGTTGTCACCGACCATGTGGATTATATGACTGCCGACCTGGAAGACGAGTTTGTCGTTGCCCAGGCCAACGCTCCTCTGACCGAGGACAATCACTTTGCCAACCCCCGCGTCAGCGGCCGTTACCGGGATCAGATCCTGGAAGTGGACAGCAAGCGGGTTGATTACATGGACGTTTCTCCCAGAATGATGGTTTCCGTGGCCACCGCCATGATTCCCTTCCTGGAAAACGACGACGCAAACCGCGCTTTGATGGGCGCAAACATGCAGCGCCAGGCTGTGCCGCTGCTGGTCACCGATTCTCCCATTGTCGGCACCGGCATCGAGTACAAAGCGGCCGTGGACTCCGGCGTCTGCGTCCTGGCAAAACAGGACGGCACCGTGGAAACCGTGGACGCCCGGGAAATCACCATCCGGGACGAAGCGGGCGAGCTGCACCGGTACCCCATCATTAAATTCATGCGCTCCAACCAGGGCACCTGCATCAACCAGCGGCCTATTGTGTCCGCCGGTGAAAAGGTAACCAGGGGCCAGGTTATTGCCGACGGCCCCGCCACCGACCAGGGCGAAATCGCTTTGGGCAAAAACGCCCTCATCGGCTTTACCACCTGGGAAGGCTATAACTACGAGGACGCCGTCCTCATCAACGAAAAAATCGTCCGGGAGGACGTTTACACCTCTATCCACATCGAGGAATACGAAACCGAAACCCGCGACACCAAGCTGGGGCCGGAAGAAATTACCCGGGACATCCCCAACGTGGGCGAGGACGCCTTAAAAGACCTGGACGAACGGGGCATCATCCGCATCGGCGCGGAAGTCCGCTCCGGCGACATTCTGGTTGGTAAGGTTTCCCCCAAGGGTGAAACCGAGCTGACTGCTGAGGAGCGCCTGCTGCGGGCCATCTTCGGCGAAAAGGCAAGGGAAGTCCGGGACACCTCCCTGCGGGTGCCTCACGGCGAATACGGCATCATTGTGGACGTCAAAGTGTTTACCCGGGAAAACTGCGACGAGCTGGCGGCTGGGGTCAACACCGTTGTCCGCTGCTATATTGCTCAGAAGCGCAAAATCTCCGTCGGCGACAAGATGGCGGGCCGCCATGGTAATAAGGGTGTTGTTTCCCGTATCCTGCCTCAGGAGGATATGCCTTTCCTGCCCGACGGCACCCCTCTGGACATCGTGCTGAACCCCCTGGGCGTACCGTCCCGTATGAACATCGGTCAGGTTTTGGAGGTCCACCTGGGCTATGCCGCCAAGGCTTTGGGCTGGAAGATCATGACCCCTGTATTCGATGGCGCGCATGAGGAAGACATCCAGGCCTGCCTGCGGGAAGCCGGCCTTGCGGAAGACGGCAAGACGGTCCTTTACGACGGCCGTACCGGCGAGCCTTTTGACAACCGGGTCACCGTCGGCATCATGTACTTCTTGAAACTGCACCACCTGGTTGACGATAAGATTCACGCCCGGTCCACCGGTCCCTACAGCCTGGTCACCCAGCAGCCTTTGGGCGGTAAAGCCCAGTTCGGCGGCCAGCGTTTCGGCGAGATGGAGGTTTGGGCTTTGGAGGCTTACGGCGCCGCCTACACCCTCCAGGAAATCCTGACCGTCAAGTCCGACGATATTGTGGGCCGTGTCAAGACCTACGAGGCTATCGTCAAAGGCCACAACGTGCCCCAGTCCGGCACGCCCGAATCCTTCAAGGTTCTCATCAAGGAACTCCAGTCCCTGGGCCTTGACGTGAAGGTTCTGGACAAGGACAACAACGAAATCGACCTGAAGCAGACCTTTGAAGATGATGAGGACATCAGCTTCCGCAGCGCCGAGGAGTCTGACTACGATGAGCTGAACCACTATGTGGACGACAGCGGCGACGCTCCTGCCGATGAGGACGCGGAGGAATCCGATGATTTCGAGGAGGACAGCGACGATTTCGACGACGTCGGCTCCGGCATGGATTTTGCCCTGGACGGCGCTGATATGGATGATGATTTTTAATGGAAGAAGGGGTAGCAATTGGAATTTAACGTATTCGAGTCGATAAAAATTGGCCTTGCTTCACCTGAACAGATCCGTGCCTGGTCCCACGGTGAAGTGAAAAAGCCCGAAACCATCAATTACCGCACCCTGAAACCGGAAACCGACGGCTTGTTCTGCGAACGCATCTTTGGGCCGACCAAGGACTGGGAATGCCACTGCGGAAAATATAAGCGCCTGCGCTATAAAGGCAAAATCTGCGACAAATGCGGCGTTGAGGTCACCCGGGCCAAGGTCCGCCGGGAACGGATGGGCCACATTGAACTGGCGGCCCCGGTTTCCCACATCTGGTATTTCAAGGGCATCCCTTCCCGGATGGGCTTGATTTTGGATATTTCCCCCCGGCGTTTGGAGGAAGTCCTCTATTTCGCCAAATATATTGTCATCGACCCCGGCCGCACCATTCTGGAAAAGGGCCAGCTCCTTTCGGAAAAAGAATATGCGGATATGCGGGAGAAATATGAGGATGATTTCAAAGCCGGTATGGGCGCGGAAGCCATTAAGGAGCTGCTCCATGAGCTGGATTTGGAAACCCTCTCCGCTGACCTGAAAAAACAGCTGAACGAATCCTCCGGCCAGAAGAAAATCCGGATTTTAAAACGGCTGGAATGTGTGGAAGCTTTCCGCATTTCCGGAAACAAGCCGGAGTGGATGATCCTGGACGTGATCCCGGTTATCCCTCCGGACATCCGGCCCATGGTGCAGCTGGACGGCGGCCGTTTCGCCACTTCCGACTTAAACGACCTGTACCGCCGGGTTATCAACCGCAACAACCGCCTGCAGCACCTGCTGGAGCTGAACGCCCCGGACATCATCGTCCGCAACGAAAAGCGGATGCTCCAGGAAGCGGTGGACGCTTTGATCGACAATGGCCGCCGGGGACGCCCCGTCACCGGCCCCAACAACCGCCCCTTAAAATCCCTGTCCGACATGCTCAAGGGTAAACAGGGCCGGTTCCGTCAGAACCTGCTGGGGAAACGCGTCGACTACTCCGGACGTTCCGTTATCGTCGTCGGGCCGGAACTGAAAATGTATCAGTGCGGCCTGCCCAAAGAAATGGCGCTGGAGCTGTTTAAGCCCTTCGTTATGAAGCGCCTGGTGGAAACCGGCGTTGCTAACAACATCAAATCCGCCCGGAAAATGGTGGACCGCGCCCGCCCCGAGGTTTGGGACGCTTTGGAAATCGTCATCAAGGACCATCCCGTCCTCTTGAACCGCGCGCCGACCCTGCACCGCCTGGGCATCCAGGCCTTCGAGCCGGTCCTGGTTGAGGGCCGCGCCTTAAAGCTGCATCCTCTGGTCTGCACCGCTTTCAACGCGGACTTTGACGGCGACCAGATGGCCGTTCACGTCCCCCTGTCCGCCGAAGCTCAGGCTGAGGCCCGGTTCCTGATGCTGGCCGCCAACAACCTCCTGAAGCCTTCCGACGGACGCCCCGTTGTCGTCCCCACCCAGGACATGGTTCTGGGTTCCTACTACCTGACCCTGGTTAAGGACGGCGAGCCTGGCGAAGGCAAGGTGTTCCGGGATGTCAGCGAAGCCCTGATGGCCTACCAGGAGGGCATTGTCACCCTGCACGCCAAAATCAAGGTCCGGATGACCAAGGGCAGCCAGAGCCGCATCATCGACACCACTGTGGGCCGTCTGATCTTCAACGATCCCGTTCCCCAGAATCTGGGCTTTGTAGACCGTTCCAAGCCGGAAAACCAGTTCGAGCTGGAAGTTTCCTTCCTGGTTACCAAGAAAACCTTGGGCAAGATTATCGACCGCTGCATTAAGATCCACGGCACTGCCAAAACCTCCGAGGTTCTGGACCGGATCAAAGCCCAGGGTTACAAATACTCCACCCGAAGCGGCATTACCGTCGCAGTCTGCGATGCCACCGTTCCGGAAGAGAAGAAGGAAATCATTGCGGAGGCTGAAAAAGCAAACCTCAAGGTGGTCCGCCAGTACGAGCGCGGCTTGATTACCGCGGAAGAGCGCACCAACCACGTCATCAACATCTGGAACAACGCCACCGACCGGGTTACCGAAGCCTTCCAGAAAAACCTGGACAAATTCAACCCCATTTATATGATGGCCGACTCCGGTGCCCGAGGCTCTATCAACAACCTGCGTCAGCTGGCCGGTATGCGCGGCCTGATTGCAAACACCTCCGGTACCACCATCGAGATGCCCATTAAGGCCAACTACCGGGAAGGCCTGAACATCTTGGAATACTTCATCTCCTCCCGAGGCGCACGGAAAGGCTTGGCCGACACCGCGCTGCGTACCGCCGACTCCGGTTACCTGACCCGCCGTCTGGTTGACGTTTCCCAGGATGTTATTATCCGCCAGAACGACTGCGGCACCGACAACGGCATTTGGGTTTACGACATCCGGGAAGGCAACGAGATGATCGAGTCCCTGTCCGAGCGTTTGCAGGGCCGCTACCTGGTGGAGGATTTCTGCGATCCCAAAACCGGCGAGGTTCTGGTTTCCAAGGACAAGATTATGGACGACAAGGACGCGGAAAAGATCTGCGCTACCGGCGTGGAAAAAGTCAAGATCCGCTCCATCCTCACCTGCCGTTCCACCCAGGGCATCTGCGCCCACTGCTATGGCGCAAACCTTGCTAACGGCAAGCCTGTTGCAGTCGGCGAATCCGTGGGCGTTATCGCCGCTCAGTCCATCGGCGAACCCGGTACTCAGCTGACCATGCGTACCTTCCACACCGGCGGTATCGCAAACGCCGAGGACATCACCCAGGGTCTTCCCCGCGTTGCCGAGCTGTTTGAGGCCCGCAAACCCAAAAACAGCGCCATCCTGGCGGAAATCCCCGGTATCGTCCATTTCGACGAGGAAAAACACCAGCGCGTCATCGTGGTGCACAACACCTACGAGGAAAAACGCTACCCCATCCCCTACGGCTTTAAGATTAAAGTCCAGGAGGGGCAGAGCGTGGTGGCCGGCGACTCCCTCACCGAAGGCGCTATCAACCCCCACGACCTGCTGGCCGTCAAGGGCGAACAGGATATGCAGAACTACCTGATCGCCGAGGTGCAGAAAACCTACCGGTTACAGGGCGTTGACATTAACGACAAGCACATCGAGGTCATTGTCCGCCAGATGATGAAGAAGGTCCGGATTGTGGATCCCGGCTCCACCGAGCTGCTGTCCGGCTCCATTATGGACCGGGGCGACGTCTACCACGAGAATAAGCTCTTGGAGGACCGGGCCGCTGCCGGCGAAGAGGATATCAAGCTCATTACCTACGAACCAGTGCTGCTTGGTATCACCAAGGCCTCCCTGGCCACCGAAAGCTTCCTGTCCGCCGCTTCCTTCCAGGAAACCACCAAGGTCCTGACGGAAGCCGCTATCAAAGGCAAAGTGGACCATTTGATGGGCTTGAAGGAAAACGTCATCATTGGTAAGCTGATCCCGGCCGGAACCGGAATGCCCTGCTACAACGACGTGGAAGTTGTTCCCGTGAAGCAGGAAACGGAGCCCACTGAGGCAGTCTGACCGAAATAGACAGAAATTCGAAAAAAGCAGGGGCGAATTTTGCTCCTGCTTTTTTGAAAAAATTCAGGAAACTGTTGACAAGCCTTCGTTTTAATGGTAAAATAAATGAGTATGCTAAGGGTGAAAAAAACATGCCCTTTCGCATAAACAATTTGAGTAAGGAGGTGCCATATGCCAACTTTTAACCAGCTTGTTAGAAAAGGCAGAGAAATGCAGGAGGTCAAATCCACTGCTCCCGCGCTGAACCGCGGCTATAACTCCATGAAGAAAGAGCCCACTGATCAGAGCTCTCCTCAGAAACGCGGCGTCTGCACGGCAGTCAGAACCCAGACCCCGAAAAAACCGAACTCTGCGCTGCGTAAAATCGCCAGGGTCCGGCTCAGCAACGGGATGGAAGTTTCCGCTTATATCCCCGGCGTCGGACACAACCTGCAGGAACACTCCGTCGTGCTTATCCGCGGCGGCCGTGTAAAAGACCTGCCTGGTGTGCGTTACCACATCATCCGCGGCACTCTGGATACCCAGGGCGTTAACGGACGGATGCAGGGCCGTTCCAAATACGGTGCGAAGCGTCCGAAGGCTGGTGCGAAGAAGTAAGCTTCCGGCTTTTGCTGGAAACCTTTCGGCTGATGGCAGCTTTTCATAATGCAAAACGCGTTGTGCAAAGGCTTCCAATTGGTCTGACGAGGGTTTTTACTTTCGAGTACCGATGAATTCATTCTATGAAGGAGGGAAGTAAAGTGCCAAGAAGAGGTCAAATTGCAAAACGCGATGTTTTGCCCGATCCTATGTACAATTCCAAGCTCGTTACCCGCCTGATTAACAATGTGATGTATGACGGCAAAAAGGGTGTCGCGCAGAAAATCGTTTACGGCGCCTTTGAGATCGTAAACGAAAAAACCGGAAAGGACGCCCTGGAGGCTTTCCAGGAGGCTCTTGAAAACATTATGCCTGTCCTGGAGGTTAAATCCCGCCGTGTGGGCGGCGCTACCTATCAGGTTCCCATGGAAGTCCGTCCCGAACGGCGGCAGACCCTGGGCCTGAGATGGCTCACCGCTTATTCCAGAAACCGTTCCGAAAAGACCATGAAGGAACGTCTGGCCGGCGAAATTCTGGATGCGCTGAACAATACCGGCGGCGCCTGCAAGAAACGTGAGGACACTCACAAGATGGCAGAGGCCAACAAGGCATTCGCTCATTACAGATGGTAATCTTACCGGGCATACGATTGGATGCCTGATCCCCATTGGCTCTTTTTGGGCGAATGGGGAAGGCGGCCCGCTTTTGGGCCGCATTTTATATTCAAATAGGAGGATATTATGCCAAGAGACGTATCTCTCGAAATGACTCGTAATATTGGTATAATGGCTCACATCGACGCAGGTAAAACCACCGCGACCGAGCGTATCCTGTATTACACTGGTAAAACGCACAAAATCGGCGATACGCACGAGGGTACTGCAACGATGGACTGGATGGCGCAGGAGCAGGAACGGGGTATTACGATTACTTCCGCTGCTACGACCGCTTTCTGGAAAGGCCACCGTATCAATATCATCGATACCCCCGGTCACGTTGACTTTACAGTAGAAGTTGAACGTTCTCTCCGTGTTCTGGACGGCTCTGTTACCGTTTTCTGCGCGAAGGGCGGCGTGGAACCCCAGTCTGAAACCGTTTGGCATCAGGCCAACAATTACAAGGTTCCCCGTATGGCTTTCGTCAATAAAATGGACATTATGGGCGCGGATTTCTATAATGTTATCAACATGATGAAAGACCGCCTGAAATGCCATCCGGTGCCGATCCAGCTCCCCATTGGCGCGGAAGATTCCTTTGTAGGGATTATCGACCTGATGGAAATGAAAGCCTATATCTATAACGATGAATTAGGCAACGATATTTCCGTTGTTGACATCCCTGCTGATATGCAGGAAAAAGCAGATCAGTACCACGCGGAAATGGTGGAAGCTATTGCGGAAACCAACGATGATTTGATGGAAAAGTACCTGGAAGAGGAAGAACTGTCCATTGAAGAACTCAAAAAGGGCCTGCGTGCTGCTACCATTGCCAATGATCTGGTTCCCGTTTGCTGCGGTACCGCTTACCGCAACAAAGGCGTTCAGAAACTGCTGGATGCGATCGTAGATTATATGCCTTCTCCTATCGACATTCCTCCCATCAAGGGCGTTGATCCCGAAACCGGCGAGGAAACTGTCCGTCATTCTTCTGACACTGAGCCTTTCTCCGCTCTGGCGTTTAAGATTATGACCGACCCCTTTGTTGGAAAGCTCTGCTTCTTCCGTGTCTACTCCGGTACGGTTGACGCCGGCGCTACCGTTTACAATGCCACCAAGGGCAAATCGGAAAGAATGGGCCGTATTCTGATGATGCACGCAAACCACCGTCAGGATATCGAAACCTGCTACGCCGGCGACATTGCCGCTGCTGTGGGCCTGAAACAGACCACTACCGGCGACACCCTGTGCGACCCCAAGAACGAGGTTATCCTGGAGTCTATGGAGTTCCCGGAACCTGTTATCCGTGTTGCTATTGAGCCGAAAACCAAGGCCAGCCAGGAGAAGATGGGCATTGCTTTGGCAAAACTTGCGGAAGAAGACCCCACTTTCCGCACCTATACTGATGAAGAAACCGGCCAGACCATTATTGCTGGTATGGGCGAGCTTCATCTGGAGATTATCGTCGACCGCCTGCTGCGTGAATTCAAGGTAGAGGCAAACGTTGGCAAACCCCAGGTTGCTTACCGCGAAACTATCCGCAAAGAGGTGGACGTTGAAAACAAATACGCCCGTCAGTCCGGCGGTAAGGGCCAGTACGGTCATGTTAAGATCCGTGTGTACCCCAACGAAGCCGGCAAAGGCTATGAGTTTGAAAACAAGGTTGTCGGCGGCGCGATTCCCAAGGAATATATCCCCGCTGTTGACGCTGGTATCCAGGGCGCCATGCAGTCCGGCGTTTTGGCAGGCTACCCGGTTGTTGACATCCGCGTAGAACTGTACGACGGTTCTTACCACGAAGTCGACTCTTCTGAAATGGCATTTAAGATCGCCGGTTCTATGGCGCTGAAAGATGCTCTTCGGAAAGGCAACCCTGTTATTCTGGAACCTATCATGAAGGTTGTTGTTATCGTCCCTGAACAGTACATGGGCGATGTTATCGGCGACCTGAACTCCCGCCGCGGCCAGATCCAGGGTATGGAGGCCAGAAACGGCGTGGAAGAGATCCGCGCTATGGTTCCCCTGTCTGAAATGTTCGGTTATGCAACCGACCTACGTTCCAAGACCCAGGGCCGCGGACAGTATACTATGGAGCCCAGCCACTACACTGAGGTCCCGAAATCCGTTTCGGACGATATTATCTCCAAG
Organism: Candidatus Merdivicinus excrementipullorum; assembly: GCA_018716725.1. Lineage (GTDB taxonomy): Bacteria > Bacillota > Clostridia > Oscillospirales > Ruminococcaceae > Merdivicinus > Merdivicinus excrementipullorum. The sequence continues at coordinate 20,197 of DVJP01000029.1, read as the reverse complement.
AGAGCAAAGCAGGCATAAAATCTGCTTGCTTTCCCAAATAAATTGTTTGAGTTTAAAGGAGGAACATCCAAATGGCAAAACAGAAATTTGAACGTACCAAACCCCATGTAAATATTGGTACTATCGGACACGTTGACCACGGCAAAACTACTCTGACCGCCGCTATCACCAAAACCCTGGCTATGCAGGGCAAAGCGAAATTCGAAGCTTATGACATGATCGACAAAGCTCCCGAAGAAAGAGCTCGTGGTATCACAATCAACACCGCTCACGTTGAGTACGAGACCGACAGCCGTCACTACGCTCACGTTGACTGCCCCGGCCACGCCGACTATGTTAAGAACATGATCACCGGTGCTGCTCAGATGGACGGCGCTATCCTGGTTGTTTCCGCTGCTGACGGCCCCATGCCCCAGACCCGTGAGCACATCCTGCTCTCCCGTCAGGTAGGCGTGCCCTATATCGTTGTGTTCATGAACAAATGCGACCAGGTTGACGACGAAGAACTGCTGGATCTGGTTGAGATGGAAATCCGTGAGCTCCTGAACGAGTACGATTTCCCCGGCGACGACACCCCCATCATCCGCGGCTCCGCTCTGGCTGCCCTGGAAGCTCCCGATGACATCAACAACGAGGCTTACAAACCGATCCTCGAGCTGATGGATGCCGTTGACAGCTGGATCCCCACCCCCGAGCGCGACGACAACAAGCCCTTCCTGATGCCTGTTGAGGACGTCTTCACCATCACCGGACGCGGCACCGTTGCTACCGGCCGTGTTGAGCGTGGTACTGTTAAAGTCGGCGACGAAGTTGAAATCGTTGGCCTGAAAGATGAGAAAGCGAAAACCACCGTTACCGGCGTTGAAATGTTCCGGAAACTTCTGGACTTCGCTGAAGCCGGCGACAACATCGGCGCTCTGCTCCGCGGCGTTCAGCGCTCCGACATCGAGCGCGGCCAGGTTCTCTGCAAACCTGGCACCATTCATCCCCATACCAAATTCCACTGCTCCGTGTACGTTCTGAAGAAAGAGGAAGGCGGCCGTCATAAACCCTTCTTTAACAACTACCGTCCTCAGTTCTACTTCCGTACCACCGACGTTACCGGCATCATCACCCTGCCCGAAGGCACCGAGATGGCTATGCCCGGCGACAACCTGGAGTTCGACGTGGAACTGATCACCCCCATCGCCATCGAGGAAGGTCTCCGCTTCGCTATCCGTGAAGGCGGCCGTACCGTTGGTTCCGGTGTTGTTTCCAAGATCAACGAATAATTTTTGCTGAGTTTCAGCTTTTGTCCGATATATGCTTGCGTCTGTTTGCTCAAACGAGAAACCCCCAGCCCATTGGGCTGGGGGTTTTTGCCACATGATGGAGCAGCCGCTTCCAGATGTGTTCTTTGGCTTTTTCTTTTCCAGGATACGCCAACCCTTCCGGTGACGCTGCCGTAATGCCCGGAAGCATAGCCAAAGCCCCCGAAAAAAGGCCGGATTTCTGCTGAAAAAGTTGATGAATTCCGCTAATATGAAGGAAAAAATGAGAAACTTGCATCATCTTATTCACGGACAGCCGGGAAAAAAAGAATATCTTTTGTATAAAATGCAGGAAATAAAAAAAATACAGCAAAACTATTGAAAAATAAAGGAGTATAGAGTATAATGTTTCTATAATTAGATTTAGGGGGTAACTATCATGGCATTGAAAAACGAATACCTTCTCCGGGTTTTTGAAACCGTGAAGAAAAGAAATGGCAATGAACCGGAGTTTATCCAGGCTGTACAGGAAGTTTTGGAATCCTTTGAGCCTGTGGTGGAGCAGCGTCCGGAATTGGAGGCCGCCGGCATCATGGAACGGATTGTGGAGCCGGAACGGATGATTCAGTTCCGGGTACCGTGGGTGGACGACCAGGGGAAAGTCCAGGTCAACCGGGGATTCCGCGTCCAGTTCAATTCTGCCATCGGCCCCTATAAAGGCGGTCTGCGGTTCCATCCTTCCGTAAACCAGTCCGTTATTAAATTCCTGGGCTTTGAGCAGTGCTTCAAAAACTCCCTGACCGGCCTGCCTATGGGCGGCGGCAAGGGCGGCAGCGACTTTGACCCCAAAGGCAAATCCGACAATGAAGTCATGCGTTTCTGCCAGAGTTTTATGACTGAGCTTTGCCGCCACATCGGGCCGGATACCGACGTCCCCGCCGGCGATATCGGCGTAGGCGGCCGGGAAATCGGCTTCCTCTACGGCCAGTATAAACGCATCCGCAACGAATTTACCGGCGTGCTGACCGGAAAGGGCCTTTCTTACGGCGGCTCCCTGGCCCGCACCCAGGCTACCGGCTACGGACTGCTTTACTTTACCCAGGAAATGCTCGGCTGCATGAAGAACGATTCCATGGAAGGCAAAACCGTCGTCATCTCCGGTTCCGGCAACGTGGCCATCTATGCTACCGAAAAAGCCCAGGAAATGGGCGCGAAGGTTGTGGCCCTGTCCGATTCTTCCGGTTATGTTTACGATAAAAACGGCATCCAGCTGGATGTGGTGAAACAGATCAAAGAGGTAGAGCGCGGCCGCATTTCCGAATACGCCAAACGGGTGGACGGCGCGGTATTTACCGAAGGCTGCAAAGGCATCTGGACTATCCCCTGCGACGTGGCCCTGCCCTGCGCTACCCAGAACGAGCTGGACGGCGAGTCCGCTGAAATCTTAGTGAAAAACGGCGTTATGGCAGTTGCCGAGGGCGCCAACATGCCTTCCACTCCGGAAGCTATCGCAGCTTTCCAGGCGGCTGGCGTCCTCTTTGGGCCGGCAAAAGCTGCAAACGCAGGCGGCGTTGCTACCTCCGGCCTGGAAATGTCTCAGAATTCCATGCGCTACTCCTGGACCTTCGAGGAAGTGGACGCGAAGCTCAAAGACATTATGGTGAACATTTTCCACAGCGCGGAAAAAGCCGCCAAGAAATACGGCCATGAAGGCAACCTGGTCATGGGTGCCAACATTGCCGGCTTTGAGAAAATCGCCGACGCCATGATGGCTCAGGGAATTGTTTGATCCCACATGCGTAAATAAATGCGGATTGCCCGGTAACTTTCGGTTATCGGGCAGTCTTTTTAGTTGTAATCCGGCCAAAGAACTGGTATAATATTGATATCGGCAAAATGAGAGAGGGACGGTGAATCCAAGTGTATCAGGATCGATTTGGGAAAAAATGGTGGAAGGGGAACCTTCACACCCATACCACCTGTTCAGACGGGCGGAAAACCCCGGAGGAAGTCATTCGACTGTACCGGGAAGCGGGTTATGACTTTTTGGCCCTGACTGACCATTGGGCGCCTTCGGAAGGCGGGGAAAAGAATGGAATGCTGCTGCTGGCAGGCTGTGAGTATGACGCAGGCAGCCAGGCGACGGAACCGGGGATTTACCATATCGTGTCCATTGGGGCCAAAAGGACGCCGGATTTGCTCAAATCCCCCTCTTTGGAGCCGCAGCAGGTGTTGGACGCCGTCCATGACGCCGGAGGGTTCGCAATTTTAGCCCATCCCGCCTGGTCCTTAAACCGGCCGGAGCAGATTGAAAGGCTCCGGGGGGTGGATGCTTCGGAAATTTATAACACCATGTCCGGCAACCCCTGGAACGGCCGCCGGGCGGATTCCAGCGTGATTTTGGATATGGTTTCCGCCGCCGGAACCCTGATTCCCTGCGTGGCTTCCGACGACGCCCATTTTTACACGGGGGAACAGTGCCGCTCTTTTGTCTGGGTCCAGGCGGATGAGCTGAAGGAGGACGCTCTTCTGGACGCCCTGCGGCAGGGGCGGTTTTACGCCTCCCAGGGGCCGCAGATGGAGCTTTCCCTGGAACGGGGCAGGCTCCGGGTCCGCTGCACCCCGGCGCAGAATATCCTCTTTTATTCAGACCAGGTGTGGTCCCCTTTCCGGTCTGTTGCTGGGGAAAATTTGACGGAGGCGGAATACCTCCTTTGCCCCGGCGAAACCTTCCTCCGGGTGGAGGTCATTGACAAGGAGGGGAGAATCGCCTGGAGTTCGCCTATTTCCGCGGAAAAACTAAGGTGAGTATGCTCCGCCGTGGGAAATGAGAAACCACGGCAAAGCGCAGGGGGAGGACGTTTGATGAAGAAAGTAATTCTCAGTGCGGATGGCCCCATGGCGGTTTATCTGGTCCCGGACCAGGTTGCGGAGAATTTGGAGGAATATTGCGGGGAGTTTCGCCATTGGATGTGGAAAAATCCCAACGGGCGGAAGCTTTTGAAGCAATGTTACGATGGAACATGGATAGCATGTTTTGATGAAAGAGATTTTATCAGGTATTTAAACGACTGGGTCTTTCCGGAACAGCCGTCCAGGCTGGTGGAACAGCTGGGCAGCTGTTTGGAAGAACCGCCGGAGGAATACCGGGATTACCCGCAGGTTAATTTTTGAGGTGAATATGCTTTCTGCTTTATTTTGCGGTGCAGGCGTTGTTTTGATCCTGTACTGGCTCATTTCCACAGTTTCCATCGGCAGCGTGGCCTTTACCAACGTCCTGCTGGGGGTGGGCGCTGTCTGCGTCATTGCAGGGATACTGGAACGCCGCTTCGGCCAGCTGCCGGGGATTTTGACCTTTAAAAAATTTTTCCTGCCGGTGCTGATTGCGGCATTGGCGGGCTTTGCGGTTCTGGAAACGCTGATTTTTGTCAATGCGGCCCGGGAGGACGACGCCCCGGCGGATTATGTCCTGGTGTTAGGGGCCGGCCTCCGGGGGGACCAGCCCAGCCTGACCTTAACGGAACGGCTGGATGCGGCTTTGGAACGGGATACCGGCGGGATTTTCGTGGTGTCCGGCGGCCAGGGGCCAAATGAGGCCATTCCGGAAGCCGAGGCCATGGCCCGGTACCTGATGGAACATGGAATACCGGAAGAACGGATCCTAAAGGAGGATCAGTCCACCAGCACCATGGAAAATCTCCGCTATTCCCGGGAAATTATAGAACGGCAAAGCGGCCGGGAAATTTCCGCCCTTCGCGTAAAAATCATCAGTTCGGACTTCCACGCCTTCCGGATCCGGATGCTGGCCCGCCGGGCAGGGTATGGCCAGGTGTCCGTAAGCGGGGCAAAAACCCCGGCCATGGCCGCCCCATCCTGCTATATCCGGGAGGTTTTCGCCCTGGTCAAATCTTTTCTGTTGGATCATTAACGAAGGAGGACTCGCCAATGGCAATTACTTATAAAGATACGAAAAATTTTTCCGCCGCCCAGCTGGAACGGCTGTTCCTCAGCGTGGACTGGGAATCCGGCCATTACCCGGAAAAGCTGGTGGCCGCCATGCAGCATTCCGACGCGGTGTATTCCGCCTGGGACGGGGACCGGCTGGTGGGGCTTATGAACGCCCTCACCGACCACGCCATGACCGCTTATTTCCATTATCTGCTGGTGGACCCGGAGTATCAGCGCCAGTCCATCGGGGAGGAGCTGATTAAGCGGATGCTGGCCCATTACTGGGACATCCCCGCCAAAATCCTTTTGTGCGATGAGGGCGGGCAGGAATATTATAAACAGTGCGGATTTGACGACGGCAAGGATCTTCACGCCGTTTATGTCAGCGATATGTATTGATCGGGGGCGTTTTTTGTGGAATTGCAGCTGAATATGGGCGGGTTGTCCTCCTTCCTGGCCGTCCCAACCGACGTGGTGGACAAGTACCTTTCCGTTGCCAGCGGCATTTACATCAAGGTATTGCTGGCGGTTCTGCGGGCCAACCGGGTGGATACCGCCCAGATCGCCCATAAATTGTCCATCCCGGAAAGCGACGTCCAGGAGGCGGTGCGGTTTTGGATTCAAAATGGGATTTTTACCGAGTCCGCCGCCAAGGAACCCCAAAAGCAGGAGCGGAAGCCCAAGGTGGTTTCCACGGCCCAAAGCCTGACGCCGGAGGAAATCGCCGACCGGATTGAGAAAAACGCGGACATCCGCTTCCTGTTTTCCGCAGCGGAATCCATCGTGGGGACCCTCTTAACCTCCACCCAGCAGAGGACCCTCATTTACATCCACGAGGCCTTAGGGCTGCCGGCGGACGTGATTTTGATGGCGGTGGAATACTGCGTGTCCATTGGGAAGGGGAATTTCGGCTACATCCAGAAGCTCTGCGCCGGCTGGGCCGACCGGGGCGTCAACACCCACGCTTTGGCGGAGGAAACTATCCGGGAACAGACCCTCCGCCGCACAAAAGAGCGTCAGATCCAGGAGCTTTTGGGCTTAAAGGACCGGCCCCTGACTCCGGAACAGCAGCGGTATATCTCCAATTGGACGGAAAAGCTGGGATATGACCGGGAGCTGATCCAGATGGCCTACGAGCGCACCCTCAACGCCATTAACAAGCTGAGCCTGCCTTATATGAACTCCATCCTCAATTCCTGGCACGAAAAAGGCGTCCGGACGCCGGAGGACGTGGCCATAAAGGACGCCAGGCCTTCCGCCCGTTCCGGCGTTTCCGGCAGCGGCTGGGCGCCCTCCTACGATATTGAGGAGCTTGAACGCCGGGGGCTTAATGTCCCAAAATTTGACTGAAAGGAGCGAGCCCATTGACCAATGCATCCGCCGCGGAGGCAGCACGAAAAGAACTGGAAAACCGGCGCAGCAAGGCTCGGGTGATACAGGGCCAGCGGGTGGAGGAAATTGCCCGGAAGGTTCCCCAGGTCATCGACGTCCGCAAAGAGCTTTCCCTGACCGCAGTCCGCTTAAGCAAAATGATTTTGGAGCACAAAACAGACATTGCCCAGGGAATCGAGGAGCTGAAGCGCCAAAACCTGGCTCTCCAGCAGATGGAAAAGGAGCTTCTGCGCCAAAACGGCTACCCCGAAGATTACCTGGAACTGCATTATACCTGCCCCTACTGCCAGGATACCGGCTTTGCAGGAGGGGAGGTCTGCGCCTGCTTCAAACAGCTGGAAAAGCAGTTCCGCCTGCGGGAATTAAACGCCGGCTCCAATATGGAGCTGTGCGATTTTTCCACCTTTGACCTGCGCTATTACCCGGCGGAAGTAGACCCGGCCCTGCGGACCTCTCCCAGGGAACAGATGGGGAAGGTGCTGGATTTCTGCAAGCACTACGCCGCTTCCTTTACGACGGAAAGCCGGGGACTCTTTTTCAGCGGCCCGACCGGGTTGGGGAAAACCCACCTTTCTTTGGCCATCGCCCGGGAGGTCATCGGCAAAGGGTACGGCGCGGCCTACGGCTCCGCCCAGAATTTCCTCATGGCCATCGAGGAGGAACGTTTCGGACGGGAGCGCAGCCGCCAGACCCTGGACCAGCTTTTGGAGGCTGATTTGCTGGTGCTGGACGATTTGGGGACGGAATTTACTTCCGCCTTCACTCTGTCCACGGTTTATAACCTGCTGAATACCCGGAAAAAGCCCACCATTATCAGCAGCAACCTGACCGTCAAGGAATTGCAGGAAAAATACAGCCAGCGGGTGGTGTCCCGGCTCTTTTCCCAGTTCACTTACCTGCGGTTTGTGGGAAAGGACATCCGCCAGCTCCGGTCCCGGAATTTTTAGGGGATAAAAAGAATTTTCCTGTCCGTCACCGGCGGATAGGAAAATTTTATTTTTCATCTATTTTATTTTGCAAAATAAAATATCGCCCTCACTATTGCAAGGACGATATAAGCGAAATATATAAAATTGAGAAGAAATCTGAAGGAAACTTATCCAAGAACACATGGATTATTTTTGAGAACATCATTTATTATAAGCGAATCCCGTCGAAAAATCAAGAGGAAATGGCGAATTTGTGAAAAAATCATGACTTTGCATAAATTGCGTCGTTTTTTACACGGGAATTTTTCTTATGCTATCAATTCCTCAGTTGTCCGTCACTGGAAGAGTTCAAAGGTGTAGCCCTGTTCCCGGGCATAGTCGATGAAATCCCCCAGGATGGCGGCGTTGTCCGGCGATACGGCGTGGAGCAGGTAGATGGCCCCGGGGTGCAATGCGCCGGTGACTTTTGCATAAGCTTTGTCCGTCCCGATTTGGTTATTGGGGTCCCAGTCGGCGTAAGCGTAGCTCCAGAACACGCTTTTATAGCCCAGCTGCTGGGTCTGAGCCAGGGTCCGTTCGGAGAATTCTCCGGCCGGAGCACGGAAGAGGGTCATGGTGTAGCCGAATTCCTCCTCCATTTTGTTGTGGAGGTTCATGATCTCCTGCTCGCACCGTTCCACAGACTGTTCGGGCATACAGGGGTGGGTGTCGCTGTGGTTGCCGATGGCGTGGCCCTCGTCGATCATCCGCTGCACCAGCTCCGGCTGGCGTTCCACATAGTCGGAAACGCAGAAAAAGACCGCCGGAACGTCCTTTTCCAGCAGCGTGTCCAGAATCATGGGGGTATAGCCGTTTTCATAGCCGCAGTCAAAGGTCAGATAAATAACCGGTTCTTCCTCCCCAATAAACCATGCGTCATACTTCCTGTATTTTTCCTGAAAGGATAGGGAAGCCAGAGGACGGTTTTTTTCGTCCAGCTGGACGCCCTGCCCCCAGCCCTGTTTCGTATTGTCCAGGGAGGAGAGGTCAACGCTTGCGGAAGTGACGCCGGTTGGGGTGTTGGCCGGCTCCTCCGAGGCCGTCAGTTGGGGAGCCCCCGAAGACGCGCCCGAGGCGGGCGCGTCTTTCGAGGATTCCTCTCTGGAAATATCAGAAGAATTGTCGTACCGGGATTCGTCCCGGTCCATGTCCGAGTCTGCGTCAGATCTGCCGTCCGACATGTCGGAACTCAGATCAGATTCCACGTCAGACATCCCGGAGCTTAAGTCGCTGGTCACATCTGATACACCGCTTCCAATATCGGAAACGCCGTCGTTGATGGCGTTGCAGCTGGTAAACAGCATGGCGGCGGCCAGCCCCGCACATAAAAACAATCGCTTGGTCATGGCAGTTACTCCTTTATTAAACGGATGGCGCACTTGCCGTTCCTTTTGGTCCGGCGAAAGTAGTATGCCCGGCGTATGCGGAATCTTGCAGGAATTGATACAGGAATTTTTTGGAAAAATCCCCCGTCCAAAGCTGGAAAAACGGGTTCCATAATTGAGACGGGGGATATACGAAAAGGATTATTTTTCGAGTTTATGCTCGCTGTTTTTAATTAAATTCAGCAGAGAGGAATTGTACATGGGATACGCGGCGGCCAGGCTTTCGGAAGTGAGAGCCATGCGCTCCCGGTCCTCCGGGGTAATCAGCTTCCCGCCGGCGGCGCCGTCGGCCAAAGCGGCGGCTTCCGCCTCGATTTCCACCATGGCGGCCACGGCTTTCGGGGCGGACAGGTATTTGGGAACCTGGAAAAAATTCTGTTCGTTTTTATGGTTCACACTGTAAACGATCCGGAACATCCGGTAAACGGAGAGCATGAGGAAATCCGAAACCCCTTTTGTCATTTCCGTGCAGTTTAGTTTTTGCAGAAGGTCAAATAATATGTTTAAGGAATTGAAAATCAATTTTTTATTGAGGGTGGGAAGGATGCTGCCCCGCATCCGGTTGTTTTTTTCCCCGTTTTCCGCTTCGGGAAGGTCCTCCATCTGGAGGGTGGCGCCGCTGCGCTCCGGGGAACGGCCCAGCAGATAGTCGCAGGATACGTGGTAAAAATCCGCCGACCGTACAACGAAATCCAGTCCGCACTCCCGTATCCCTTTTTCATAATGGGACAGAAGCGCCTGGGAGATCCCCAATTCCTTTGCTGCTTCCTTCTGGCTGATCCCGCGCTCCTTGCGCAGGAGGGTCAATATTCTGGGAAAATCTGCGTTCATATCCTGCTCTCCAATCTATTTTTATTCAGCGTCACGCTGGTAATTTGAATCTGCTCTGTAAAAATTTAAGGGGAATATGCAGATTATGCCGAAAAAACCGGTTTTTTGACAGGTTAACGTACAGTAAATTATATTACAAAGCATACCTTTTGTAAAGGGCTTTTTGCAACTTTTTCAAATTTTCATCAATTTGCCGGAAGGGTGTAAATAAATGCTGAATAATGAGAATTAGAACTGTTTTTTTCTGGAAAAATGCGGTATAATAAATTCATATAGAATTTTTTTGACAAAACCATGAAAAGGAAGAAACCGACATGCTGACTTACCGATTATTTATCATCCGCCACGGGCTAACCAGCGGGAACCTGGAAGGCCGGTATATTGGCCGGAAAAGCGACCTGCCCCTTTGCAGAGAGGGGAAAGAGGAGCTGCAAAAGCTTGCGGAGCAGTTTGAATACCCGGATGTGAAAAAGGTCTATTCCGCCCCCATGAAGCGGTGCTTTGAAACGGCGGAGATCCTTTATCCCAACCGGCTGACCCAGCCTGCGCCGGGTTTGGAGGAATATGATTTCGGCGTTTTTGAGGGACGTTCTCCCAAGGAACTGGCCGGGACGGAGATGTTTGTCCGCTGGTACGAAAGCGGCATGAAGGCGGCCCCGGAAAAAGCCGAAAGCATCACCGATTTCGCTCAGCGGGTTGCGGACGGGTTCCGGGCTGTGGTGGAGGATATGATGCGGGAAAAAATCACCACGGCGGCCTTGATTGTTCCGGGAGGAGTCCTGATGAACCTGCTTTCCGTTTTCGGTTACCCCAAGCGGGACAATCCCATGTTGTGGGACGCCCCCGCCGGCACCGGCTACACCGCCCTGTTAAACGCCCAGCTGTGGCAGCGGGACGGAGTTTTTGAGGTGTATTCCCGGATTCCCATGGAACGGGAGCCGGATTTAAACGACTGGGGCGAAGATGTGGAGGACGACGAGGAGTTTTTCCAGAACCTTCCCAAAAACTATATGGCCCTGGACGTGGAGCAGACGGGGGATAATACCGAAACCCCCGAGACCATGGCCCGGCGGATGGATTCTTCTCAATAAGCCTTCCGCCAGCAAGAAAGGACTTGAAAATTATGACCCTTCAGCGTAAAATAAAGGAAAACGCCCTGCTGAGTTTAAAAAACCACTGGGGCCGGGCCATCGGCATTTTGCTTTTTGTGTTGGGGACCACAGTTGTTTTCTGGATGCTGGAATACCTGTTCAGCCTGATGACTCAGATCACCTCTCCCAATGAGGCGGCGCTGACCCTGGATTTTGGGAGCAGGACCCTTCAAATCAGCAGTTCCATGGCCGTCATTTCCGCCACCTTTTTAGTCGTGAGCTTTGCCGTTTTGTCCCCTTTGCAGCTTGGCGTGAAAAAATGGTACTGGGGGCAGGTTTCCGGGGAAACTCCGCCGCTGCTGACGGTTTTTGATTATTTCTACAACTGGCGGCAGCTGTTCCGGGCAATTTTACTGCAGCTGGCCCTCTGGGTGCGGAAGGCGGCCTGGGCGGTTTTGTTTTTCGCACCGTCCGTCCTGCTGGCGGCGGCGCTGATGATGATGGACCGGCCCCTTTACAGTATGGAGGTTTTGCTTTATATCGCCTTGCTGCTGCTGCTGGCCTTTGTCACCCTGTCCATGGGAGTTTTATGGTATTTTACCACCCTGCGGTACTACCTGGCGGATTACCTGTTCGTCACCCGGGAGGGCATGGGGATCAGGGAAGCCATCAAAATCTCATCGGCCGCCATGAAGGGAAGCAAGCGGACTCTCTTTTCCCTTCAGCTTTCCCTGCTGCCCTGGCGGCTGACCACGGTGCTTCTGGTGCCGTTAGTGTTTGTGGCCCCCTATTATTCCGCCAGCATGGCGATTTTCGCCAAGGTCCGGCTGGAAAGCTATTTTTCCAAAATCAGTTAAAGTGAGGGAATCCGTTATGATTCAAAACGCAGCCCAGGCAAACCGCATCGTCGTCAAGGTTGGCACTTCCACCCTGGCCCATAAAACCGGGCTTATGAACATCCAGCGGATGGAGCGGCTGGTCAAGGTCCTGGCCGATTTAAAAAACTCCGGGAAGGAAATTATCTTAGTGTCCTCCGGCGCCATCGGCGTTGGGGTGGGGAAAATGGGCTTAAAGGAAAAGCCCACGGACACCCCCGCAAAACAGGCCTGCGCCGCCATCGGCCAGTGCGAGCTTATGTACTGCTACGACAAGTATTTTTCCGAATACAACCATTCGGTGGCCCAGGTGCTGCTGACCCGGGACATTATCGACAGCCCGGAACGCAAGCAGAACGTGGTCAACACCTTCCAGAACCTGCTCCGTTACGGCGTTGTCCCGGTCGTCAATGAAAACGACACCGTTGCCGTCGAGGAAATCGTTTTCGGCGACAACGATACCCTTTCTGCCATTGTGGGCAGCTTAGTGGGGGCCGACCTCTTGATTATTTTAAGCGACATTGACGGGGTGTTCGACCAGAATCCCCGGGTGAACCCCAACGCCAAGCTGATCCCACATATCCCGGAAATCACCGATTCCATCCGGGCCTTGGCAGGGGATCACGGCACCTCTTTGGGCACCGGCGGCATGGTCACCAAAATTACCGCCGCCCAAATCGGCTTGAACGCCGGGTTCCCCACAGTGATTTTAAACGGCTCCCGGCCGGAAAACCTTTACGACCTGCTGGACGGCAAGCAGGTGGGGACATATATCGGATAGAAAGGCGGGTACATCATATGAGCAATATGCAGGAACTGGGGCGCCGGGTAAAAGAAGCGTCCCGGATTTTGGGAAAAGCGTCCTCCGGCAAAAAAAACGAGGTTTTGGAAGCCATTGCCGTTGCCCTTTGGGAAAAGCGGGCGGACATCCTGGCTGCCAACGGGGAGGACATCGCAGCCGGCCGGGAAAATGGGCTGAACGAAGGGCTTATCGACCGGCTGACCCTGACGGAAAGCCGGCTGGAGGGCATCTGCGCCGCAGTGCGCCAGCTTATCGGCCTGGCTGACCCGGTGGGGGTCATTGAAAGCGGCAGCGTCCGGCCCAACGGCCTGATGATCGAAAAGGTGCGGGTGCCGCTGGGGGCTGTGGGCATTATCTTTGAAAGCCGTCCCAATGTGACGGTGGACGGGGCGGCCCTCTGCCTCAAATCCGGCAACGCCGCTTTGCTCCGGGGCGGAAAGGAAGCCATCCGCTCCAATATGGCCCTGGCAAACATTATGCGGGGGGCCATTGAAAGCTGCGGCCTGCCCGCAGACTGCGTTTTGCTGGTGGAGGACACCTCCCGGAACAGCGCCAATGAAATGATGCGCTTAAACGGCCTCCTGGACGTGCTGATTCCAAGAGGGGGCGCGGGGCTTATCCAGGCGGTGGTGCAGAACGCCACGGTTCCGGTCATTGAAACCGGCGTGGGCAACTGCCACATTTATGTGGAAAAAACGGCGGACCCGGATATGGCGGAAAAGATTGTGGTCAACGCCAAAACCAGCCGGGTGTCCGTCTGCAACGCGGCGGAATCCCTGCTCATTGATAGAGAATGCGCCCCGGCAGTGCTGCCAAGGCTTGCAAATGCCCTGAAAGACAAGGGCGTGACCTTGTACGGCTGTCCGGAAGCCCGGGAAATCTGCCCGGACATGGAGGAAGCTTCGGAGGAGGATTACGGCCGGGAATATCTGGACTATAAAATGTCGGTAAAGGTGGTGTCCGGCCTGGATGAAGCCGTCGCCCATATCGCCCGGTACAGCACCGGCCATTCGGAAGCCATTGTCACCAGGGATTACGAAGCGGCCCAGCGGTTTTTAAACGAAGTGGATTCGGCGGCGGTTTACGTCAATGCTTCCACCCGGTTCACCGACGGTGGGGAGTTCGGCCTGGGGGCGGAAATCGGGATTTCCACCCAGAAACTTCACGCCAGGGGGCCTATGGGTTTGGACGCCCTGACCACCTGCAAATATAAAGTCTACGGCAGCGGCCAGATCCGCTGACCGGAAAGGAGCCAGCAGTTTGAGCAATACGACAAAACCGGCTGCCCCCAAAAACGGCAGCCTGCGCATGATAATTTTCGGGGCTGTGGTGATGGTGTTTGCCGTTATCGGCCTTATTTCCTCCGTCATTTTTGTGGGGCAGGGGGTTTCCAGCCTTGTGAACCAGGATTCTCAAAAGGAGGATTTCGAGTGGCTCATCACCCCCCTGGTTTTGCAGGACCCGCCCCAGTTTGAAAATCCGGAACAGATGACGGATTCCACCATCATCACCGCCGGGATCTGGCGGCTTATCATGAACGCCGATATGTCCGCCTATCCCACCGACAGCATGAACTTTGTCACAGTGCCGGAAACGGACGTGGAAATCCAGATCCGGGAGCTGTTCGGGGATGTGGAGTACACCCATCAGACGGTAGGGGACACGGCCCTGATGATTACTTACGACGAGTCCAGTAAATCCTATGTTTTCCCGGCGGTGCCTTACATTATGGCCTACACTCCGGATGTGGAGGAAATTGAGAAAGTAGACGGGGAAACTCTGGTTCTGACGGTGGGGTACATCCCGCCGGGGCTGGTTTGGCAGAGCGACACCAGCGGCCGGAGCTACCGGCCGGAGCCGGTGAAGGAAATGCTTTATACGGTGAAAAAATCCGGCGACGCTTGGACGGTGTACAGCGTTGCAAACGCAGGGGATGTGGGCCACGAATACGACGTGGCCGAGTCCTCTCAGATTGAGGAGCCGTCCGCCCCCGAAACCTCGGAAGTAAGCGGGGAAACCTCGGAGCCTGCGGAAGAACCGGCAGAATCCTCCCAGAAGGAAAGCGCCGCCCCGGAAGAAGGCACGGCGGCGTAATTTCCGCAATCATCAGCATTATGGGGAAAATACCTCTAGCAGAGACAGAAAGGGGAGATTCGCATGATTTGGTGGATTTTGGGCGGACTTTTGGTGCTGGCGGCCGGTTTCTGGCTGCTGCTCCACCCGGAAAAATGGGAATGGCTGGCCGCTTTGCAGAAGCGGGTCCAAAAATGGAAGCCCCGCACGGCTAAGGGGATTGTCATTACCTGTGCCGTTCTGGCAGTGCTGGACCTGCTGCTTTTGAGCATACTGCCTGATTGGACGGCGCTGACAGTTGCGGTTTTGCTGCTGGCGGCGGAAATGGCCATGTTCCTGCTGTATTACCGCTGCCCCAAATGCGGCCGGGTCCAGAGCCCCGCTTCCCGGCACTGCTATTTCTGCGGCGAGGCCCTCCCCTGGGATGAACAGAGCAGGAGGAATCTTTGATGTGGAAAATCCTGCTGGCTCTTGTCTGTATCGCTGCGGGCCTTTTTATGGCAGTCAAGCCGGACACTGTTTGGGAAATCACCGAATCCTGGAAAAGCAAAGGCGCGGACGGTCCCACCGACCAATACCGGCGGCGCGTCCGGGGGGCCGGAATCTTTCTGGCAGCGGCCATGGCAGTACTCTTAATTTTGCTGCTTTGCGGAGCGATTGCATAAGAAAGAGGCTGCCTATGACCCGGGCAGCCTTTTCTTTGCCAAAAATTATTCCACATCCTTCAACAATTCTTCCGCCGGGATGTGAAACAGCTTAGCCAGGGCCAGCAAGTTGGAGGTGCTGGGGTCAGATTTTCCCTGCTCCCATTTACTCACCGCCTGGCGGCTGACGCCAAGGGCTTCCGCCACAAATTCCTGGGTCATTTTGCATTGCAGGCGGCGCGCTTTCAATGTTTCCCCCAGGGATTTCTTGACGGCTTCTTTTTCTGTCCGCGCATCTTTTGCATGAATATATTGGAAAAGCCCGCGGAAAACCAAAACCATCAGAACAAGAAATACGGCAACTGTAAGGATACTTAAAATGAGAATTCCCAAAGTGGCTGGCGAAAACAGCATATGAACTCCCTCCTTTCGCCTTTATTTTACCACAGCAGGCCCGCCGCCGCCACCAACTATCCCGCAACTTTTGGTTGCGGGCAAAAAATTCCCAAATTCCCTTGCAAAAAAAATCGAAACGTGCTATACTAAATCTATATTGCAAACGCAATGACCAGGTTTGTAGCGATTTTACCAGCCCTCAGAGAGGATGGGTCACCGGCTGAAAGCCCGTCTGCCGCTGGATTTCGTGAAATTTCCCCTGCGAGCGGCGTTCCTGAAAATTTAGTAGGGAACGACGGGTTCCCCCGTTACAGGGAGCCAAAGGGCCGGCCGTCTGTGTGAGGGCCGGAAATCTGGGTGGTACCGCGGAAGCATTTTGCCTTCGTCCCAATTCTGCTGGGGCGGGGGCTTTTTATTTTGTATTGAAAACAGGAGGTTTTGGATATGCGTGAACAATTGGAACAAATCAAAGCGTCGGCGCTGGCGGAACTGGCCCAGTGCGGCGACGGGAAGGCGCTGGAAGCCCTGCGGGTCAGCTATTTGGGCAAAAAAGGCCAGCTGACCGCCATTTTAAAACAGATGGGCAAGCTCTCCGCCGAGGAACGCCCCGTCATCGGCCAGGTGGCCAATGAGGTGCGCCAGGCCCTGGAAGCGGCCATTGCCGAAAAACAGGAAGCCCTGAAAGAACAGGAGTTAAACGACCGCCTGGAAGCCGAGCGCATCGACGTCACCATGCCCGGCAAGGCGCAAAAGGCCGGCGGCCTGCACCCCTTAAGCATTGTCACCAACGATTTGATCGACATTTTCCAGTCCATGGGCTTTGACGTGGTGGACGGCCCCGAGGTGGAAACCGACCACTACCTGTTCGAGGCCTTAAACCTGCCCAAGGATCATCCCGCCCGGGATATGCAGGACACCTTCTATCTGGGGGACAACCTGCTTCTCCGGTCCCAGACTTCCTCCGCCCAGATCCGGGTCATGGAACAGCGCAAGCCCCCCATCCGCATTGTCTGCCCTGGCCGGGTTTACCGGGCCGACGAGGTGGACGCCACCCATTCCCCGGTTTTCCACCAGATGGAAGGGCTGGTTGTGGACAAAGGCGTCACCATGTGCGACCTGAAGGGGTGCCTGGAGCAGTTTGTCCATGAAATCTACGGGCCGGAAACCCAGGTGCGGTTCCGCCCCTCCTTCTTCCCCTTCACCGAGTCCAGCGTGGAAGTGGACGTCAGCTGCTCCGAATGCGGTGGGAAAGGCTGCCGCATCTGCAAGGGCGCAGGCTGGATCGAGATCCTGGGGGCCGGGATGGTGCATCCCAACGTCCTGCGGGGCTGCGGCATCGACCCGGAGGTGTATTCCGGCTTCGCCTTCGGCGTGGGCCTGGACCGCCTGACCACCACCCGGTACAAAATCAGCGACATCCGCCTGCTTTTCGAGAACGACGCCCGGTTCTTGGACCAGTTCAATTGACGCGGGATTTGAAGGAGGAACATAGATCATGAAAGTTTCATTAAATTGGCTGAAACGCTATGTGGATATTAAGGTCCCGGTTGACGAGCTCTGCAACCGGATGACCATGGCCGGCTTTGAGGTGGAGGACGTGGAGGATCTGTCCGCCTCCATGGAAAACGTCAAGGTGGGCCGCATTGTCAAGCTGGAAAAGCACCCGGACGCCGACAAGCTCCAGGTCTGCCAGATCGACGTGGGAGAAGGGGAGCCGGTTCAGATCATCACCGGCGCCCAGAACGTCTTTGAGGGGGCGTTGGTTCCCTGCGCCCTTCACAATTCCAAGCTGCCCAACGGCATGCACATCAAAAAAGGCAAGCTCCGGGGCCTGCCCTCCAACGGCATGCTCTGCTCCGGCGAAGAGCTTTGCCTGAAGGAAGGGGATTACCCCGGCGCGGAAGTGTACGGCATCCTGATTTTGCAGGAAGATTATGCTCCCGGCACCGATATGCGGAACGTCCTGCACAAAAACGACGTCATCATCGACTTCTCCATCCTGTCCAACCGCCCCGACTGCAACAGCGTCATCGGCGTGGCCAGGGAGGTTGCCGTGGTGCTGGGCGAGAAAATCCGCCTGCCGGAGCCTTCTTACAAAACTTCCGGCGGAGATATTCACGACCATATCGCCATTTCCGTGGAGGATTACGACCTCTGCCCCCGGTATATGGGCCGGGTGGTGAAAAACCTCCGCATCAAGCCCTCGCCCGACTGGATGAAGGAGTGTCTCCGGGGAGCCGGGATGCGCCCCATTAACAACATTGTGGACATTACAAACTTCGTCATGCTGGAAACCGGTCATCCCATGCACGCCTTTAACCTGAACGACATTGCTGGCCATCAGATCATCGTCCGCCGGGCAAAAGACGGAGAAACCATGACCACCCTGGATGAAAAGCCCCATGAGCTGACCAGCGATATGCTGGTCATCGCCGACGGCCAGAAGCCCTCCTGCCTGGCGGGCATCATGGGGGGCTTAGAAAGCGAAATCACCGCCGATACCACGGATTTGTTCCTGGAATGCGCCAAATTCCGCCGGGACAGCGTCCGCCGCACCGCCCGCGCTTTGGGCATGCGCACCGAGTCCAGCGCACGGTTTGAAAAGGGCGTGGACACCATAGGCGTCCAGTACGCCATGGACCGGGCTTTGCAGCTTATTGAGGAACTGGACGCCGGCGATATTATCGAGGGCGTCATCGACTGCCACAACGGCCTGCCCGAGGAACGCCGCCTGACAGTCCCTGCGGCCCGCATCAACGAGCTGCTGGGCGTGGAAGTGCCCTATGAGAAAATGGCGGAGATTTTAAACGCCCTGGAAATCAAGACCACCCTGGAAAACGGCGTCTTGACCTGTGACATCCCCTATTACCGGGACGACATCGAAAGCCGGGCGGATTTGGCCGAGGAAGTCATGCGGATTTACGGTTACGAGCACATTGTGGGCACCCCCATGAGGGGCGACGTTATCCGGGGCCGGAAACTGCCGGAGCGCATCCACGGGGATGTAATCAAAAATCTGCTCATTGCCCACAGCATGCGGGAAATCACCACCTATTCCTTTATCAGCGGCAAGGCGGCGGATCAGCTGGGCCTGGCGGCGGACGACAAGCGCCGGGAAGCAGTGGTGCTCTTAAATCCTCTGGGGGAGGAATACTCCACTATGCGGACCCAGCTGGCGTCCAGCATGCTGACGGTGCTGGCCACCAATATGAGCCGCAAAAATCCCGGCGGCCGGTTCTTTGAGCTTGCCAAAGTATTCAAGCCCAAAGCCCTGCCCGTCACTGAACAGCCCGATGAAATCCCGGCCCTTTCCCTGGGCATGTACGGCGAGGGAGAAGACTTCTTCACCCTCAAAGGCATTGTGGAGGAGCTGCTGGCCCGGTGCGGTGTGGAAGGGGAGTATGCCCGTTCTAAAGAACCCTACCTGCATCCCGGACGCCAGGCTCAAGTGACTATTCCCGGCTGCGAGGAGCCTGTGGCGGTTTTAGGAGAGGTGCACCCTTCCGCGGCAGCCCGTTTCGGCATGAGCGGCCGGGCATATTTGGCGGAAATTAACCCCCAGCCTCTGTACGCGGCCATGGAGGCGAAGCGCATCACCTACCAGCCCCTGCCCAAGTTCCCGGCGTCTACCCGGGATTTGTCGGTCATCGCCGACAAGGAACTGCCCATTGCCGAAATGGAAAAGGCTATCCGTTCCGCGGCGTCCAGCATCGTGGAGAAGGTGGAACTCTTTGACGTCTACCAGGGCGGCCAGATCCCGGCGGACAAAAAGAGCGTGTCCTATTCCATCCTGCTGAGAGCCGCCGACCGCACCCTCACCGATGAGGAATGCGATGAAGCTATGAAGAAAATCTTAGGTTCTTTAGAAAAAATTCATGTATTTTTACGGCAATAAGCCTCTTGTATATTCCCTCGGATTGCGGTATAATAAAGATATTCGATAAATATTCTCTTGTTCGTGAGGTGACAGGCATGCAGGATAAGACGATGACGTTTTCTGTTCCGGATGAAAAAGAAGTGGAAATGCGGCGGATTTTAACAACGGTATATGACGCATTAAAGCAGAAGGGTTATAATCCCATCAGCCAGATTGTAGGGTACATCCTGTCTGAGGATCCAACCTATATTACAACCCATAATAACGCCAGGAGTTTAATCCGCAAAATTGACCGGGATGAACTTTTGCAGGCCATGGTGAAATCCTATCTCGCGGATTAGAAATACGGTGTGTTTTCCCGGAGGTTCTTCCTCCGGGAAGTTTTTTGTAAAAAGCCTTTGACAACCGAAAAAGTTTGTGGTATACTATATAAGTCTGAATGATTGGTATCGAATTCTCGCATTTTTCCGAATGTTTTGCGAACGGCGCCTGAAAATTGAATACGGAGATGTACCCAAGCGGTTGAAGGGTCCGGATTCGAAATCAGGTTTCCTATGCGGAGTGCCAAACGGCTGAAACCCTTGGAACCATGCGGGTTCCAGCCGAGTTCAAATTGAATAATGTTGCTTGTTCTATCCTGTTGTTCTTCCCGATTTCCACCGGCT
>DVJP01000028.1 GCA_018716725.1 Candidatus Merdivicinus excrementipullorum | reverse complement strand
AATATCTCTTTTTCGTATTCCTTCATGTGTCCGTAACTTCTTGGCATACAAATCCCCCCTATGGTAGTTGTTTTTATTCTACCATAGAGGGGCTTCTTTTTCCATTGTCCGTTTTTACTGGACTTGTGCAATAAACGGCGGGGGATTTTTTGCGGATACGGCAGTCAAAGCAAAAATGTGGCCGCCATATTGCCCCTTAACCAATGGTTTTGATCTGGCTGCTCAGGGATTTCCCGCACAAAGCGCGGATGCGGCGGTAACGGTTTCTGCGGAAGGTTTCGGAAAGGGAGCAGCCTTTGTCCACCAGGCAGACCAGCACGCCTTCTAAGCACTGGGGCGGGATAGGGGTCAAGGGGAACATGTGCCGGAGAATGATATTACGTTCTATCGGGTTGGCCTTCCAGTCCCGGACTGCGTTTTGCAGGGCCTTTTTTGGGTGGTGGAACCCATGGAGCCGATGGCTTGGGTCGGGGATATGCCAATCGTAGAGGAAATAGTCGTGGAGCAAAGCGCCGCACACTAAGCTCCTTACCCGGCGGCCGATTCCCAGCCGCCTGGCCAGCCACAGGCTGTAATAGGCCACAGCTATGCTGTGCCACAGGGTGGAGGTGTCGCCGTGCTGGACGAAGGCGTCCATTTGAGCAAGACAGGTGCGTTCTGCCACACGGGCCAGCAGGCGGTTGAAAAATGCCAGTTCTTCCGGCGTCAGTTCCATAAAACCCCTCTTTCCGAAGCGTTACTGGGCCAAAGGCTTGGGTTCTTCGCTTTCTCCCAGGACCAAAAAGGCGTCGAAGCCCTGTTCCTGCAAACGGTTTAAGAATTTGCCCATCTTTTTGGGGCGAACGTAGACGGAAACCTCCGCGCCGTCCCCCCGCAGTTCCTCCGCTTTGGAAACGGCGGCCACGCCCTCGTCCTCATTGCAGAGAAGGGCGATGCGGCGGGCTTTGCCGGGGATGGAGAAGCCCTGGCTTTCTAAGATCTGGAAAATCCGCTCAAAGCCGATAGAGAAGCCCACAGCCGGGACATTCTCCCCGGTAAATTTGCCGATTAAGCCGTCGTACCGGCCGCCGCCGGCAACGGACCCTCGGAATTTGTTGCTCTGGATCTCAAAGACCGTGCCGGTGTAGTACCCCTGGCCCCGGATCAGCAAAAGGTCAAAGGCCACATCGTATTTCCCGGCCGCCAGGGCTTCCGAATCCCGCAGGATGCCCTTTAAGCGTTCCATGCTCTCCGGATCGCCGCAAAGGGCTTCCGCCTGTTCCAGGGTGCATCCGCTTTCCAGCAGTTTGCCGATGGCTTCCACCGCTTCCGGCGCGATCTGCTTTTCGGAAAGCTCCGCCAAAACGCCTTCGGTGCCGATTTTGTCCCATTTGTCAAGGCTCACACAGACAGTGCCCATCTGCTCCCCGGCGACGCCCGCGCTGCTTAAGACGCCCCGGAGCACCCGGCGGTCGTTGATCTTAATGGTAAACCGGCCGATGTCCAGCTTCAAAAGGGCGGCGGCGGTGGTGTGAATCAGCTCCAGCTCGCAGAGGGGGGAGTCGCTGCCCAGAATGTCGATGTCGCACTGGACAAACTCCCGCATCCGGCCCTTCTGGGGGCGTTCCGCCCGGTAGGCCTTGTCGATCTGGATGCACTTGAAGGGGGAGGAGAGCTTTGCCCGGTTGGCGGCGTAAAACCGGCTCAAGGGCAGGGTCAGGTCGTAGCGCAGCCCCAAATCCGCCAGGTCGTCAAAATTCCCGGCGGCCAGGGCGGCGTCCAGCTTTTCGCCCCGTTTCATAATTTTGAACATCAAATTCAGGTTGTCGCCCCCGTCGGATTTGTCCAGGTTCTCCATGTCCTCGATGGCCGGGGTCATGACGCGCTCAAACCCGGCGGCGCGGTAGGTTTCCAAAATAATCCCCTGCAAATAGTCCCGCAGGCGGGCCTGGCTTGGCAGGTAATCGGCGGTGCCTTTCACCGGTGTGGTTTTCATGGTATCTCCATCCTTCATCAACGTTTTTATTTTTCATGATACCCCAAAAACGGCGATTTGTCAAGGAGAAGGCTTGGCTTATCGGTTTGGCGGTAATCCCTTATTTTTTGCCGGAAAACGCCGGATTTTCTCAAAAATCCACACTTGATAGAATGGGCGGGAAGGTGGTATAATAAAGTAGAATAGAAACAGTCTGCCCTTCCCGGCAGAGTTACTGATATTCCCGACACAGGAGGACAATAAATGAGAGGGATTTATTCATCCGTCACCGACATCCGCCGTAAGGTTTTTACGGAGGTTGCCCGCCTTGCCTATGAAGGCGGCGACTATTCCCGCATTGAGGAACTGCCTTATAAGATTATCCCCGGCGAGGTTTCCACCTACCGGGACAGTATTTTCTTAGAGCGCGCCATTGTGGGGGAGCGCCTGCGCCTGGCCATCGGCCTGCCCCTGCGTCCCATGGATGAACACGCCCCTGTTTCCCAAGGCATTGTGGAAAGCGCCATTGCGGAAAAATACTATGATCCGCCTCTGGTGAACATCATCAAGTTCGCCTGCAACGTCTGCCCGGAAAAATCCTACCGGGTCACCGACTGCTGCCAGGGCTGCCTGGCCCACCCCTGCAAGGAGGTCTGCCCCAAGGGCGCCATCTCCATCCAGCACGGCAAATCCGTCATCGACCAGTCCAAGTGCATCAAATGCGGCCGGTGCAAGGACGTCTGCCCCTATGGCGCTATTCTGAAAATGGAACGCCCCTGCGCCAAAGCCTGCGGCGTGGACGCCATCGGCTCCGACGAGCTGGGCCGGGCTTCCATTGACTACGACAAATGCGTTTCCTGCGGCATGTGCATTGTGAACTGCCCCTTCGGCGCCATTTCCGACAAGGGCCAGATTTTCCAGCTGATCCATTCCATTAAGAAAGGCGACCGGGTCATCGCCATTGTGGCTCCCGCCTTTGTGGGGCAGTTCGGACCCAAGATGACCCCTGAAAAGCTCAAGGGCGCCATGAAACGGCTGGGCTTTGACGACGTGGTGGAAGTTGCCATCGGCGCGGACCTGTGCACCATTGAGGAGGCAAAGGACTTTATGCGGGAGGTGCCGGAGCACCAGCCCTTTATGGCCACATCCTGCTGCCCCTCCTGGTCGGTAATGGCCAAAAAGCTGTTCCCGGAGCTGGCACCCTATATCTCCATGGCCCTGACCCCCATGGTCCTCACCGCCCGGCTCATGAAGAAGGAGCACAAGAACTGCAAGGTTGCCTTTATCGGCCCCTGCTCCGCCAAAAAGCTGGAGGCGTCCCGGCGCTCCATCCGTTCCGACGTGGACTTCGTTTTGACCTTTGAGGAACTCATGGGCATGTTCGAGGCGAAAAACGTGAACTTCGATGAAATCGAAGAAGCCCATCCTTTGGAAGAAGCCACAGCGGCCGGCCGGGGATTCGCCGTCAGCGGCGGCGTCGCCCAGGCGGTTGCCGACGCCATCCACCAGATGGACCCGGACCGGGAAGTGAAGATCCAGTCCGCCCAGGGGCTTCACGACTGCAAAAAGCTCCTTCAGCTGGCAAAAGCCGGGAAGTACAACGGCTACCTGCTGGAAGGCATGGCCTGCCCCGGCGGATGCGTGGCCGGCGCGGGTACCCTCCAGCCGGTGAACAAGTCCACCGCCAGCATCTTGAAATACAAGACCGAGGCTCCGGACAAGCACGCCACCGACAGCAAATACGAAATCACCCTCTCTCTGCTGGATTAGTCAAAAGGCCCGTTCCGCCCTGTGGCGAAGCGGGCTAGAGTATCGAAAAAGGGTACAATTCTTGGTAAATTACACGAAGATTTATGCTTTGCTGACGCAAGTGTACCGTGGAGAAAATCTAGGAAAATTCTAAGCTTGGATTTTGTAAACAAAATCCAAGCGCGGGGTCATCCGCGGGCGGTCTGCGGACCGCCTCTTTTTCTTTATGGTTCGCGCCCGAGGCGCGAAAGGACTGGATTTCGCCCATTGCGATGGGCGACCAAAGGCTTTGCCTTTGGAAACCACAAGCTTTTGAAAAAGCTTGACCAAAACTTTCTATTTTCTTCTTTTGTGCAGTTTTGCTTTCAAAAAAGTTTTTTCGACAAGCTGGGCCCGTTCCGCCCTGTGGCGGTCCGGGCTTTTTCTCACGGAAAAATATTTTTCGACATTTTTACCCAAAGGACCGGCCGGAACTCCTTGACAATCCGGCCGCCTTCTGTTATCATTAAAGTGTCATGGAGCGTATGGGTTATTTTCAGAAGTTTTCCATGCAAATATTCTGCGACCACCTGGATTCCCCGCGAAACAGGTTAAGGCCATACGGACAGCCGGGTCGACTGCCGATCGGCAACTTTGGTTGCCTTATTGATTGAGTTGAAAGCTCAAATTTTATAAGTTGGTTACTTTATAACCAGTATGTGCGGCGCACATCAACTTGTGAAACGGTCAATAAGAGTAGTAAAAGTAAGATTATTTGCTATATAGACTCTGAAACAATCTGTATTTTCAATGGACATCCTGCCGCCCGGTGTGGTTTTATGCCCTTCGGCGGTTCTTATACAGGTTTGCGACCGGAAACAGGCGTGCGCACAATATGCGCCCGCTTGTTTTTTTGCGTCAAAACCGCTGATAGGAGGATATTATGGAAAAGCTGACACTTTATGGGTTCAACAACCTGACCAAATCTCTGAGCTTTAATATTTACGATATCTGCTACGCCAAAACCCCTAGGGAGCAGAAGGATTATATCGCTTATATCAATGAGCAGTATAATTCGGAACGGCTCACCAATATCCTCACCACCCTGACCAATATGATCGGCGCAAAGGTGCTGAATATCTCCCGGCAGGACTACGACCCCCAAGGGGCCTCCGTCACCATCCTCATTGCCGAGGGGTCCATGGTGCCGGTGGGGGAAACCCAGCTGGCCCATCTGGACAAAAGCCATGTGACGGTCCACACCTATCCGGAATACCATCCGGACACCTGCCTTGCCACCTTCCGGGTGGACATCGACGTAGCCACCTGCGGGGAGATCACCCCCCTTTCCACACTGGATTACTTAATCAGCTCCTTCGACTCGGATATTATCACCATGGATTACCGGGTCCGGGGCTTTACTCGGGACGTCACCGGCAAAAAGCTCTTTATGGACCACAAAATGACCTCCATTCAGGATTATATCGCGGATGAAACCCTCCAGCGGTACGACGCGGTGGACATCAACGTTTACAGCGCAAACCTTTTCCATACAAACATGCTCATCAAGGAGATCGATTTGCAGAACTACCTCTTTAAAACCGACGTCTACGAGCTGCCGCCCAGCACAAGGCTTTCCATTACCAACAGCCTGCGCAGCGAGATGATTGAGATTTTCAGCGGGAGGAATATTTACTAAATGGGAAAAGATCAAAGACGCGCCCCCATTTATGAGGCGCTGGAAGAATTTCAGAAAAAACGGGTGGTGCCCTTCGATGTGCCCGGCCATAAGCGGGGGAGAGGCAACCCGGAGCTGGCGGAGCTGCTGGGACAGAAGTGCGTCAGCATGGACGTGAACTCCATGAAGCCACTGGACAACCTCTGCCACCCCATTTCCGTGATCCGGGAGGCGGAGGAGCTGGCGGCGGAAGCCTTCGGCGCGGCCCACGCCTTTTTGATGGTGGGGGGCACCACCTCCGCCGTCCAGAGCATGGTGCTTTCGGTGGTGAAACGGGGGGAGAAGATCATCCTGCCCCGGAACGTCCACCGCAGCGTCATGGGGGCGCTGGTTCTGTGCGGCGCGGTACCCGTTTATGTGAACCCTGACTGCGACGAGAGCCTGGGCATCCCCTTGGGCATGAAGGTGGCCGACGTGGAGGAAGCCATCCGCCAAAACCCGGAGGCTAAGGCCATCCTGGTCAATAACCCCACCTATTACGGCATCTGTTCCAACTTAAAGGAGATTGTCCGGCTGGCCCACGAACACGGCATGTACTGCCTGGCGGACGAGGCCCACGGCACCCATTTTTACTTTAACGAAAACCTCCCTATTTCCGCCATGGCGGCAGGCGCGGACATGGCGGCTGTTTCCATGCACAAATCCGGCGGAAGTCTGACCCAAAGCTCCTTCCTGCTGGCAGGTCCTGCCATGAGCGAGGGCCATGTGCGGCAGATTATCAACCTGACCCAGACCACCAGCGGCTCCTACCTTTTGCTGTCAAGCCTTGATATCTCCCGCCGGAACCTGGCTATCCGGGGGCGGGACGCCTTCCAGAAGGTTATCGAGCTGGCGGAATACGCCCGGGGAGAAATCAACGAAATCGGCGGCTACTACGCTTTTGCGGAGGAGCTCATCAACGGCGACAGCGTTTACGATTTCGATAAAACCAAGCTGTCCATCCACACCCTGGACATGGGATTAGCTGGCATCGAGGTTTACGACATCCTCCGGGACGAATACGACATCCAGATTGAGTTCGGCGACCTGGGCAACATTTTGGCTTACCTTTCCATCGGCGACCGGATGCGGGAAATCGAACGGCTGGTGGGGGCCTTGGCGGAGATCCGCCGCCGTTACCAGCGGGACAAGCTGGGGATGCTTTCCCAGGAATACATTGCGCCGGACGTGGCGGTTTCCCCTCACGAGGCCTTTTACGGGGAGAGCCAGTCCCTGCCCATTGAGGAAACGGCGGGGATGGTCTGCACGGAATTTGTCATGTGCTACCCCCCCGGCATCCCGATTCTGGCCCCCGGCGAACGGATCACCCCCCAAATCCTCCGTTACATCCGCTACGCCAAGGAAAAGGGCTGTTCCATGACCGGGCCGGAGGACCCGGAAATCAAGCGGCTCAACGTGTTGAAAGGAGCGTAATATGGAGTTCTGGTTTTCCGAAATGCACACCCCCAATGTGAAATTGTCCATCCGGGTGGATAAGCAGCTCTACAGCGGCCAAAGCGAGTTCCAGCGGATCGACGTCTTTGAATCCCCGGAATTCGGCCGGTTTTTAACCCTGGACGGATACATGATGCTCACGGAAAAGGATGAGTTTATTTATCATGAGATGATTGTCCATGTGCCCATGGCGGTGCACCCCAGGGTCCGGCGGGTGCTGGTCATCGGCGCCGGGGACGGCGGCGTTATCCGGGAGCTGACCCGGTATCCCGACATTGAGCAGATTGACATGGTGGAAATCGACCCGCTGGTGGTGGAAGTCTGCCGGGAATACCTGCCCAAAACTGCCGGGGAGCTGGACGACTCCCGGGTCAGCATCTACTATGAGGACGGCTTAAAATTCGTCCGCCGGTGCGAAAACCTGTACGACCTGATTATCGTGGATTCCACCGACCCCTTCGGCCCCGGCGAAGGCCTGTTTACCCGGGAATTTTACGGCAGCTGTTTTAAGGCCCTGAAAGAGGACGGCATCATGGTCAACCAGCATGAAAGCCCCTTTTATGACGCCGACGCCATGGCCATGCAGAAGGCCCACAAGCTGATTGTGGAGTCCTTTCCCTTAAGCCGGGTCTATCAGGCCCATATCCCCACCTACCCCTCCGGCCACTGGCTCTTTGGGTTTTCCACCAAGAAGTACCACCCCTTAAAGGATTTAAACGAAAAACGCTGGAACGACCGGGGAATTTACTGCCGGTACTACACCACGACTTTGCACAAGGGCGCTTTCTATGTGCCCGCTTATGTGGAGGATTTGCTGCGAGATGTTGAAGCCAAACATTGAAACCTACCTTTGCTGCGACGCGCCTTATGAGGAGGCCAAAATCGTCCTGTTCGGCGCGCCTTTTGATTCCACCACCTCTTACCGCCCCGGGACCCGGTTCGGGAGCCGGGCTATCCGCAGCGAAAGCTACGGACTGGAAAGCTACAGCCCCTATCAGGACAAGGATCTGCTGGACTGCTCCATTTTCGACAGCGGCGACCTGGAACTCTCCTTCGGGAAGCCCGAGGACGCCTTGGCGGACATTGAAGCGCGTGCGGCCGCCATCCTGGCCGACGGCAAGCTCCCCTTTATGCTGGGGGGCGAGCATTTGGTGACCCTGGGGGCGTTCCGGGCGGTTTACGCCAAATACCCGGATGTGCAGATCATCCATTTTGACGCCCACGCCGATTTGCGGGACGATTATCTGGGAGCCAAGCTGTCCCACGCCTGCGTTCTCCGGCGGTGCTGGGAGCTTGTGGGGGACGGCAGAATCCACCAGTTCGGCATCCGTTCCGGGGACCGGGAGGAGTTCCGCTGGGGGAAAGACCATGTGAACACCCACAAATTCGACTTAAAGGGTCTGGAAGAAAAGCTGGAAGAATTGGGGAACACCCCCATATACTTTACGCTGGACCTGGACGTCCTGGATCCCTCCGTTTTCCCGGGGACCGGCACGCCGGAGCCTGGCGGGGTGGATTTCAATACCCTGCGGGAGGCGGTGACCCGAATCTGCTCCAAAGTTAATATGGTGGGCTGCGATGTCAACGAATTGAGTCCCCATTATGACCAAAGCGGCGCGTCCACGGCGGTTGCCTGCAAAATCGTCCGGGAAATGATGCTGGCATTAACACGGTAAAATTCCGTTTTGTAGGGGAGCGCATTGCGCTCCCGCGAATTCCGGTAAAATCTCTCGGGCAGCCAATGACCGCCCCTACAATTTATCCACATAGGTTCCTACGAATTTAAGTGGGGTTAAAAGGAGAATGCCTATGGAAAATCAAAACGGCTGGGTCATGCCGACCCACATCATTGCCGTTGCAGGCGTTGTTAAAAACAGCCGCGGCGAAGTTCTGCTGGTGAAAACACACAACGGCGGCTGGGTATTCCCCGGCGGACAGGTGGAGGTGGGGGAGAACCTCATCGAAGCGGTCAAACGGGAAATCCTGGAGGAATCCGGCATTACCGCGGAGGTTGGCGAGGTTTTCTGCATCGCGTCCAATACCGGAACACACCCCGGCTATAACGGTGTAAAGGAAGTCCCCACCAAGTTGATGCTGGACTTTTGCTGTACCGCCGCCGGCGGGGAACTGCGGGGCTCCGATGAAAACGACGAGTCCGCCTGGGTGCCGGAGGGAGAAGTGCTAAACTGGATTACTTCTCCGGCCATCCGGGAGAGGTTCACGGCTTACTTGGAGTATACCGGACGGCCTGTGTACCTTTCCTATATTACCTATCCAAGCTACCGGCTGGATTTAAAAACCCATATCTGATTTTTTAAAATACAGGAGGTCTTTACCATGTCCAAAGTTTTAATTATCGGCTGCGGCGGCGTTGCGTCCGTCGCCATCCAGAAATGCTGCCAGAACAGCGAGGTTTTCACCGAAATCTGCATCGCGTCCCGCACCAAATCCAAATGCGACGACCTGAAAGCCAAGCTGGAAGGCAAAACCGCCACCAAAATCACCACCCGGCAGGTGGACGCGGACAAATTCGATGAGCTTTGCGCCCTCATCAAAGAGGAAAAACCCGACCTGGTCATGAACATTGCCCTGCCTTATCAGGACCTGGTGATTATGGACGCCTGCCTGGCCTGCGGCGTCAACTACCTGGACACCGCCAACTACGAGCCGGAAAGCCTGGACGACCCGGAGTGGAAGGCCGCTTACGAGAAGCGCTGCAAAGAGGAGGGCTTCTCCGCTTACTTTGATTACAGCTATCAGTGGGCCTACAAGGAGAAATTCGAGAAAGCCGGCCTCACCGCCCTGCTGGGCACCGGTTTTGACCCCGGCGTGACCCAGGTGTTCTGCGCTTACGCCCAGAAGCACCTGTTTGACGAAATCCACACCATCGATATCCTGGACTGCAACGGCGGCGACCACGGCTACCCCTTCGCCACCAACTTTAACCCCGAGGTAAACCTGCGGGAGGTTTCCGCCCCCGGTTCCTACTGGGAGAACGGCCGCTGGGTGGAAATCCCGGCTATGAGCATCAAACGGGAATATAACTTCGACCAGGTGGGCCAGAAGGATATGTACCTGCTCCACCACGAGGAAATCGAATCCTTAGCCAAAACCATCCCCGGCGTAAAACGCATCCGCTTCTTCATGACCTTTGGCCAGAGCTACCTGACCCACATGAAGTGCCTGGAAAACGTGGGCATGCTGTCCACCACCCCCATTGAGTTTCAGGGCCAGCAGATTGTGCCCATCCAGTTCTTAAAAGCCCTGCTGCCCGATCCGGCGTCCCTCGGCCCCCGGACTGTGGGCAAGACCAACATCGGCTGCATCTTCACCGGCATCAAGGACGGCAAGGAAAAGACCGCCTACATTTACAACGTCTGCGACCACCAGGAGTGCTACAAGGAAGTTGGCTCTCAGGCCATTTCCTACACCACCGGCGTCCCGGCCATGATCGGCGCCATGATGATGCTCACCGGCAAATGGGTGAAGCCCGGCGTTTACACCTGCGAGGAGTTTGACCCGGACCCCTACATGGAAGCTTTGAACAAATGGGGCCTGCCCTGGCAGATCCAGGACAATCCGGCTTTGGTGGACTAAATGGACAGAAACGAATTTCTGGGGGGCGGGATCCCCACCCCCTTTTTCCTCATCGACGAGAAAAAGCTCCGGGAGAACTTGGAGATTCTCCGGGATGTGCAGGAAAAGGCCGGCTGCAAGATTCTTCTGGCTCAGAAGGCTTTTTCCATGTTTTCCGTCTATCCCCTTCTGCGGCAGTATCTGGCCGGTTCCACCGCCAGCGGCCTTTATGAGGCAAGGCTGGGGCACGAGGAATTCGGCGGCGAAACCCACGTTTTCTCTCCGGCTTACCGGGAGGAGGAATTCGCGGCGCTTCTGCGTTACGCCGACCACTTTGTGTTCAATTCCTGCCGCCAGCTGAAACTCTACGGCGAACGGGCCAAGAAGGCCGGAAAACAGGTGGGGCTGCGGGTCAATCCGGAGTGCTCCACCCAAGAGGGCCACGCCATTTACGACCCCTGCGCCCCCGGATCCCGCCTGGGGACCACCCTGGCGAATTTTGACCCGGAGGTCCTGCCCCTGCTGGACGGCCTGCATTTTCACACCCTTTGCGAGCAGAATTCCGACGATTTGGAAACAACGGTTGCGGCTTTTGAGGAAAAATTCGGGAAATATATCCCCGGCCTCAAATGGCTGAACTTAGGCGGCGGCCATCACATCACCCGGGAGGATTACGACCGGGAACGGCTCGTCCGCATTGTCAAAGGCTTAAAAGAACGCTGGAACGTGGAGGTTTACCTGGAACCCGGCGAAGCGGTGGTGCTGAATGCCGGATATTTGGTTTCCAGCGTGCTGGAAACTCTGGAAAACGGGATGAATCTGGCCATTCTGGACACCTCGGCGGCCTGCCATATGCCGGACGTGCTGGAAATGCCCTACCGCCCGCCGGTCCTGGAAAGCGGCCAGCCCGGGGAAAAGGCCTACACCTACCGTTTCGGCGGCCCCACCTGTCTTGCCGGGGACGTCATCGGGGATTATTCCTTCGATAAGCCCCTAAACCCCGGGGATTTGGTGGTGTTCGGGGATATGGCCCTGTACACCATGGTAAAAACCAACACCTTTAACGGGATGCCCCTGCCGTCCATCGCATTGAAAGCGGAGTCCGGCGAAATCAAGCTCATTAAGCAATTCGGCTATGAGGACTTTAAAGGGCGGCTGTCGTAATTTTTCAAAAATGATTTTGAGGGCTTATGAAATGGCAACAAACAAAGATTATTTGGATTTTTTGCTGGAACAGCTGTCTTCCCTGGAAGGAATCACTTACCGTAGGATGATGGGCGAATATTTAATATACTATCGCGGAAAAGTCGCGGCATATGTTTGCGATAGCCGGTTCTTAATTAAGCCTGTTCCGTCGGCTGTCAAAATGCTGCCCCATGCGGAATATGATTCCATCAATCCGGGAGGCAGGAAAAAGTTACTGCGGGTCGATAACGTTGACGACCGGGATTTTCTGACCACTTTATTGGATGCCATCTATGAGGAACTGCCTTTCCCAAAATCAAAATCGGTGAAATAAGGACACACAAAAACAAGCAGCAATGAAATCAATTGCTGCTTGTTTTGCTATGCTGCTTTATGGCCTGCCCTTGCGGGCGCAATCATCGGTTATTTGGGCAGCCCCACGCAGTCCACCGGGGAGGGCTTTTGGTAAAGTTCCCGGGCCTGGGCGTAGGATTTGTAGCCGCCGCTCAGATTGTATACCTCAAAGCCGTGCTGGGTAAGGATCCGGTAGGCAATGTACCCCCGCAGCCCCACCTGGCAGAATTCATAAACCGGTTTGTCCTTGGGAAGCTCCTCCAAACGGTTCCGCAGTTCATCCAAGGGGATGTTGACAGCCCCGGGGATGGTTCCCATGGCAAATTCCGCCGGAGTCCGGCAGTCTAAGAGGAACACTTTGTCAAGGTCCAGCCCGGCTAAATCTTCGCAGTAGAAGTCCTTCATGTCCCCGTTTAAGAGGTTGGCCGCCGTAAAGCCCAGCATATTTACCGGATCTTTGGCCGCAGAGTAGGGAGGCGCGTAGCAAAGCTCCAAATCCTGCAAATCATAAACAGTGCCGCCCAGCCGGATCACTGTGGCCAACACGTCCATCCGCTTGTCTACGCCGTCCTGACCCACAGCTTGTGCCCCGAAAACCTTTCCGTCCGGCCCAAACAGGAGCTTCAGGCTCATGGGCGTGCCGCCGGGGTAATAGCCCGCGTGGCTGGCGGGGTGGGTGTAGGTTTTCAGATAGGGGATCCCCGCCGCCTTCAGCTGCTTTTCGTTGAGGCCGGTGCCGGCGGCAGTCAGCTGGAACACCTTGAGGATGGAACTGCCCAGCACGTCTCTGGAGTGGGAGGGCTTGCGGCCCAGGATGCTTTCCGCGGCGGCGCGCCCCTGCCGGTTGGCCGGGCCTGCCAGTGGAAGGAGGGTGTCCTGGCCTGTCAGGCGGCTGCGGACCTGGATGGCGTCGCCTACGGCGTAAATGTCCGGGTCGGAGGTCTGGTAATTGTCGTTGACGGCGATGCTGCCGCCAATTCCCAGTTCCAGCCCGGCCTCCTTGGCAAGGCCGCTGTCCGGCGCAACGCCCACGCTGAGGATCACCAGATCGGTTTCCAGATCGCCCTTGCCGGTCTTGACCAAAATGCCGGTACCGGCCTTTTCAAAGCCGGAAACCGCCGTCCCCAAGGCAAGGTTTACGCCGTTTTGGCGCAGATGGGTGTGGACAATGGCCGCCATTTCCGGGTCAAGAGGGGGCAGGACCTGTTCCTGGTATTCCATAAGGGTCACGGAAAGCCCCCGGGCAGTC
Organism: Candidatus Merdivicinus excrementipullorum; assembly: GCA_018716725.1. Lineage (GTDB taxonomy): Bacteria > Bacillota > Clostridia > Oscillospirales > Ruminococcaceae > Merdivicinus > Merdivicinus excrementipullorum. Next base: position 2,580 of record DVJP01000028.1, on the reverse strand, counting down.
AAATTCTCCGCCATTTCCACCCCGATAAAGCCGCCGCCCACTACTGCGGCCCGTTTAGCCCCGGTTTCCCGGATGAAATCATCCACGGCGCAGGTGTCCGGCACATTCCGGATGGTGAAAATCCCCGGCAGATTTACGCCTTCCCAGTCCGGCTTTTTGGGGGAAGCGCCGGGTGAGAGGAGCAGCTTGTCGTAGCTTTCCGTGTAAGTTTCCCCGGTCTGATGGTTTTGAACAGTGACGGTTTTCGCCCGGCGGTCAATGGACACTACTTCGCTGTCGGTGCGGACGTCTATCCCAAACCGGCCCCGCAGCAGGGCGGGCTTGGTAACCAGAAGGTTTTCCCGTTCCTTGATTTCCCCGCCGATATAGTAGGGAAGCCCGCAGTTTGCGTAAGAAATATACGGCCCCTTTTCAAAGAGGATAATTTCCGCTTTCTCATCCAGCCGCCGGAGCCTTGTGGCCGCGCTGGCGCCGCCTGCCACGCCGCCTACGATTAATACTTTCATCATAAAACCTTCTTTCCTTGTGAAGATGGGAACTCTTTTTCTTTATCTTAACAGTTTTTCCGATAAAAGTCTGTGCGTCCGGTCACACATCTAAACGCCGGATTTTTTCTCAACTTCCAATTTTTATGGTACAATCAACTGGAAAGGCGGTGACCATATGTCTAAGAGAATCTTAATTTTTGGACTGAACGGGGCCGGAAAAACAACCTTGGGAAGGGAATGTGCCCGGATACTGCAAATCCCCCATCTTGATATTGAAGATTATGCGTTTTTGCCGTCGCCGATACCTTATACAGCCAAGCGTTCCAAAGAAGAGCGCCGGGAGTTGCTCCTGGCCGACCTGCGAAGATCCCCGGCCTGCGTGTTTACGGCGGTACAGGGGGATTTCGGGGCGGAATTTTTTTCCATGTTCCGCCTGGCGTTTTTCCTGTCCGCGCCGCTGGATGTCCGCCTGGAGCGCATCCGGGAACGGGCCTGCCGGCAATACGGCCAACGGGTAATCAGCGGCGATATGGCCGAACAGCAGAAGGAATTTCTGCAATTCGCCGCCTCTCGGCCCCTGGAACCCGTTGTAAAATGGGGACGGTCCCTCCGCTGCCCCATTATCTGCTTGAATGGGACAAAGCCGGTTTCGGAAAACGCCCTGCTGATTGCGGAAAAATATGCCGCTTTTTCGTAACGGAAAACTTCTGTTTTTAACCGGCAAAATTTCGCTTTTATATGGATTATTCCTGCAAGCCGTTGACGGGCGGGGAAAATGACGCTATACTAAAAATAAGAAGAATTTCACCTGACTTGCTTGAAACGGAGGAATGATTATGGCAGTATTAGTCACCGGCGGCGCCGGATATATCGGCTCCCACACCTGCGTGGAGCTTCTGGAAAGCGGCGAGGAAATTATCATTGTGGATAACTTTGTCAATTCCAAGCCCGAGGCCCTGGACCGCATCCGGGAAATTACCGGCCGGGATTTTAAATTCTATGAAACAGACTTGCTGAACCGGGAAGGCATGGAGAAAATCTTTGCCCAGAACCAGATCGATTCCGTGATCCATTTTGCCGGTCTGAAAGCCGTGGGCGAAAGCGTTGCCCAGCCTTTGCGCTATTACCACAACAACATCACCGGCACCTTGATCCTCTGCGAGCTGATGGAAAAATACGGCGTGAAAAAGCTGGTGTTCAGTTCTTCCGCCACAGTTTACGGCGCGCCCAAGAGCGTTCCTATCCGGGAGGATTTCCCTTTGACTACCACCAACCCCTACGGCTCCACCAAGCTGTACATCGAGGGCATCCTGCGGGATTTGTGGGTGGCTGATAAAGACTGGAGCATCGCCCTTCTGCGGTACTTTAACCCCATCGGCGCTCACAAAAGCGGCTTAATCGGCGAGGACCCCAACGGCATCCCCAACAACCTCCTGCCTTATATCGCCAAAGTTGCGGCGGGCCAGCTGGAATGCCTGTCGGTTTACGGCAACGATTACCCCACCCCCGACGGCACCGGCGTCCGGGATTATATCCATGTGGTGGATTTGGCCAAAGGCCACCTGAAAGCCCTGGCCAAGGTCCGTAAGGATAAAGGCGTGGACGCCTACAACCTGGGCACCGGACATGGATATTCCGTGCTTCAGGTGGTGGACGCCTTTGAGAAGGCCAGCGGCCGGAAGGTCAATTACAAAATCGCGCCCCGCCGCCCCGGCGACATTGCCGAGTGCTACGCCGACCCCACCAAGGCCAAAAACGTCCTGGGCTGGGAGGCCACTATGGGCATCGAGGAAATGTGCGCCGATTCCTGGAATTTTACCGTGAAATCGGAAGAAAACCGGTAATTTTCCCCCAATATGCAAATCAGGACACCCCGGAAGGGGTGTCCTCAGACTGTAGAAAAACCTTTTTTGAAAGTAAAACTGCACAAAAGAGAAAAAGAAAAGTTTTGGTCAAGCTTCTTTAAAAGCTTGCAGGATTCCAAAGGACGGAGTCCTTGGCCGCTTCCCGCAGGAAGCGGAATCTATCCCTTCGCGCCCCGGGCGCGAACAAAAATAAAAAAGCGGGTCCACAGACCCGCCGCGGATGACCC
>DVJP01000027.1 GCA_018716725.1 Candidatus Merdivicinus excrementipullorum | reverse complement strand
TTCCGCCCATTGCGATGGGCGGCCAAAGGCTCTGCCTTTGGAATCTGCCGCCTTTTGAAAAAGGCGGGCGAAAACTTTCCGTTCTCTTTTTTGTACAGTTTTACTTTTAAAAGAGGTTTTTCAACAATCTGAACACACTTGCTGGAAAACAAGTGTGTTAAATATTATCTATTGATACCTATATAGGCTTATTTATAGTATTTGTCGATGGTCTTTTGAACGATGCGGTTCCACTCAATAATATTGCCGGGCTTATAGGAAACGGTGCTGATGTCTTTTAACACAAATTCATAGGGGCAGCCGTAGCGCAGGCAAACCTTGATGGTATCCTCGATTTCTTTTTCCACCGCCTCCGCGTCTACATTCACCGCCACCTGTGCCGGATTGGGTTTGCGGGCGTATACATAGCTGCTTCCGATTTGTCCCCCGCTTTTCTCAATGTTGGCCCAAGGGCTGACCCCGATCTTCCGGAGATTTGGGATGCTCTTTAAAATGGAGATTTTGTTGTCCAAAGGTTCGCAGCATCCGTAATACACCAGCCCGCACATTTCCATCAGGGGCCGCATATAGTCCAGTTCAAATTCCTCGTGCATTGCCGGAGAAACCGTGGAAAACATTTGAGCCATTGCCCGGAACCACACGTTTTTCAGACGCACCTTTCCGTCCGCCTCCACAGGCGGCAGGCTGGTGTTGTAAGCGGGGGTGCAGTGGATACTCAGCGGGTCGTTTTCCAGCAGGTTGTACTGTTCCATTTGGAGCATAATATTTTTCTGGTTTTCGGTGTACCGCCGCATGATCTCATGCAGGAATTCCGGCCGGTCCGCCATATCGTACAAAACCGGCTCCACCCCCCGCAGCATGGAAATCTCGTCCCAGGGGGCGTAATAGACGGGGGTCCCCATAAGCCTTACCGGCAGAATCTCCCCCAGAAGCTCCCGGGCTTTAGCCATATTTGCTTCATCCCGTTCCGGATGCGGGGTAATAACTGTCGGATGCAGCTTCTTTAAATCCTCTTCCGTAGAAAGGGAATCTTCGTAAGCATGGGAAACAATGTTATTTTTCGCATCGGTTTCCTTAATTTGCTCGTGGATTTCCATGCCGTTGCCGTTGCTGCTGTAGGACTTTGAAATGGGGTAGAAATTTTCCACCACCATATCCGCCTGGAAATATTCCCAGCGGAACAGGGTTGTGCGGAAAAACCATTCCATCCCTCTGGCAAATTCATCCTGGCAGTGCAGCTTCAGCTTGCCGTCAATGTCCATTTCGTGCCAGGGCAGCTCATCCAGCCAGACGCTGGGGCGCAGCCCGGTTTTTAAGTCGTTTACGTCCGAAAGACGCTGTTTCCGCTCCTGATTCACTTCCAAATTGGCAATCTCCCGGTACTGCCTGGCCAATTCCCCAATAATTTTTTTGTCGTTTTCGCAAAACATGATGGCCTCCTCCTAATAGCGATAGAGTTCTCCCAAAATAGCACAGCTCACGCATCTGTCAGCAAACCTTGCCGTTCAATAGACGTGTACAAATCCATAATATTGTCGTCGGTGGCGAAGCGGCTGGCGCCGTAGGTGTGCAGCCAGTCGATATATTCCACCGGTCCGCCGTCGGTGACAATGCCTTTAATCAACCGGTCAATGGTTTCCCGGCTCTGGCCCTCGAAAAATTCGGGGTTTAGGATGTAGGTGCATTCCGTAAGCAAAGCCGTATTTTTCCTTCATCCTTTTGGCGTCGTCCATGGCTTTTTTGATGACGTCGTTGCGGCGGAGGTCCGGCATATCCAAAGCGGCCAACTGGTCAAAATCGGCCCGGATAGGGTCCGCAGAAGGGGCCTGGTTGGGGGTATACCGGATTTTGCAGCCAAAGAGCGCCGGAATAAACCGGTGGCCGTATTGATCCGACGCAACCGGATTTGGCTCCGGCTCCAGGCTGCCGATGTCCGTACCGGGAAAACGTTTGGCCCGCTGGTAGGACATTTCCCGGTAAGCCTCCGTCCGCCGGATGGGGTCGACCCAGAAATCCTCGGAAAAGTCAACGCCGTACCGGTGGTTGTGCCAATCCTCCGACAGGTCGAAATAAACGTGGGGATACATAGTTGCGCCTCCTCTTATATCGCTCAAAAGCCGTCAGCAATCCCAGGGATTGGGGACGAAATCGCCGCCGCGGCACCATTTCAGATACCGGAGGGAATGAAGCTGGGCGGTCATCTCCCACTCTCCGCTGTAAACCGGGTCGTGGTACCCCTCGATGCAGACGTCGTTTTCATAGCCGTTCTGGTGCAGGATAGAGAAAATCTGCCGCCAGTCGGTGTCGCCGAAGCCGGGCGTCCGCTGGGGCGCAAAATCCACCGCGCCGAATACGCCGTATTTTTTCACCGCCTCCAGATCCACGCTGCAATCCTTGCCGTGGAGATGGAGGATCCGCCCGGTTGAGGCCCACTCCCGCAGCTGGGCGATGGGGTCGATGAGCTGGATGCTCTGATGGCCCGGTTCCCATTCCAGCCCCAGGTTTTTGGCCGGAACCTCTTCAAACATCAATTCCCACGCCTTGGGGTTAAAGGCAATATTGCAGGTCACCCGCTGCCAGGTCCCGCCCATAGGGCAGTTTTCAATGGCCAGCTGCAAATTTTTGTCCGCCGCGTAATCCGCCAGCTCCCGGAACACCTCCCCGAATTTGGGAATGGCTTTTTCAACCGGCTGCCCCTCGTATCCCCCTGCAAAGGTGGTCACCATGGGGGCGTCGAAATATTTTGCGGAATCCATGCAGTATTTTAAGGTCTTAACGTGCTCGGCGTTTTCGATGGGGTTGCAGTAGTAGCCGACGGAGGACACCCGGACATTGTTCTCTTTCAAAATGGGCATAACGGATTCCGCCAGCTTTTTCAAATCCATCCCTTCCAAAGACATGTGGAAGTTGATGGCCACGCACTCAAACCCCTCTTTTACCAAATGGGGCAGCCATTTTTCCGCGGAAGTCCCCGGGACGCAGGTGCCGATGCCGATCTGTTTCATAAAATCCCTCCTAGTATTTTCCAACTTCTTTTACGGTTTCTACAATGCTGCGGAAATTTTCCAGGGATACGTCGTTGGGGATGGAATGGTCGGAGGAGAAGATGTATCCGCCATTTTTCTTCAGTTCCGGCACAACCCGGCGGATTTCCTCCACGATTTTCTCCTTTTCCGGCCAAAGAACGGCGTTGACGCCGCCGTGGAGCACCAGCCTGTCCCCATATTCCTTTTTCAGCGCCAGGGGGTCCACCCCGGCTTTTACTTCCAGAGGATTCAGGGCATCCACTCCCGCGTCCAGGATGTCCGGCACCAGGGTCATAATGTCCCCGCAGGAATGGAGGTGGACGTAAATCCCCTTGCTGTGAGCCCAGTCGCAGGCCTTTTTGTGGAAGGGCTTTACAATTTCCCGGTAGGTTGCCGGGGAGAAGAAGGTGGTGCCCTTGTAGCCCATGTCGTCCGGCCAGAAGATTTCGTCAAACCGGTATCCGGCGTCCCATACCATGTCAAAGAGCTTGATGCAGCTGTCCAAATAGGTGCCGATCATATCCTTCACCCATTCCGGGTTTTCCATCAGGGCGATGAGGAGGGTTTCCGTCCCCACCATCCAGGAATGGGTCACGTCAAAGCCGAACCAGAACCCAGCCTGGATAAACCGGCCTTCTTTCACCCATTTGCCGTAGTTTCTCTTTAAGTAGTCCCAATTGACCCGGTCCGGGGTGATTTCCATCCGCTTTTTGGCTTCCGCCCAGGCTTCTTCCGTGGTGACGGTAAAGTCCAGGAACTCCGGGGTGGAATCCTGCTCTTTAAAATGCTTCATAGTGACGCCCCACTCGGAGGTGGCGATATAATACCGGTCCGTTTCTTCTAAGATTTTCCGCTCATATCGAGGGGAAATGTCCACGCCGATGGATTCGCATTTGTCAACATCGAAGAAATCCCGCCAGTCGGCGTCCTCCGGCATCCCCTCCCGTTTCCACCGGGCGATGGTGCCCGCCCAGGGGGAATCAATAATGGGGATCCGGTCCGCTTCCCGGTGTTCATACATCCGCATAAATCTTTCTTTGCTGGTCATTATGATCCGCTCCTTTTGAACAAACATTAGGATTAAGTATATATTATCAGAAAAATTCCATAAAATCCATATCAAAAAATTAAGATTTCTTTCGATTATTACAGGATTTACCGGCGGTAGGGTCGCTTTTTAAAAACGCTTCATACATCACCCGCTTCTTGTGATCGGTGGAACCGATTGCCCGAAAATCCCCGTAATCAATGGCTACAAAGCCTCCCTTGGGGGTGCCCCAAAGCCGGACAAGCTTCTCCGCCTCCGCTTCAATCTCCTCGTCTGTGCCGGAAACCAGGGTGGTCTGAATGTCGCAGCAGGTGTGGAAGCAGATTTTGCCGGCAAACTGCCGCCCGATTTCCTCGATGCCGTTTACATTGGGCTGGAACATATTGAGGGAACTGACCCCCACATCGATAAGGGAGGGGATAAAATCATTGATCTTTCCGCAAGAGTGCATCCACACATCCCAGCCGGCTTCCCGGCAGGCGTCGAAAATCTTCTGATAGCGGGGCTTAAACATCTGATCGAATAGAGGGACGCTGATAAAGGTGCTCCGTTCGGTCCCCCAGTCCTCGCTGAAATTGAGGCCGTGGATCCGGCCGGGAAACCGGCTGGAAATATTTTCGATAATCCGGATGTCAATTTCCATAATGCGGTCCAAAAGGTACTCGATTTTTTCCGGTTCCAGATACAGGTCCACCAGCGTATTCTCAAAGCCGTGCAGATGGTGCAGCCGTTCAAACAAAAGGGCAAAAATCCCGGTAAAGATATATTTGCCCTCGCAGCCCTCAAACCGCTTCTCCATCCCCTCATAAAGGGCCGGGTCGTCCGGGTCCAGCCAGCGGTAGGAGTCCAGCTTTGCCCAATCGTCAATGGGATGGCCCGTAACCAGTCCCATGTTCTCCACTTCCGACCGGGACCAGGTGCATCCCCATTCATCCAGCGTATTGCCCTGGGAATTGCCGCCGGTGCCGATTTGGTTCCAGCCCACCCAGCGGAAATCGCTGTCGCCATATATGGGGTAATCCATGGGAAGCCGGTCAGGGCCTGTAAAGTTCAGAGCATTTTTTACGACTTCATAAGATGTCTGCATTATTTTCACCGCCTATTTTCGTTTTTTTCAGTATAACTTTTTTATTTGACAAGAACAATGGATATGCTTTAGAATAAATTGTATCATATTGTGTTTGTTTAAAGGAGAGGACGGTATGGAACCGCTGTTAATAGAGCTTCACTATATGGCCTACAATCGTTTTTGTGAAAATTGGCAGGTAGAACCGCGTGCTTTGGCAGACTATGAATTGATCTACATATTGTCTGGAAACGGGGTTATCGCCGCCGGCGGGAAGAGCCGTCCTTTTGAAGCGGGCAGCTTTATCCTGATCCCCCCGGGGCTTACCCACGCATTCCGTTCCCGGGAGCTTCCCTTATCCCTGTGGTGCAGCCATTTTTCCGCCTTTGCCCAGGTTACCGGAACCCCCGCTTCTCATCGGACGGACACGGAAAACACCCTGATCAGCGGGCTTTTTTTCCCAAATTGGGAATCCTCCCCCAGCAGCTTCCATTATCGGCCCGCCCCCATTCAAACGGAGCTGGTATTTCAGCCAAAAAACCAGATTTCCCGGGTGCTGGCGCAAAAAATCGGGCAGCTGATGCAGGAAAATATTGCGGAAAACGTATCGCATATCCGGCGGCTGCTGGAAGGAATTTTAAAAGACAACACGGGGCCTATGGAAAAAAAGCAGGCGCCGGTGGCCGTACGAATGAAGGAATACTTAGAAATGCATTACGCCGAAAAAATCACCCTGTCCCAGCTGTCCGAAGTTTTTTACCGGGACCCTTCCTATTTGAGCGCCCTGTTTAAGAAAAATACCGGCGTCACCATCACCGAATACCTTTGCCGCTGCCGGATTAACGCCGCTAAGGCTTATCTTTCCTATACCGATGAAACGCTGGAAAGCATCGCCGATAAAACCGGCTTTTTTGACTCGCCCCATTTGTGCCGAACCTTTTTCCGAAAAGAAGGAATGTCCCCCAACCAATACCGCATTCTTGCCTACGGAAATCAGATATAACATTCAGCCCCATGCAATAAAGTTTTATCAATGCCATCCTCCTTAGTGGAAAAACTGCAGCTGGATGAAAAATTACCCGATTTAACACCCTAAATAAAAGCCTGCTTCCGCAAACATCGGACAGCAGGCTTCTTCTTATGGGCAATTCTTCGAATACTATATGTTCCCCAGGCAAATTCACGGGACTTGTTCATTCAGCCATTGGACGGTTTCCCAGATAGGCGCGCCGTCATTTTTTTGCGGCTTACCGGGCGTGCTCCGGCCTTCTTTTACATACCGGGCCAGCAGCGCCGCCATCTCCCGGACAATTTCCGGCCGCTCTTCCGCCAGGTTCCGGCGCTCCCCCACATCGGCCTCCAAATCATAAAGCTGGAAGGGATAAAGCCCTTCGCTTTCCGGGGTATTGGGCCGCGGATAGCTCCAGCCGCCGGAACCGGGGCACATTTCCAGCTTATACCGCCCTTTCCGGATGGACAGGGAGCCGTCGTCGCTTTGGTGGACGGTGGCTTCCCGCACAGGATGGTCCAATTTTCTCTCCTGCCACAGGGGCAGGAGACTTACGCTGTCCTCCCCCATATTATCCGGCAGGGATACGCCCAAAACCTCCGCCATGGTGGCCATTATATCGCACAGGCAGACGGTTTCGCCGCATGTCTGCCCAGCCCGGATTCCAGCGGGCCAGCGGACCAAAAACGGAACGCGGTGCCCGCCCTCATAAATGTCCGCCTTATGCCCCCGGAAGTGGTAGGACGGGTTGTGGCCCTTTTCCGCCAGCGCCGCAAAATCCGCGTGAGGGGCGCAGCCGTTGTCAGAAGCGTACGCCACAATGGTGTTCTCCGCAATCCCTTCCTCCTCCAATTTCCGGAGGATTTGCCCCACCGCATCGTCGCACATCAGGCAGAAATCCCCGTACACATTGGCGCCGGATTTTCCCAGAAATTCCGGGGAAGGCAGAATGGGGGTATGAGGGGCGGGCAGGGCGAAATACAGGAAAAAAGGACGGTCCTTATATTCGCCGATTTTTTCCAGGGCTTTTTCCGTCAAATGGGGCAGGACATCCTCATGGCGGAAATCCGGGGCGCAGGGGCCGGGCCGGGAAAGTCCCGGGACAGGCCTGCCGGAACCGTCCGGCATAACGCCCGGATATTCATGATCCGGGGCAAAGGTAGGCCGGTCGTTTTCAATGTACACATAGGGCGGCATATCCAGGGACGCGCTGATCCCATAAAAATAGTCGAATCCCTTGGTCACAGGGGAACCGGCAAGGGAGGCTTCATAGTCCACATCCGGACAGCGGTTAAATTCGTTCCAGTCCCCTAAAAGGCTCCCGTCTTTTCGCCGCCAGCCCATTCCCAGATGCCACTTGCCCACACAGGCAGTAGTATAGCCGTTTTCCTGAAGGAGGTTCCCCAGGGTTTTGCGGCCTTCCTCAATCAGCGGGGCGGAATACCCTACTAGCACCCCGGATTTTAAGGCGCTGCGCCAATTGTAGCGGCCGGTCAAAATCCCATAGCGGGACGGGGTGCAAAGGGAGGATGTGGCATGGGCGTCGGTAAAAATCATGCCTTCCCTCCCTAAACGGTCAAAATTGGGGGTCTGAAAGGCGGATTCCGGGTTTAAACAGGAAACATCCCCATATCCCATATCATCGGCCAGAATATAAACGAGGTTTGGTTTTTTCATATCAGCCATCCTTTCCGTTCCATAACAGCGGTATTCGTATTCCGTATCAGCAGCTGATGGATGAGGCAAATCCAGCAGCGCGTCCTTTAACGTTGCGCTGCAGCTTCCTTCCGCCTTTTCTTCCTTTTATCGATTCCAAGTTCCGCATGCCTGCTTCTGATTTATTATTTCTTTCCTGCCGGCTGCCATAGGATATTTCTCCCCCAAAAATCAGGACTCCGCGATAATTTTATTATACGACATCCAGCAGCTTTGGAAAATAGATAAACTGTAAACTTGCCGGGCGAAAGCCAACAGCATTATTGACATATGCCGGAAACAATGCTATAATATAGAACGAGGTGATGAAATGCCAAGGCCGACGAAATGCCGACGCGTGTGCTGTTTCCCCGAAATTCTTGAGTTTATGCCGATGGGAGAAACAAGCGGCGATCCGATTGTTTTGACAGTTGATGAATTTGAAACAATACGGCTGATTGACAAAGAAGGGCTAAGCCAGGAAGAATGCGGAGCACAGCTGGGCGTAGGGCGAACGACTGCACAGAAAATATATGAAACCGCAAGGAAAAAGATAGCAGATGCCCTTGTACTTGGCTGCTCCCTTAAAATTGAGGGCGGCGACTTTAGTCTTTGCAACGGCAGCGCAGCTTTTTGCTATAAAAAAGATTGTATAAAGCGGCAAATCCAAAAAGAATACAAAACAGAAAAAGGAGCGGATATTATGAGAATCGCAGTAACTTATGAAAACGGGAATATCTTCCAGCATTTTGGCCATACCCAGCAGTTCAAATTATATGATATTGAAGACGGAAAGGTTCTGAAATCAGAGCTTATCGGCGCCAATGGCTCCGGACACGGCGCGCTTGCCGGCATACTCTCCGCAGTAAAAGCAGACGTACTCATTTGCGGCGGCATCGGCGGCGGCGCGCAAGCAGCGCTGGCAGAAAACGGAATCAAGCTTTACGGAGGTGTCAGCGGCAACGCTGATGAGGCAGTAAACGCTTTCCTTTCCGGCAATCTTGCTTTCAATCCTAATGTGCATTGCGAACACCACGATCACGAACATGGAGGAAAATCCCATATCTGCGGCGATCATGGCTGCGGCCATGGCCATTGCGGAAATCACTGACAAATCTGATAACATCACGGAATTGCAAACCGCAAAACCTGTTCCTTAAAATAAGGCAAGAATAGAAAAGCCGTCCCAATGGGGCGGCTTTTTCCAATTGCCCCAACAATGTCCGCGTGTGGGAAGTGAAAATCACATCTGCCTTTTGGGTTTTGCCTTGGCAACTCTGCCCTAACACAGGATATTTCTATTCGCTATCTTTTTATCTTTTGTAAAATATACGAACTGCCATTGATTTAAGTAATGGCGGTATTGACTTAAACGCATTAGTAGATGTATAATTAATTTAATTATTGGCGCGATATTGCGTTGAGAGATTTACATAATTCACAGTAAATATAAGACAAGTCAAAATCCCCCTGATATTGAAATCGCTCTATATGGAAAATTGAGGTAGGTGAATGTGAAAAAAGAAAACATTTTCATTGTCAATGAATTAGGAGAAAGGGGATTGAAATGGAAAAGAAAAAACATAGAAAGCATTGGGTGATTCTGCTAGTTCTAATACTCCTAATCGGCGCGGGATTTTGGGCTGGAAAAAGCCTGTGGGAAGCATTTTGGTCGCCGCGGTTACCGGTATCCGCTGTCGTTCAGGATGAGGATGGAGAGGTGGAGCAGGACGCCGTGATCCTTTTTGCCGCCCAGAATGAGTTCCAGGTTGGGATACCGGGGAACACAGAACTGACGGTTTTGTGTCAGGAAGATGTGACCGGGCCGGTGACGATTACGGACGACCAAGGGATGGAACTGGCGGTATTGGAAAATGACGGCAGCGGCCAGCTGCAAACAACCGTCGAAATTTTTGAGGAAACGCCCCGTTATGGGCAATTGCAGGCATCTGCAGGAGAAGAAATCAGCGCGCCGGTTTCCTTCTATGTAATTCCAGAGATCACAGAGGAGATGGCCGGCCGGTTGCTGGAGGTATGCACGGATTTAGGGGATTATACGGAGCAAGCCGGTTTTGAAGACCCATTTTCGGAGGATGCCTTGGAAGATATTTCCGCCTGGTTAGAGGCGGATGAACGGGTGCAGGCGGTGAAACCGGCGGGAAACGGCCTGTTATTTGCAACAACGGACAGCTTAATTGGGAGCTACGGCCTGAACCGCACTTCCCCCAATACCTTCGGCTATGTGAATGAAGACCAAGCGTTTGCAGCCTATCAGGAGGGACAATCCACCGAGGAGCTTTATATCCCCAGTGAAATCCCCCGGACAAATTCGCATATCCTGCATCTAAGCCCTTATTCGAATGATGAAGCCGTACAGCGTTTCGGCAGATTTTTCCGGGAAAGCGAGGATAAGCTGGTAGAACGGGTAGGCGGAATCTTAACCTGGTCTGAGTCCGAAGATGCCATTAATAAACTGGTAAACGGCGAATTTACAAGTTATGGCATGACGGTGCTCAATACCCACGGCGGCTTAATAGAGCGGAAAGACGGAAGCGATATGCTTTTCATGGCCATGGGAGAAAGAACCAAAGCCCAGATATGGGAACTCATGGACCTGCTGGACTATACGCAGCTGCATCAGGCTATCACCCCTTTGGAAGACGGCTATTACAGCAATGTCTGGGGGATGATTGATGATACTGGAAGCATCCGCTGGATCGTGGACGTCACGATTGACCCCACAGGCCACGCTGCCTATCACTTGAATATGACCAGCAGTTATCTGGAATGTGCCTTGAGCGATCAGGTGTTTGACAACACCATTTTGTATTTTGCGGTGTGCAAGGCCAAGTCCGACGACCAGATGGTTCAGCTTTTGCACCGCCACGGCGCTTCTGCTTTTATCGGCTGCAGGGAGAATTTGGATATCGGTCTTTCCATTGCGTTTTTGGAACAGCTGGCGGAAGTTATGGGGACCCCTGCCAATGAGTATTCTTTTGGGACTCTGGGGAACGTATCCGGCTATGTGCTCCGCTCCGTGGACGATTATATCAGAACCTCCGTGTACACGGAGCAGCAGGACTACCAGGATTACCGGGCGGCTTTATCTGAACGGCCCCTTCGGTACAGTTACCTGAACGACAGCGCAAACCGTGTATTCGCCGGTCATGGAGCGGTCCAGGGCAAGGTTCTGGACCAGGACCTGAACGAAACGGAAGGCGCGGCCGTCACCTTTTACCGCTGGCTGAACCATGAGTTCCAGGAAGAATGGAACGGAACAACCAACGCGGAAGGCGCTTTCACAGTGCCGGAAGTCCCCTATGGCGTCTACGGTATTTACGCCGAAAAAGACGGGGCGTCCGGTTTTACCACCGCTGTGCTGGACGACGGAAGCAAAACTTTGGAAACAAAGGACATTGTGCTGGACTGGACCGGTGCGGAAAATAACGGCGGGAATGTGGTCCGTTACCGCGGTAACATTTATTACTGGAAATACAATACCGAAAGTTTTGATTCCAACGGAACATTCGCTTATTATCCCCATCGGCAGACGGAGAACCAGCTGATCTGCCGTCACGAGGACGGAAGCGAGGACCTCCTTTTGAGCGCAAAGGGGTATGGGCCGATTTTCATTGTGGGGGACCGGATTTATCTGAAGGAAAACGGGGCCGATCTCTTTTCCGTAAACCTGGATGGCAGCGGCCGGGTAGATCACGGCTATTTTGAACCGTGGGCGGCGGATGACAGCGCCGGTACATTGATCGGGCGCTATAACGGAGGCGTGTACCTGCTTTACGCCAAAGATCACTCCACGAAACAAGTCCATTCTACGGGCCAGACCTATTTGGGGACAGTGGACGGATACTGCTATTATAGTACCGCAGGCGGGCAGGAAGTCCCCCAGGCTACCTTATGGAAAGCGGCCGTTGACGGCAGTGAGGTTGTGGAATTGAGCCGGGTAAGCGGTTCTGAGGAATGGGCTGCGGCGGGATTCAATATCTGCCAAGTGGTCAAGGCGGGCGACAGGATTTATTATTCCTACGGCTGCTACGCCGGAACCGGGTTTTTCTTCCAAGAAGGCGGCGTCAACTGCGTGGATACGGATGGAGCGAATACCCAGGTTATAGTGGAATACGGACAGCTGGGGGCCGAGGAATTCCAGGTGGTGGAGAGCGGCGGGGAAACCTGCCTCTATTACATCGGAACAGATGACGCCATGGGTTCGTATGTGGGCTTCTGGGACGATTACCCCTATACGTCATGCCACGTTATGATCAGAAATTCCGGGGAAGAAACCTGGACAGCAGCACAAAGCGATTCCCGCATCAGCAAACCCGGCTCCTTCGTCTGCATCAATGGGGAGATCCTGCGGCATCAGGAAGGGCAAATCAGCTACCAGACCCTCATCCCCCAAGAGGCGGGTTTTGAATTCCTGGATAATCCGCAAGGGTCGGAAGATAAAATTGCCCTGGTTTCCGATCTGGATATTATCGGGGACGACCTGTATTTTACTGTGGAATGGAGCGTCCGGGCAGAGGAAAGCTTTGGCTGGCGTCCTATTTATAACCGGGAACGTTCGGTGTTCTATACCATGAAGATTGGAGAATCGGAACCGGTGGCGCTGTACGAGTATTAAAGCAGGGCGGCGCTCACCTGGCTGAAGGCGCCGGGAAAGAAAAACGGCGAAATCGACTATTCGTATTTTATAAATGAAAGAAGGAAACGACAATGAAAAAGCAAGTCGCAATCTTACTAACAGGAGTGATGATGGCTTCCGCCCTTTTAGGCGGCTGCGGCAGCGAGGGACAGCAAACGTCGGAGCAGGCTGTTTCCGGCGCGGAGCCTCAGCAGGAATCCTCCCAGCAAGCCGAAACATCCGAAGAAAGTTCGGCTGAGGAGGAAGCTCAGGCAGCTTTGGATGAACCCTACGTTCTGGTTCGGGAGAACTCCACAAAAAAAGGGATCATCACGGAGTACGCCTATGATGAAAACGGGGATAAAATTTCCGAAACCGTAACGTACCAGGATAAACCGGATGAAACGCTTTACCGGGAATATACCACCCAGTACCAGGAGGATGGGAGCAAGATTGTGACAGAATCCCAAACCATGCTTCAGGCCACGGGAGAAGCGATTTCCAACGCCACTTATGAGTACGATTATAACCCGGAAGGGCTGCTGGTGCGCAAAGCCGGATTTTACGACGGCCAATTGGACGGCGAAGTGACTTACGAATACGATGAAAACGGGAATTTGACCTACCAAAGCGAAACAAAAGCCACTTCTCTTGGGAATGCCATGGCGAAAAAGTGCGAATACGATGCGGCGGGAAACCTGGTGAAGGAAACGCTGCTTGACTCAGACGGCAATGTCAACCGCGTTTACACCTATGAATATGATGGGGACGGAAAGCAGATTTTGCAGCACGAATTCAACGCTGCCGGAGAGGAAACCGTCTCCTACGAGTTGTGCCAGTGGAAATACGAGTATGACGAAGACGGCCGCATTACCCAGGAATGGAAGGAAGGCACGGAACACGGCGGAAAATTTGAGCATTATGAATATGAATACGACGAATACGGAAATATCTGCAAAAAGAAGGATCTGACGCTGCACATAACGTATGAATACGCGCCGTTATCCGCCTGCGTATCGTAAGAAAAATCTGCGTTGACAGGATAACAGGAGGAATCCCAATGAAAAAAAGCAAACTGCCGAAAAAGCAGTGGAAAACGCCGGCAGAACAAGAATTGTTCGACCATCTGCCGGCAAAGCTGGAGTATAATTTCGAGGGCCTTGGCGAAGAAAATCAGCAGGAAAATTTCAAAGACCGCTATATGCAGGCGCTTGCTGAGTATTTCATACGCCATCCCGTTGATGGCTACTTCAAAAACGAGACCTACGGCATGATGTTTTCCAGGGACGAGGATTACGAAAAAGGGCTGGGCCAGGCTCTGACTAGCGTAGTGGAACCTTATGTAGAGGGGAAAAAGCCCATCTGCGCTTTTCCGGACTATAGGATCAATTACCTCACCCGGACCATCGAAGAGGACGGTGAGGACGGCGGCGCCCACACGCGGGAAGTGTATTTCAGCGCTGATTCCATCCCCATGGGGGAAAAAGCGCAGCAGGCGGCTCAAAAAATCAAACGCAGCTACGAGCAGACCCGGTATAAAACCGACGATTGGGGAACCAAACGCCTAAGCGCTGTAATGGGAACAAGCTGCTTCGGCGTGCTCACGGCAATCTTAGTGCCCACAGGCGTGACCATATTCACCAAGGGGATGGACGGGCTCTGGTTCATGGAGGCGCTGCCCGATTTTATCAAACTGCTGGCGGGCATCCCGGTGCTGCTGCTGGGCACTGTAGGCGCGCTGGTGTCCGCCGGACTGCTGCTTCACAATCTCTGGCTGCTGTTCTACCGCTTCACCACGGACCCCAAAGCTTTGCAGGCGGAATTCTGCCGGGTGTTTGAGGAAAACGCCACAACCTATTACCGCTGGCTGGCCTTTTTCCACTATTGGCAAAAAAAGACGCCCAGAACCTACTCCGGCTCCCAAAAGGACTTCGACCAATGGAAAGAGTATTACGACGGCCTCTACGAGGAAGCGCGGGAAACAGAAAACAAGGCAAGCATCAAGCGGTATCAGAAAAAGAAAGCATGGCCCACCGAAGGCCTTGAGGGGTTCGTAACGCGGTGCTATCGCGTGGCCTTGGGCCGCGACCCGGACATAGAGGGCTTTGAGCATTATGTAAGCTGGCTGCGAGAGGGGTTAAATGATGCAAAAAGCTGCGCCATCGATTTTATGATCGTTGACGAAATGAAGCGAAAGGCCCCCAGCGACGACGCCTTTGTGCGCAAACTGTACCTCCTTTTTATGGACCGGGCAGGTACACCGGATGAGGTCAAGGCCAAGGTGCGGGAACTGAAGCAGGGCCGCAGCAGGGACGAGCTGCTGGACAGCTTCGCGGAAAGCGAAGAATTCGCCCGCATTGCGGCGCGCTACGGCATCAGCTGACGAGCGGACACAATGGCAGTAATCCTGACAGCCGCAAACATAACGAAAACAGGGGGCAATCCGCAAACACTGCGGCAGCCCCCTGTTTTTGCTTGCCAAATTCAAGATTAATACACCAAATCCGCCAGAATCCATTGTTTTGCAGAACCCATAAACTCCGGCAGCGATTCCACGTCTACTTCCTCGTATTCAAAGCTGGACCATTCGTCATATTTTTCCCCATCTTGGTCATAGCTGATGGAGGTGAGAGGATAGCCTTCATCGTCATAAGTAAATTCCGTCCATGCGCCATAAGCGTCTTCCCGGCGGACGATGTTTCCGGAGTCGTCATAGATATATTTCCAGACATCAGAGGTTTCATTTCCCTTGGAATCCAGCTTGGTCTTTTTCTGAGGCAGGCCGGAATCATCGTAGGCCCAGGCATACCAGTAGTAAACGAGGGTTCCATTGACGTCCTCAGATTTGGATTCTATAAGCCTGCCCGATTCGTCAAAGAGATAAGTTATCTGATAAAGCTGCTCTGTCGGAAGCTGAAGAAGGGTCCTTCCGGCCTCGTCAATCTCATAAGTACACTCATCTACGATTTCCAAAAGGATGTCATCGGGCGTGTACCGCTCAAAGCCATCGTACAGCGCGCTTTCCGTATAAATGGGCGCACGGTAGGAACTAACCTGCCCATCCTGATCGGTACGGTGGATGTATTCTTTTGCCAGAACCTTGACAGCGGGGCCGGACGCAGTTTCCTGTTCGGAACTTACATCAGGCTCCGAAGTTTCTGTGTTCTCGGACACATCAGCAGATACGCCGCTTTCACTTGCTTCATTTGGTTCTGAACCGCCGGACGTTTCGGCGCTGCCCGCGCCGCAGCCCGATAAAGAAAGCAGCAACACGCAGGTAAGAACAGATAAAACCCTTTTCATACGCAATTAATCCTCCTTGGGATATGAAATATATAATTCGTTTTACTAATATTATATATTATACGCTTATTGATACGGAAAAGTCAAGAGATGCAGGACGATTAATGGATTGAATTGCAGCAAAATAAAGCCGGATTATCTGCTTAGGAGAATAAACGGTTGGACTTTTCGTAAAGACGTTCCCAAGCCAATCCGCCTGTTTACCTTGATTATGCCGGGCAAAAATTTCTCAAAATTTATATTGACATAGTGTCAGAATAATGCTATGCTATAAGTATTGACACAGCGTCAGAACATTAAGCTTAAGCGATTGGGGGAATCTAAAGATGAAAAAGCCGTACACTGTCTGTCACATGATGACATCAATTGACGGCCGGATCGACTGCGCCATGACGGCTCAGCTGGCGGGAGTCGAAGAATACTACGCCGCGCTGGAGGAATTGGATCTGCCGTCTACGCTGAGCGGCCGGGTTACGGCCCAGCTGGAAATGTCGCTGCCTGGCGTATTCCAAACCCAGAAAAATGAGCCCTTTGGACAGGAAGGTTTTTCCAAAAAAGCCGCCGCCAAAGGTTACGAAATTATTGCGGATACCCGGGGAACGCTGCTTTGGGAAGAGGATATAGACGCCGCGAAACCCCATTTGATTATCACCAGCGAATCGGTTTCCAGGGAGTACCTGGACTACCTGGATGAAAGGCATATTTCATGGATTGCCTGCGGCAAAGGAAGAATCGACTTAAAGCGGGCTGTGGAAATCCTGGCGGAAGAGTTTGGCGCAGAGCGCCTTGGAATTGTGGGAGGTCCCGCTATCAACAGCGCCTTTCTGGAAGCCGGGCTGCTGGATGAAATCAGCATCCTAATCGGCCTTGGTATCGACGGCAGAAAAGGGATGCCGGCCGTATTCGACGGATTTCCCATGGAAAAAACGCCGACACCCCTGAAATTAAAGGAAGCAAAAACATATCAAAACGGCGCGGTCTGGCTTCGGTACCTTGTGTAGCAGGAAGCCTTTAGCAATTTATAATTCCAATCAATAGGAGGATTTTTTATGTTAGGCAGCTTTTCGTACTGCAACCCTACCAAGCTGTACTTCGGCGAGGATTCGCTGAACTATTTGAACGCCGAACTGCCGAAATACGGCAAAAATATCGTACTGATTTACGGCGGCGGCTCCATTAAGAAAAACGGCGTCTATGACGATGTCGTCAAAATCCTGAAAGACAGCGGCAAAAATGTAGCTGAGATTTCAGGCGTCATGCCCAACCCCACGGTAGACAAGCTCTATGAAGGGGTGGAAATCGCCCGGAAGCATCAGGCGGATTTCCTTCTGGCCGTAGGGGGCGGCTCCGTATGCGATTACGCCAAGGCGGTTTCCGTTTCGGTGAACTGCCCGGAGGATCCCTGGGAAAAATACTACGTCCGCTTTGAGGAGCCTTCCTGCCAGACCCTGCCGGTAGGCTGCGTGCTGACAATGGTGGGCACCGGCTCTGAGATGAACGCCGGCGCGGTCATCACCAACCCTCACACCCATCAGAAAATCGGCCATGTTTTCGCCGATGAAAAAATCATGCCAAAATTCGCCGTCCTGAATCCCAAATACACCTTGACCCTGCCCCATTACCAGATGGTTTCCGGTATCTATGATATCTTCAACCACATCTGCGAGCAGTATTTCTCCGGCGAGGACGACAACGTAAGCGATTACCTCAGCGAGGGCCTGATGCGCTCGGTTATCCATTCCAGCCGCATCGCCAACCGGGCCCCCCAGAACTACGAAGCACGCAGCAACCTGATGTGGGCGGCCACCTGGGCGCTGAACACCCTGGTTTCCCGGGGGAAATCTACCGATTGGATGGTACACATGCTGGGCCAGGCCGTCGGCGCTTATACCAACGCCGCCCACGGCATGACGCTGGCTGCTGTTTCCCTCCCCTATTACCGGCATATTCTGCCCTTCGGCGTGCAGAAATTCAAACGGTTCGCAGTTAATGTTTGGAATGTAGACCCGGCAGGCAAAACCGACGAACAGACGGCCAAAGAGGGCCTTGCCGCCATGGAAGGCTGGATGAAGGAACTGGGGCTTGTGATGAACGTTTCCCAGCTGGGCGCCGGGGCGGAGATGATCAACGGCATTGCGGACAGCACCCTCATTATGAACGGCGGGTACAAAACGCTCAGCCGCGATGAGATTGTAGAAATTTTAAAGGAGTGTTTATAATGAAAAAAGTATTGATCGCTTACTTTTCCGCCAGCGGCGTCACCGCCCGCGCGGCAAAGGAACTGGCGCAGACCCTGGATGCGGATTTATATGAAATCCGTCCGGAAACGCCTTACACCGCTGCGGATCTGGATTGGACCAACAAAAAAAGCCGCAGTACTGTGGAAATGAACGATCCGGCCTGCCGTCCGGCTATTGCGGAACCGGTAAAAAACATGGCGCAATATGGCGCCGTGTTCGTCGGGTTCCCTGTCTGGTGGTATGTGGAACCGCAGATCGTGGACACCTTCCTGGAGAGCTACGACTTTTCCGGCAAGACGCTGATCCCCTTTGCCACCTCCGGCGGCAGCGGGATTGCCAAGGCAGAAAAGAGCCTGCGGGAACACTGCCCCAACGCCGACTGGAAAAAGGGGGAATTAGTAAACTCCGGCGCGGCGGAGTGGGCAAAACATGCGCTGAACGCCTAATTTGGAAAGGAAGCTGCCATGCCAAAAGGATTCGAAGAATTGACAAATGCCAGAAAGGAAGAGATTATCAACGCCTGCGCTTCCCTGTATGAAACAATGGGGTTTAAAGATATTACGATACAAGATATTGGGAATAAAACTTCCTTTACCCGTACCTCTATCTATAACTATTTCCGCACCAAGGAGGAAATTTTTCTGGCCCTGCTCCAGCGGGAACATGAAGCCTGGGCTGCGGATTTAGACGGGATCACCGAGCAGCATCAGGATCTGTCGGGGGAGGAATTTGCAGACGCCCTGGCGCGTACGCTGGAAAAGCGGGGCTGCATGCTCAAGCTGATGTCCATGAACCTTTATGATATGGAGGGGAACAGCCGTCTGGAAAACCTGGCGGACTTCAAAAAAGCCTATGCGGGCGCGCTGCGCGCAGTCACCTGCTGTCTGGAAAAGTTTTTCCCTTCCATGACGGCGGAGCGCATCCAGGAATTCCTGTATGCTTTTTTCCCCTTCCTGTTCGGCGTGTATCCGTATACCTCCCACACGGAAAAGCAGCTGGAAGCCATGAGACTCGCTCATGTACAGTATGCCAGCTATTCCGTCTATGGCATCACCAAGCCCTTTGTGGTAAGGCTCCTGCAAAGCTTTCATTGAGCGCCGGACCATTGGAGACGCTGGAGGCCCATCACAAAATAGGGCGTTCAGGAAATTTGCCCCACGGCGATCCCTAAGCTCTGCACATTCCCTCTAATCAAGACTTTTTCATCCTAAAAGCGGCAAAGAAAAACCAGCCATCATGATGATGGCTGGTCTTCGTTTAAATGAAAGCTGTTTTCATCATAGATCAGGATATACCGGAACCACAGCTTTTTGTACCAGGGCAGGCGTTTTCCCAAGGCCCGTATGACCTTTTGGTACGACATTTGCACCGCCGCCGTTTCCTCTGCCGTCAATTCCCTGTTTCCGTAAGCCGCACGCTTCACAACGCTTACCGCCGTTTCCATGAGAGGAACAGGAAGGTTCAGTTCCTCCGAGAGGCGTTTGGGGAAGTCCCCCTCGGAGCCGTCGTACCCTTTCAGCAGTCCGGCATTGTGAACGGCTGCCAGCATCCGGCCGAACAACTGCCGGACATCCATGGTATCCAGGCTGCGCCGCGTGGATTCCCGGTAGATCAGATAAAGGCCGAAGCAAACCAGGAGCAGAAACATAATCCACGCCGGTTCTATCTGGAATTCAGAAATTTCCGGCAGTTCCAGCCCGCCGTTCTCCACCGTCAAAATTTCACGTTCTGAGTGGGATTGCAGCTCCGGCAGGCGAATTTCCCCGTCCAGCATCCTTTCCAGTTCCGAAAAAGGTAAGCCGGGGTATGCCATGGCAGGCAGGCTGGCGGAAGGCGTCACTTCCACCGGCGTCCAGCCATAGCCGTCCAGATAAATTTCCGGCCAGGCGTGGGCGTCCTCATCCGTTACAACTGCGGTATAGCCCCCATCCTCCTGAAGTTCAAAAGAGTCCGGAGAAACGGCATAACCGGCTGCATACCGTGCGGGAATTCCATACAAACGGTACATCAATACGGCGGCCGAAGCGAAATGCTGGCAGTATCCCGCCTGACTTTCAAAGAGGAAGTATTCATTGGGGTCCTGGTTTACCGGGATTACACCCGGGGTAGTGGTATAGACCGCCTGATCCAGCACGGAGAAAATGAAGGCGGTAATCTCTTCCAGGTTTTCCTTGGGATTTTCCGCGCAAAGTTCCGTCAGCCGGGGAAGCTCTGTTTCCGGCACGGCTGTATAAATCCCCGTTTCCCTGGCGTAGGCGTCCTGCAATTCCGCATACCAATCCCTGGCCTGGTCCAAGGAACTGCTGGTATTTGCCCAGTCGCCTGCCACTTCATCCGACTGAAAATACCGGACCGTGTACCCCGGTTCCCCCCGATCCCGGCCAAAGCCCTGCCGCATTGCGTAATAAGGGAGGATGCCGCCGGAGGATTCCGATGGATCCATGATATACAGGATGCGTTCCGGCGGCGGGTCCTCCCGGAAAGCGGCGGCGCTGGTTATATACGGCATGGAGGCGTACATGCCGGGAATCCAGCTCTCCCACTCTTCCCAATGCAGGGAATTTTCTTCCATGCGGGCAAAAACCGCTTCTTCATCCGCCGGCTGCCATACCCCGCCTGCGTAATCCCCGCCGCTGAACTCCTTCAGATAAGGTTTCGGTGGGCTGATTGTTTGTCCATAATTCCAGTTCCTGAATACCGGCCGGGTAAAGGTTCCCACGGTTGATAATGCCGTCCGCAGGTTTCCAGGAATCGCCGCTGATTTGTTTCAGGCTGCACTGAAGGAAGCCTTCTGCTGTAGAGGCGGTATGGTAAAACCATTCCGGGAACAAGCCCACCGCCAAAATCGAAACCAAAAAACAGCCGGCCATCCCCAAGGCGGCCATAGAGCAAATTTTCCTGACCGCTTCCCCCTTGTTTTGTTTCTGCCTTTGCAGCCCGCGCATGGACCAGAATGCCGCCTGAAAAACCGCAAGCCCCATTCCCGACCAAAATCCCGGCGAAATCCCCATGAGCGGAGCGGCAAGCAGAACCGCCGTCGTCAGGAAATACACCGGCCAGTGGGTGCGCAGGAGGATTTCCAAAAGGAAAAAAAGAAGAGCAATGCCGCCGGCAATCAAAAGCATCCCCCCGGTTACCTCCGGATTTTCCGAAAGGGGGCGTCCTAAAATCCCCCCGGCGATTTCCTGAAGCTGCGTGGCCAGGGAGGGGTCGAAAAACCAGAAGGCCGTGCCGGCGCCTAAGAAAATCAGGATGCTGGCGGCAAGAATCCTTGGGTGTTTCCGGCAATAAAGAAGCCACCAAACCGCCGGCAGGGCCGCGCCGAACAAAAACACCGCCAGAGGGTTCCAGGACAGCCCCGGAATCCCCAGAAACAGGGACAGCATCCCGACAATCCCGCTGAGCAGGAAAACCAGCGGGTACAGCTGGCGGATGCGCGCCTTGGAAAGCTGTTTTTTGTCCCCAATCATTCCGGACACCTCGATCCCGTAAAATCCGAACCGTTCACTTCTTCCTGATACTGTTCCGCGGAAAACTGGAACAGCAGCCTGTCCCCGTCCATGAGCCGCAGATCCGTTCCAAAGCGCAAACCGGCGCTTTCCGGCTCCTCCGTGTTGTCCAGCTCCTGCTCCGACTGGTACAGCCGGACAAACAATTCCGCGCAGGAGGACAGGCTGTCCACTGCAATCTGCCTTGTCCGGTTATTTTTTTCCCGCCAGCAGACAGCCGCCCGGCTCCCATTTTCCCGCATCCCAAGCAAAAGCCCATACAATATTTCATAAAAGGCTTCCCGCACCTGCGGCTGTATTTTATCAAAAGACATCTGCAAATACAGGGGGATTTCCGCCTCCTGCTCACGGGCGTACTCCCGCACCAGAAATTCGTCCAATCTTGCGCTCAGCTTCCAGTGGATAAACCGGCTGGGATCGCCGGGGCGGTACTCTCTCAATTGGCGGATCTCGTCCCGGTTATTCCCGGAAAAGGGCGGGAAAACGAAGCCGTCCCCCCTTTGGTTTTCAATATGATCCGGCGGGAGCATCATAATCTGCCGGCTGTTTGACGGCAGCACCGCGATTTGAGCCTCGCCGGCGAGCCTTTTTTCCCGGCGGAACAGCCGCAGGTAATCCCAAACCCGTAAGACGCCCCGTTCCAGCGTATAAATCCCGCATCGGGGTTTATCCAGGGGAAGGGCGGTCTCATGCCGCGCATTGCTGTCTAAAGCCGGTATCAGCAGTTTTTGCTTTGTCCGGCTGCCTCCTGGTGCCTGGATATACAACAGGATTTCTGCCGGCCCCGCTGGGATTTTCCCCCGGTTTTCTATCCAAAGGATATGTTCGCCAAGATGATCTTTGGAAAGGAACGTAAATTTCTGCACAAATCCTGCTGAAATGCGCCGTTTCAGGCAACAGGACAGCAGGCCCATTCCTCCGTATAACAAAAGCTGGGCCAGAGCCAGCGCCATTAAGACCGGAGAACGGTACAATCCCGCTAAAAACCAGATAAGAAGGGTGAGAAAGAAAAGAAGCGCCCGTTTCACCTTCTCACTCCCATCGGCGGCTTTTTGATGGAACCTACGATTTCTTCCAACACAGCGTCTGCCTGACGCTCTTTGATCCTGGCGGCATTGCTCAACCGGAGCCGGTGCCTCATAATGTAGGGGAACTGCCCCGCAGCGTCCTGGGGGTCTACATAATCCCGCCCGTCCAACCAGGCCGCCGCCTTTGCCATCCGGACTAAGCCGATAGTTGCCCGCGGGCTGCCGCCCTTTTCCAAATCCGGGTGCTCCCGGGTGGCCCGCACCAGCTCTACCAGATATTCCGCAACGGAATCCTTCAGGTACACTTGGCTGGCCTGATGCTGGGCTTCCAGCAAGGTTTCGCCGTCCATCACCCGGCTTACCATATCCAAACGGCTCGTTTCGCTGACTCCCAGCGCCATGGACAGCTCGTTTTCGAAATCCGGGTAGCCAATAGTCAGGCTGATGAGGAACCGGTCCGACTGGGCTTCCGGGAGAAGCTGGGTCCCGGCGGCGCCAGAGGGATTCTGCGTGGCAATTACCAGAAAAGGCGAAGGGACCGGCCGGGTCACCCCTTCCACCGTTACCTGCCGTTCCTCCATCACTTCCAGCAGGGCCGACTGGGTTTTGGGGGAGGTACGGTTCAGTTCATCCGCCAGCAGCAGGCTGCAAAAGACGCTGCCAGGCTGGTAAACAAACCGCTCCTGGTCCCGCCGGTAGATGGAGAAACCCGTTAAGTCCGAAGGCAGAACGTCCGGCGTAAACTGGATCCGGCGGTAGGGCAGGTCAATGGCGCGGGAAAACGCCAGAGCCAGCGTTGTCTTTCCGACGCCGGGAATGTCCTCCAGCAGGATATGGCCATTAGCAAGAAACGCCAGCATAATTTCCCGCACCTGGACTTTCTTGCCCAACACCACCTGATTTACCTGCCCCATTACCTGGCGAACTTTTGTCAGCATGTTTTCCATAGAGTCCTCCCATATCGTCTGCCTGAAGGGATACTGGCCTTATTTTAAACTTTCTTTGATTATGGTCCCTTGTCCCCATGATAAAATTATACCACGAAAGAAGAAAAACAGAAGCGTCAAATTGTTCAGAGGTATAAACCTAGAGTTTAAAGAGAAATCCCAATTCATACAGTTTTTGATTAACCTATCACGGAACAAACTTGGATCATCGTCAAAAAAAATCTATTTAATGTCGCTCCAGCCCTTGCCTTCTTTTATTGAATATGCTAAAATAAAATCATTAAGAAAAATTTGTCTTTATTTTGCGTGAGGTGATGCAATGCCAAGGGTGGCTTATTCTGAGGAGGACAGAGAGCGCATCAGAACGGCGCTGATTACGGCTGGGCTTGAACTGATGGCAAAACAAGGCGTCCAGCATACGACAGTAGAGCAGGTGTATAAAAAGGTTGGCATTTCACGAACTTTTTTCTACTCTTTTTTCTCAACAAAAGAAGACCTGGTGCTGGAAACGCTGTACTGGCAGCAGCCTAAAATCATTGCGTATGTTCAAAAGCTGATGGCTGATCCTGCTCTAAGCTGGCGTGACGCTGTGAAAAAATTTCTCCATGACTGCTGCTACGGGGAACAATATGGAATTGCTGTTTTGACAATTGAAGAACAGCAGATTATTTTCAAGCGGTTGTCAAAGGAAAGCTATCAGGTGTTCCGTCAAAAACAGCGCCGGCTTTTTGGAGAAATTTTGGAGAGCTTTGGGATCAAAGCTGATGAAAATCGGGTCAATCTTTTCACCAATTTGAGCTTGACAGCCATGGTGATCCGCAGAGCGCTCCCCGATACCCTCCCCTTGTTTGTCCCTGAGGCTGCCGACGAAACAATTGACTTCCAGCTTAACGTCATTGTGGATGCCTTGGAAAAACTGAAAACGTCTCCTCTGGTCTTAGACGATAGGAACTAGGGAAATCCGTCCGAATATTGTGTTGCGGCGTTATATTCAGACGGATTTTACTTCAGTCAAAATAAAGACAAATTCTTATATTTATATTTATTTTATTGGCACAATTCTTGAATGATGGTGTAATGGTTCCCATTCACTTTCAAAAATAAAAATTTAGGAGGAACAGAGTTATGGGATTTTTCAGCAAATTATTTAAGGGACCGGAAATCGACATGGAAAAAAGCAATGCTAATGCAAAGAAAATGCGCGCTTTATTTAACCATGTTGTGAAAGACGGAGAGGATTACCGGCTGATTTTCGGATATACCGAGGACGTGAGCCGCTTCAATTACGGATTTGTTCACGGAAGCAAAACGAAAATCGGAAATCTAATTGTGGGCTGGAATGAGGACAGCCAAACGATTGTGGTGGTTCCCACTGTTCCCGATCTTTCCGGCTGCGGCGATCCGACCTATTATCGCCGCTCTGAAATCCTGAAAGCCTACCGCAACAAGTACCCTACCGACGCTTTTATCATTTATCCGGACAAAAAAGGGTATATCGGCATCAACGCCTACGACTGGCTGGAAGACGAAAAGCTGTATGTCTATGTGTCCCAGGATGAGGAGCTGGCCGCTTTTACCGACTTCTTTATGAACAGATTTGCAACAAAGTGAGGTAACAAATGCCTTTTGGAGAAATTGGAGCACTCCTGCTGTTTCTTGCGGCGGTATTGATATTGGGGAATCTGTGGTTCCATTTTATAGAAGGAATCTTAAATCGGATCAAAAAGCTATTTACACGCCGCAAAAAAACTCCGGCATGGCATACGCTCCCCCCTGACGAGGAGGACAGAAAAAATGGTTGACATCAACGAGATTAGAAAACGGGCGCAGCAGGCCAGTGAGCGAGCCTCTGAAGCTATGAAAAAAACTTTTGAAAAAAGCGAAGAACTGGTTCGCAATCTCGAGATTTCCAGTTCTGAAAAAGAAGCGCCTGCATCCGCCGCCGAGGCAGAAGAACAGATTCATGCCAACGCTGAACGGCAGGTAGAAATTCTTGGCCAGATATTGGGGGCCGATGGGCTGGCACAGATGGCCGCCAGCGAAGAACTGCTGCAAAAAATGGTAAATGAGAAGGTCGCTGAGACTGCTGCTTCTACAACTGAGAACCTGATGGGGCAGCTGTTTGGAGAAGATATGGGCATTCTGGCGGCGGCTCTGGAAACGCTGGAAATGGAGGACGCCGGCGAGGAGGAAGAACCTGCATTTAATTTGGAACTGGAGCAAACTCTTTACACTGCCTTGGAAGAGGCAATGGCCCGGCTTGAGGCCATCCCCGAGCCGGAACCTATCCCGTACCAAAAAAATGACGCCAGATGGGAACGCTTTGGCATCCTGCTGTCCGGTATTCTGTCCACCCTTAACAATCATAATCTGTACAGTATGGATGTGGAGGAACATATCCCTGTTATGGAGCAGAAAATCGTATCCCTGGTACGCCGCTCCTGGGGGATAAACGGCCGCAGCGATCTGCTGGATATGATCCGTTATTTAGCGCAGGAGGGCTATATTCTGCGGTATCAGCTTTATAGCGAGGCGTCTTCGCCGGAGGAGCTGATGGACGAAACCATGGACGAGGATGACTGCGAATCCGCCAGGCGGGCATGGAGATTTGCGCAGCGGTACAAAAG
The DNA here is from genome assembly GCA_018716725.1 of Candidatus Merdivicinus excrementipullorum. Taxonomy (GTDB): domain Bacteria; phylum Bacillota; class Clostridia; order Oscillospirales; family Ruminococcaceae; genus Merdivicinus; species Merdivicinus excrementipullorum. The sequence continues at coordinate 39,901 of DVJP01000027.1, read as the reverse complement.
CCAATATGCCCCCGGCTTTATGGCCGGATGGGATATTGGCCGGGCAGCCATGCTGACCCGCTGGGGATGCTATTTGGGCTGGCTCACGGAAAGCGAGGCTGTGGGTATTCTCTGGGAGCTTTCCCAAAAAGCTGCGGAGGAGCTGCACAGCTGGCGTGAATTTGCCCAATCCTACCTTTTTGGAGGACTTATGTGGAAACTACTGTGCGGCGACAGCTCCGCCGGAAGTTACCTGGGCTATCTTGCGGACGCCGCCACAGACCTGCTGACCGGAAAAGCAGAACAGGACGGCGGGCAATGGCGCGAATATCCTTGGCCTGCACAGAGGAAAATCGGCTTCACATTCAGCTAAGATAAACGACGCCTACGCGCCGCCGCTGACAAATTCCCGCTCGTTTTTACAAAAGGGCAATAGGCCCCCTGTTTTTTCCGGGGGGCCTATTTAGCTCTTTTCCTTTTTTGGCAAATTTACTTACCATGCGGCAGGCTATTCACATCATTCATTCCTGAAATTCCCTTTTCAAATTATCCGTTAGCGCGGGCTGTGTCAATTAAGGCTTTCAGGTTTTCATAGGGGACGTCGGTCTGGATTTCCTGGGAAGAACAGGTGATGTAGCCGCCGTTTTTGCTCATCAGGTCAATGACCCGCTGGGTTTCGGCCGCAACCTCGGCAGGCGTGCCGAAGGGCAGGACGCCCTGGGTGCTGATGCCGCCCCAGAAGGTCAAATGCTGGCCGTAGGTATCCTTCAGGAATTTTAAGTCCATGCACTCCGGCTGCACCGGGTTGAGGATATCCACCCCAAGGTCCACCAGGTCCTGCATGATCCGCAGGATGCACCCGCAGGAGTGGACCATCACATCCTTGCCCGCGCTGTGGATCAGGTCGTACTGCACCTTCTCACCGTTCTGGATCATGGCATGCCACGCTTTGGGGGACATAATCAGGTCGTTCTGGGTGCCCCAGTCGCTGCCCAGCAGGATGCCGTCGTAATACGGGCAGGCCACTGTGTCCTTCAGCATTTCCATATTGTGCGCAATGATAAAATCCAGGAGCTGCTGGGCAAACTCCGGGAACCCGGCGATATCCGCCAGGAAATTCTCGATTCCCCGGGTAAAATACGCCTTCTCCCAATGGCTCCCGAAAATCAGGCAGCCGATGTAAACGCCGTATTTTTCCCGGATATACCGGGCCTGCTCCGTAAATTTCGCCTGATCCCCCGTTTTCACAATGGGCGGCATTTCAGCGGGGGCTTCGTCCGGGTCGGCGTAAGACGCCGGCATATGGTCGTAGTCCCAGCCCCACCACGCGGTGGGCACAGGGATCATGTAGTTCCCCATGGAGAGGTAAACGGCCTGGTCCTTGGTAATCAGGCCCTTGCGGTAGTCCTCCTGCACATCGGCATTGTAATAATCCTGCATCAGCTGGTCGCCGTACGCTTCCATCCCCTCGCCGGTCAGATGGATACAATACGGCACTTTGCCGCTTTCCTGGTGGCGAATCGCCTGCTGCATGTACTCTCTCTTGTTCATAGAAAAAACCCCTTATCATAAGGCCCACGGACTTCCCGGCATATGACCCCATTTCTTTTTTGGCTATACCGAAAAGCCAAGGCATAATCGATCTTGCAAATCACGCCTGAAAAGTCAGAACTTCGTCCTTTTTCATGGTCAGGCTGCGCTGTGTCCCATCCGGCAGGAAAAGCCGGAAAGAGGTATCCCGCAATGCTTCTGCCTTTACAGAATAGGCATCCCCATCCCAGGAGAAGGAAACCGCAGCGCCGCACCGGGTTAACATCGGCCCGGCAGAACCTTTTTTCCATTTGGCGGGCAGGGCGGGGAGAATGTCTACCCGTTCCTCATTGGAAAAGAGCAGCATTTCCTGCACAGCGGCGGGCCAGCCGGTGTTGGCGTCGATCTGGAAGGGAGCGGACGCCATGGTCAGCCCAATGCCGTCCCCCCGCCAGTCGTTGTGGGTGGTGAACAGGTTGCGCATCAGGAAGGCTTTGGAAATAAAGTTCAAGCTCTGGAACGCCAACTCCCCGTCCCGCACCCGGGCCATGAGGCAGGCGTTCTGGGTCAGGGACCAGCTGGTCTGGTATTCGATGCCCTCTGTCATCCGCCGCAGGCCCCCCTGGCGGTAGGCCGCGTCGTCCTCGGGGCTTTGACGGGCCTTTTCCAGCCCCGGGAACATGGGATAAAGGTGGGACTGGTGGCGGTGGCGGTCGTTGTCCGGGAAATCCGGGTGGAGCCATTCCCGGGGCGCGCCGTATTCATTGAGCTGGTACTCCGGCGAACCGGCCAGCATCCGTTCATACCGGGCGGCTTCCTCCCCGTCCAGAAGTCCGGTGTCCTTCCCAATGGCCAGCAGGTGGGTGAACACTTCCCGGATAATGGCCACATCCATAGCGGCGTTGATGGAAGCCTGGGTGGGGTCGCCTACATCATACGGCACGCCGTTTTCAGACCGGGGAAGGTAGTTGCTGGTATGGTTTTCCGGAGAAACAGAGGGGCAGACCATCCAGCCTTCCCCCTGCCAGATGACGAAATCCTCGTAAAACGCCGCCGCTTCCCGCAGAAAAGGCAAAGCCCGGTTTTCCAAAAATTCCCGGTCCCGGGTGAAGACCCAGTAATCATAATAGTGCTGGGCCACCCATCCGGCCCCGCCGGTCCAGTTGGTGATGTGGGGGGCCATGCAGACGTGGCGCATGCACCCGGGCATGGATACCGCCGGGACAAAAATCCCCCGGCAGCCGTAAATCCGGCGGGCGTTTTCCCGGAAGGCCTCCATTCCGCGGTCAAAATAATCAAAGAACGGCAGGGCCAGTTCCTCCAAGTTTCCGGGCAAAGCCTGCCAATAGGTCATTTCCAGGTTGATGTTGGCCATATTGAACGCCCAGAAGGCCTTATAGTCGCCGCTCCACAGCCCGGTAAGGTTGCAGGGCAGGGAGTTTTCCGCCGTGGCGCTGATGAGCAAATACCGCCCGTATTCCCACATCCGCTGGGTCAAGGCGTTGGGCAGTTCCTCCTCCCAGGCCAGGTCCAGCAGTTCTTCATTGGACATGGCAAACCGTTCCGGAAGGTCGTCCAGCTCTACCTTGCACCGGTTAAACAATTCCCGGTGCAGCGGCGCGTGGCGCTGGAACAATGTATCATAATCCGTTGGCAGCGCCCGGATATACGCCTGATATTCCGGCCATTTTTCCACGCTTGTCCCTTCCGTATAAACCCGGGCAATCACCAGGGTGCGCTCTCCCCGGACAACCCGGGCCACCGCGCCGTGCTCCTTCCCGGAAAGAAAGGCCCGAAAGAAGAGCCACTCCCCTTCCTGCCGGGTTTCCACGTTCTGAGGCAGGACGGCGGGGTCGTATGGGACGGCATCGGGCATATGGACGCCAATCTCCACCTGGCTGTCCCGGTTACATTCCAAGACCACCACGTCGTCCGCTCTGGAAACAAAGCACCGCCGGAGCGCCTCCTCTTCCCCCAGGCGGTAGGAGACCCGCCCTTCGCCGGTTTCCATTTTGAGAGAACGGCGGTAATGGGAAAAGGGAGTTTGGGACGGAAGGCTGACCAGCAGGTCCGCCGCCGGATAAGGGAAGGCTTCTTTCGGGGCATAACCCGCCTGATAAAGGGCGTTTACCAGCATGGGGTCTCCTTCCGGGACGCCGCCATTTAACAGGGTTTCCCGCATTTTGGGCAGGGTCCCGCTTACATCCGGGACCGGCGGGGAATAATCCCCGCGCCACAACCGCGTATGGGACAGCATCACCCGTTCATGGGCTGTATATCCGTACAGCAAGGCCCCATGGACGCCGTTGCCCAACGGCGTCCCCTCCCGCCAGTTGCCGCCCCACCAGGAGGCCGGCCGTTTCATCCAAAATTCATGTTTCATTTCATCACTCCCCCGTCATTTTCCCTTTTTAGGCATTCAGTCTATTGGGCCAGCATGTTGCAGGCGTCCTGATACAGCTGAATGTACTTAGTATAGTTCAGATTCTTCAATCCGTCAATAACTATTATAAAGGAGTGAGCAATATCGATCCTTTTCTTCTCCTGTACTGACAGCCACAAAATAGGTTGTTACCCAAAATTCTGCGGGATTATTTTCTTAAATTCATGTGCGTCAATTCCGTTTCTTAATGCCCCGGAAGTCGTTCAATGCCTGAAACATGGCCGCAAGGTTCTCCACCGGCACATTGGCCTGGATGTTGTGGACGGTGTTAAAGACAAATCCGCCGCCTTTGGAGAAAAGCTCCAGCCGCTCGGTCACTTCTTGATAGACTTCCTCCGGTGTCCCGAATGGCAGCGTTTTCTGCGTATCCACGCCGCCGCCCCAGAACACGAACTTATCGCCCCACTGTTCCTTCAGCATTTTCCCATCCATGCCGCGGGCCGAAAGCTGGACAGGGTTCAAGATATCCACGCCGGATTCGTAAAAGTCCTGCAAAAAGTCCGCCACAGCGCCGCAGCTGTGGAAAAAGGTTTTCCACTGGGTATGTTCATGGATCCAGAGGTTGATCCGGGTGTGGTAGGGCTTATAAAATTTCCGGAAAGATTCCAAAGACATATACGGCCCGTTCTGGGTCCCAAAATCCGCCCCGGACACATAAATGGCCTGGATCTTATTGCCGCAGGCCTGATAGATGAGCTCCGCGTTTTTCAGGGCGACCTCCGTCTGCATTTCAAAAAGCTCATGGATATAGTCGGGGCACAGCAGCCCCGCCATCATAAAGTCGGGTAGGTCCCGCACGCCCTTGGGGTGCTTCACCCCGGGCCCCGGAATCAGGGCGAAATCCCCCAGGGAAGCAATGGCGCTGCTGTAGATAATGCCGTAATCCGTTTCGTTATAGTAATAATTGCAAAGCTCCTCCATGTGCCGGAGCTGGCTGTCGCTTAAAAGGCCGCTGTCCTCCCGGAAGTCCTCCCGGGCGCTGCGCTCTTCCGCTTCGTCGCAGCTGCAATTCCCCCGCACAATGTTGTCGAAAAAGCAGCCGCCCTCCGGCAGCACGGCGGCAGGAGGGACGCTCACATCCCCCTGGGGATACAGGTAGGTCCTTCCAGCCCCGTCCACCGTGGTGTTAAAGTCCCCGGGGACGTCCACTCCAAGGCCGGACGGTAAGGTCCAGGACTTTCGGCCCCCATTGGAGAAGCCGAACATATTATACCCATTGGAAAGGTCCACGCAGTCTATGTGCAGTTTTTGCCGGACATCCTCTTCCACTTCCCCCAAAAGCTGCAAGGGTTCGCAGATTTTCACCCTGCGTTTTTCCAGGCCCAGAGCCTCCCGCAGGTTATATAAGGCCTGGGCGTGGATCCCGGTGATGGCCGTTGAGCCCAGGTCCACCACTACCTGGTCCGGTTCCTCGTGGTTCAATGTCTGTCTCAATCGTTCTCTGCTGCTTGTCATCTGTCTCACCTCTGCAATAAAATGATAATGAAAAGCACATTTTCCATGGTCCATATTGCCTGCAATCCGTAAAGCTCCAGGCCGGCCATGGGATATGCTGCTTTTTCTCAAAAGCTCCCAACGGATTACCGAATCCGGCCAATCTGCGCACGGTCAATATTTTTAAAGCCCAATTGGAAAGCCGGGGACTCTTTTTTCAGTGTGTAGTTACGATTGGGCGCATCCACAAAAAGCGGGTCCGCAACCACGCTGTGCCGGTCAACGCCCATTTCTCTGATAAAATCGTCCAAGGGGACATCTGCGGAGGGGTCCGTGTTGTTTGTGGAAACCAGGTATCCCCCGGATGTGTTCCAATAAAGGTTATAATCCATTTCGCGAAGGACAGGCTGATCCCAACCGGCGGACGCGGTCTGGTCGTATGTGTACATTCTCCGGTCCAGAGAACCGCCGGGGACAAACTGCCCGTCTTCCCCGATACCGCCCTTGGGGTCCGCGTACACAATATTGCAGACAAAGCGCTGATCCCAACAAGGCTCATTATAGGGGGAAATATTGGCGGCTCCCTGATGGGTGTTTGTCACGTCAAAAATATTGTTCCGAACCACAATCCCAATGGACTTCATAAACGTACTGGCGTCCGCGCCCTGGGTTCCCGATTCATAGACAATGTTGTTGGTCACCTGAAAATAATGGGTGGCGTCGTCCAGAAAAATGCCGTGGCCCTTCCAATTTATCGTGGGCTTTCCATTGTAAAAATTGTGAACCAGGTTGTAATCCGCTGCATTATCCCGGCCCGGCCCCCAAGCCTCGATGCCGCCGCCGTCCAGGGAATTGCGGCCTACGTCATATACCTCGTTCCCTTCAATGAGGTTGTTCCGGGAATGAAGGTAATCCCAATGGCGTTCAAAGGGGATGCTCCCGTCCTGATTGATTCCGCAGTCCGTGGGCCAGCAGCCGTAGCGTGCCCCTTTGATGCTGATTCCGTACCGTGGGGCATGGGAAACCAGGTTCCGGTAGATATGGTTATGCCCGCTCCCCAAAATGTAAAGGCCAGCGCCGTTTACCGCAAATAACCCCACCTCAGAAATCTCATTGTTGGATATGTAATGATGAAAATTGCTGTATTCTTTCCTGTCAATCCAGCTGCCGCTCAAATGAATTCCCGCGTAACCGGCCCGCTGGATCCGGCAGTTTTCTATCATGCACCGGCTGCTTTCCCCCTGAACGGCGACGCCGTTGACAGAGCAGTCCGCAATCTGGCAGCTGACTATCCGGCAGCTGCGGGCGTGTTTAAAAAACACCGCGGCCAACGTATTGTCCGGCTCGTCAAAGCCTTCTTTTCCCCGGCCGCCCTGGGCTGTAAATGATTTCCCCGCGTCTGTCAGGCGGAAATCCAGCCCATGAAGCTGGATATTTTCGGCCGGTTTTTCCCCGCTTTCCCCTTCAATCTGGAAAATAACCGGGGTTTCCGGCAGCCAAATGTCCAGGGGGTCGTTTTCCTCCGGCAGATAATACAGGCGCCCATCCGGACCCCAGGCCCAGTCCCCGGGATTTTGGAGATATTCCAGCGCCCCGTACAAATACTGGGGCTGGCCGGAAAAGCTGCTGGGGGGCAGCTCCGTCTGCACCTGCCCGGCGGCGCAATCTATTCCCGTCACCTTTAAGTCTTCGCTGAACCAGCCGTGGGAATAGTAGGCGTACAAGTATTCCAGGGGAACACCCGGATAATCAGTCCAGTTGACCGCCGCGGCCGGGCGTTTTAGGGAACCGTTCACCAAAAGCCGCTTTGCCTTTGCGCCGCCTGCATCACACCGCAGCATGCCGTTCCCAGCCTGCTCCCAGCCGGTGAGTTTCCTCCCGCCAATACAGCGCGCCGTTTCACCGGGGAAACTCTGATACGTTACAGTCTGCCCGTTGTGGAAACAGTCCTCCCATCCCAGCCGGAAGGGCTGCGGGAACGAATACTCTCCGCCTCTCAAATAGACCGTAATATCTGTCCCGATTTGGGCGGCAATCAGCTTCCGGACCCTATTTCGGGCTTCTTCCAAAGTCCCCAGGGGGCTTTCCTTTGTTCCGGGGCTTTCGTCCGAACCATCCGGGGCCACAAACAGGCAGACCCCTTCCCCTTTTGCCTCCGGCCATTTTGTGCCGCTGGCAGAGGACAAATCCTCCCCCTGGACCCGCGCGTTTTCCCCTAATTTTCCGGCCAATCCGCCTACCCAGGAGGTTCCTCTGATTTTTCCGGAAACAGTGCAGTTTTCGATAACGCCGTTATGATACCCGGCAACCCCACCGACCGCCCCGGTTCCCCAAATATCCGCGTCTTCCAGGCGGAGGTTTCGGATTGTCCCTTCGTTCCATGCAAAAAGCCCCGCGTATTGGGTAGTGTGCCGCATAAAAAGCCCGGTGATCCGGTGTCCGTTCCCATCAAATACTCCGCGGAACGGTTCAAACTGGCTTCCTATGGGCGCAAATTCCCCCTGCAGGCCGATATCCGCTTCCAATGAATAGCAGGCGGATAGATCCCGGCAGATTTCCGCCAAATCCGCCGCCGCTTCGATTCGGTAGGGAACCGACGCAGTTCCTTGTCCGTTTAACATAGCACAGCCCTCCTTTTAAATATTGACTCTCCGTTACGGATTATATTCCCACATATTGATTACATCTTTTTCCCTAGAGGACGGAGTGACCGCCAGTTCCTCCAATTTCCCGTTTGCAACGGATCCCTCCACCACGGTATTTCCGTAAGCGCGCAGTCTGAATTTTACATCCCACTCCCGGGGCCATGCCGGCAGCAGGTAGATTTTTTCCTGATCCTGCTGAATCAGCATTTTTTGCAGGGCAAGGGACGCCACATTTCCGTGGTCCTGATCCGGGACCCAGTCGAAATTTGGGCCCCAGAACGCCGGAAACGCATAATCCGGCGATACGTCGGAAAAATTCTGGACAACGTATTCCCGGGCCTGATCCGTCAGTCCAAGGCAGGCGGCCTGTACCGCGTCCTGCCGCCAGCCGCGGCTGTCCTTCACCTGTCTGCGCCGGTACGTTTCCAGCCCAACATCCAGGTTTGGTTTGCCAATCCCGTAAAGGGGATACGGGAAAACAGCGTACAGCTCCGGATTTTCCGTATTTGCTGGGTGCGTGTCCATCACCTTTTCCGCCGGGAGCAGGAAACGGCGGCAGTTTTCCTCCCCCATTGGAACCGGAGGAAGGTCGTTTACCAGCTGCTGGAAACGGGCGGCCAGGTTCCCATCCAAATCATTCCCCAAAAGTTCCAGGAGTCCTTCCGCCACTGTCCGAACACCCACAATTTCCGGCAGCGGGTTTTCCACATGGTGCCAGGTTTCCAAAGAAGCCGCCGGGGCAAAGCGAATCTTTCCCGCGTCATCCCGGGGATAATGCCGCTCATAAAATTCCAGCACTGCTGTGGCTATGGGGAGCAGGGTTTCTTGGATAAACTGCGGATCCCGATGGTACTTTGCGTATTCCAGCATCATGACGCACAGTTCCAGGGAGCCGGACCAGTAAAACCGGACGTATGGATTGTCTGTAAGTCCAATTTCCTTGTTGTCTCGGTCCCATCCGTAATCCTGGTTAGCATAAGTCCCCCAAAAACACATGGTTTCGGAGAAAAAGGCTCCGCTGTGCCCGTAATAAGCCTGGGTTCGGTATTTGGCCAGGGGCAGCGCATCTCTGTACATTTGGAAAAACGGCTGCATCAGTTCAAAATCCCCGGCGGCTAACATGGGCCAGTAGGTCAAGCGGGTATTCTGGAACCAATAAGGCCCGCCCCACCGGCGGTAATCCGGGTCAAAATGAAAGGTTTCCCCTGCCGAATTTTCTGGAATTTCCATGGTAAACAGCGACCCATTGAACTTAATGGGGTAACAGCCCCTGCCGGCACAGCCGTTCAGATAACGCTGCAATATATACCCCCGCGTCACAGTCTCGCCTTGTTGTTCGTTGCCTACGAAAATGTAGCTGTTCTCCCAGAAGTTTTTCCACCAGTCCCGGTGCGCTTCGTAAACCTTCGCCATGTCCAGTTTTTCAACTTCTGCGGAAATTTTTTGAATCTGCTTGATCCATTCTTCTGCGGAATCAGTCTGCGCGGTATAGGCTGTGCAAATAATATGGTAATTTGTACTGTTTTCGCCGGTTAAGGCCGTATCATTGACGCGGGTCATCCCTTGCCCTGTCAGGTATACGCCGAAGGTACGGTGCAGAAGAGGGTCTGTCTGCCGGCCGGCCAATTCCGAAAGGCTTTGCAGATCCATAGTTTTCCGCCAGGAGGAGGTTTCGTTCCGGTGGTACCAGCCGATGGCGTCGGTTTGATTTGTTAAAAGCACATCCGCGCTTTCCCATACCGGTTCCGGCGAACCATACATCAAATAAGAACTGTGGCACTCCATCCCCTCCAATAATTTGGGCTGGGTCCTCCAAGGTTCTGCGGTTACCATAATTGTATGCTCATCCCCACAGGATATCTCAACATGGGCGGCGGGATGCTTTGCGTCAATCCAAACCCGGATATTTACCTGAGAGTCCTCGAAATGGATATGCAGCATTCCATCCTTCAGGGACAGCTCTTGATGAAACTGCTCCGCGGCCACCGGGGCCGGCGTCAAACGGACGCGGAGTTTTCCCAGCTTCAAGAGCCGCAGGTGTTCACTCCAGGCATCCGCTTTGCTGAGATATAAGCAAATATCCCCATTCTGTTCCACCCAAACATTGGCGCAGATGTCCCCGTTTCCCAGGGGCATGGAGCCAACGTCCGATTTTCCGGGCTTTGTCACCCGAACGTGGTAGGATTCTATTGTATCTTTCATAAAGGACCTCCTTGACGCCAATTTTTCTGTAAAAGGGCGTCCCATGGGTTGCAAGCAACGTCATTCTCCTTCACAGGAGAAGAAACCGCCTGCAAAACGCCCGACAACATCCAGGATTTTCCGTCTCAGTTCGTCATATCCGCCTGGTTTCTCCGGATAAGCAGCTGTCATATTGCTGTCCTTTTCCCCCAATCCCCAGCGGTTAAAAAAAGGGGGATGAAGCTGGGATTTATCAATTGTTTCGCTGAAACAGCCTGTGCATAAATTCTTTTCCAAGGTAGCGCCTACGGCATTGTCGTCCATATATAAACGGAATATCCATGTTCTTGCCCCCTGTAATTGTTCTTTTAAGACATTATACGCAAATGTGTTTCCCATTCCCGCGCACCATGAATAAAGCCCGCCGCCGTCATCCATGGATTGGGAATAGTCGTCCAAAATATTGTATTCTATTACGTTATTGCCGGAATGCTGATACTTTTCCGCCAGTGTTCCAACAGAGAAACAGCAGCCGTCCCCGTCAAATGCATCGTCCGGCAGATCCGCAAAGTCCTCAAAACGGATATTATATTGATGCGCGCTGTTGCCATAAGCGTCCGGACAGGCAAATTGATTCGGATTGGCGGGATCGACGTCCTTAAAATAGGTACCGACAATGGAAATACCGGCATAGGGCGCCCCAACGATATGGTTATAGGCGATTGTATTTTCTCCGGAACCGAAAATGCCAAAGCCCGGCGCATGCTGGTATGGGGCGCGCCCCATACCGCCCACAGAATTGTACTGAACAATATTATGATGATTTACGTCCACCGTGCCAACGCCATACCCCAAAAACTGCACGCCGCCGGAACCTAAATCCTTCAATTGGTTATGCAGGATTTCATTGTGCTGCGCGTAATGGCTGACGGTGACCGCAAAACTCCCTGAATGTGAGATGCTGCTGTTGATTAGGCGGCAGTGCGCGGTCCCGTCAAAATAGACGGCGGCGTCCGGGTTTTCCGCGTTTCGAACCAGCCGTCCCTCCGGGATCTGGTCTTCCGAAATCCGGTCCGTATATTGGAAAGCAATCCCGTCGAAAGTCAGGTATTCCACTAGGCGCTGAAATCCATTTTCAACTCCGTCGCCTTGCAGCCGTATGAGTTCATAAGGCTTTGGCGCAACGATTTTATCCTGATGAATGGTCCCTTCATTTTTAGGCCAGTAATAAACTTTCCCGGCCTTACTGTCTATGCACCATTCCCCCGGTTCGTCTAAATACTTCAGCGTATTGAGAATATTATACCAGCCTTCCCCGGTTCCTCCCATTGCGTCCCGGTTAAAATCGTATTTTCGGACGAAAGCGGGGATTTTGGAGCGCAAAAAAGCGGTTTTGCCGGCAGAGTCAATATCCCGAAGTTCCGCGATGATATTCCAATACTGTGTGGGCAGCAGGATAATCTCAGCATCCGTACTGCCTTCCAGCCCGTCCAGCTCCCCTTCTTCAAATTCTACGCACAGGCCCTTCTCTGCGCTGCACCGTTCTGTCTGGACCCGGCCATAAAACGCCGGCCAACTGCGCCAGGCGTCTGTATTATGGCAGCGTGAATTTTGCTGCCTTTCACCGTTCACATACAGATCGTGGAACCGCCAGCCTTTTTCCACGTCGGCTGCATATACTTTTCCTTGTGCGGCGGGGGCAAGCCCCTCCACGTGCCCTGCTTTTTTCCAGCCGGTGATAGCCTTGCCTCCTGTTATGACTGCCTTGCCGCTGCGGCGCGCCCGGTAAACAATGGGGGCCTTCTCCGTTCCGCTGTCCTGGGGGGTAAACAGAATCGGTTCGTCTTGGGGATATTCCCCATCCTCCAAAATGACGGTAACGCCTCCGTCGGGCAGGGAATTCAGGGTGCGGATGGTATCCCGCGCTTTTTGAACAGTGCGGAACGGCTCCCTTTCTGTGCCGGGGTTATGGTCGCTGCCAGAAGGGGATACATAGTAAAACTTCCCGCAGCCGCAATTTTCGTATACCGTTACTTTGCAAAACAGCGGATTTTCCGGAAAATCCTCATGTACGGCGGCAATTGTTGCCTCCCCAGCAGAGACCGGACGGACCCGGCCGCAATCGTCCACAGCCGCAACAGACGGATGCAGGCTTTTCCAGCTTATAATCCCGCTATCGCTGGGTTCCGTGTAATATCCTGCCCGCACATATAGGGGCAGATCGTATAAGCTGTGCAGATCGAGCCGGACTTCTTCATAATTGAGGGCAAGCTGGAATTCCTGCCGCTTTTTCTGTTCCAAAACTTCCACGGAAAAAGCATAAGCAGCTTTTGAATGCGCGTCCGGTATTATAACGGCATTGGCCTTTCCCGCGCCCGCTGCTTTCAGAAAGCTGTCCTCAATCTCAATGACATCGCCGTTGACGTCGTCTGTTTTCCACACGATGTCCTGATATACCGTATCCGCGGGCCTGATGCGGACAGTCTCCCCAACTTTTAACACCAGCTTTTGCGGCGCAAATTGAACGGAAACATCTTCCGGGATAGGGGCCGTACAGCGGCAGAAGGACGCCATGGCAAAGCCGTCCGCTAAATTCTGCATATATTCATGCGTAATATGCAAAGCGTCCGGCTGGGGGTAGGTCTTCGCCATAAAACCGCCCTTTTCAGTGGAAAGGAGCCGTACCATTTGGCCGCACCGGTCAAAAATTTCTTTCCTGCTAAAATTGACAGTTGTTTGAATATCCAAGGGGCAGAAGAAACAAACCTTTCCCCGAAAGCGTTCGCTTAACGTTTCCAAGCCCATGTTATCCTGCTGATCCAGCTGAATTACATCCAGGCCGCATTGGACGTACAGATCCAAAATGTCAAGAATATAGCCGCAGGTATGGGAAAACACCTCCAGACCGCATTCATGGGCGGCTGCAAACATCCGGGTATACAGTGGAACATAAATATCTCTCCACATTTGAGGACTGATCATCATCCGATCCTGCAATCCCATATCTTCGATAAGGATGACGCCATCCATGCCGCATTCCGCCATTTTACGGATTATGGCAATACAGTCGCCGCACAGTTTCGATGCAAAGGCTTGAAATTCATCCGTATTCCCGGCAATCTGCAGCATAAAGTCTTCAAAGCCGAATAATTCAATCATCACCTGGAATATTCCGTGGGGAAGCATTCCCAGCAGATATTTTTCCCCGTTATTTTCTTCCGCTGTTTGGCGCATCGACTGATAGCGGAGAGGATTTAAAAAATCCGGGAGAGGTTTATGGGCGTATGTTTTCAATCCCTTATATGCAAAACAAATGGGTTCCCCAAAGGTTTCCCCCATGCTTTTCCATACATTGCCCCATTCATCCACACGGTCCCCATCCGCATTTTTTCCGTTAAAGCCGGGGGCAGGGTCCAAAAAGCACCAAATAAAGTCGTCCCCATAATTTTTCCCGGTAACAGGCGTGCGATTGGAATCATAGTTATAGGGAATGCGGGGAGGATTCTCAAAGTGAATTGCTCGTTTCACAATTTCTTTGCTGGTCATTCTTATTTCTCCTTCTGCGTGGTATTGAAAAATAAATTATTCTATATCAGCAAAATAACTCCGCTCATCCATCCATTGAATTTTTGATTCGTCCACAAACGGCGCGCTTTCCGCAAGGATCAAAAGGTTGGTCGTTTCACACCAGCAGCTTCCGTTAAAAACCCCGCCGATGCAGCGCGCGCTTTCCCAATCGGAAAGGTTTACGCGTTCGCAGATATATCCCGGCAGCAGGCGTTCACGAGGCGCTGTGATACCGTCGTCTCTTAATAAACTGGCGTCTTTTGGAACGTCCCAGGAGAAAACCGGCCGCGCATCCGTAGACATATACTGGCTTACGGTTAAGACGATATCCTCAAACAGCTCCCGGTATAACGGTTCCCCGGTATACTGATAAAGCCGGTAAAGGCTATTGCCGGAAAGGGTGCAGATGCCAGGGCCGCCATGTTTATTTTGCACATTGGCGAATACCGCCCCCACAGATTTGATATTAAGGCGCGCAAATTCGCTCTGCGGCGGGAAAGCGTAATTATACGCAACGGTCCAGCTGGCGCACAGGTGCGCCGCATGCCTCGCTTTTTCCAGCCAATGGTCCGCATGAGTCGTTTCATAAAGCGTCACCAGGGTTTCCAGAAGGCCGGCGCAGCTTTCGCTGTCCGGCCCTTGCAAAATTTCTCCAGGCCCGCCGGTTGTATATCCATTTTGGGCGTCGCGGCTGTAATAAAAGCTGCCGGCCGCTTCCGCCGTACGCAGATATTCTTCATTTCCAAAATATTGATACGCCCGGCACAGCCCGGCGCCTGCAATTGCGCCGGCTGTGGACCCGCCTACTATTATATCCCCCGTCCGCAGGTCTACAAATTGGCCGAACTGCCCATACCGCTTCCAAAGCTTCAAAAAGGCATCTGCAAGCCGTTTGGCTCCGGCTTCAAATTCATCCGGGATTTCAATGTTCCGTTCCTTAAGCACATCAAAATGTTTAAAAATAAAATACAGAACGTCCGCGCTTTCCCGGATCAGATGCCAGTGTTTGGTTTCTTCCGGCCCGAATCCCCGGGATATTTCCTGTCCCGCGCCGTCAGTCGCCTCTGCCAAAAATCCACAGTCTTTTTGGGTATGGAAAATATGCCTTAAAGTAGACAGCGCCCGCTTTTGCTCCAGTTCGCCCCCTAACTTTAACAGCGCATAAGACGACATTCCGCCGCCGCACCAGCCTGGCTGCCACACGGCTTTGGGGCGGTCGGTTTTGGCCCCATGTCCGTAAAAGCCGCCCTGCCCATACCAGTTGCAGTAATTGAATTTGTCCCGCTGAATTTCAAATTGCTTTTGAAACGGAAGAATTGCCGGCCGTTCACACGGAAGGCCCATACATTTTCGATTGCGGAAAAACATTTCAAAAAATGCTTCCATGCTGCCGCAGTCAAATTCCATGTAACGGCATGGAATCCGGACAGTTTCCCCTTTGCGGAAAACGCGGCCTTTATCCGTGCTTTTTACCATAAACGGCCAGCGATAAGCCCCATGTTCACGGAAAAAGGGATACCGCAGCATCAGCTTTCCCTGCTGATAGACAAGGCCCAAGTTTGTCCCATCAATCTGCTGGATGGTATAGAGCAGAATCCCCTTCCGCTGTTTCCGTAAATATACCCCAATACAGGGAACGCTTACATCGCCTGTTGTCACTTCCACAATCCCTGCGCCATCTTTTTGAAGGCGGGGAACATCCGTAATGGTGACCGGCATATCAACCCGCGCTTCCTCCTCTGTAAACATAGGCGGGTAATCCTTTTTCAGCACGTCAAACCGGTTGCCGTCATAGCAGCAAGCCGGGAGCAATACATATTCGCTGCCGTCAAAATTAAAATCAGGAGTGAATTCCAGCTGCAAGTAAGTTTCCGTGGAATCATTCCCAAAAACGGCTTCATAGAAGCCGTTTTGCTGCGACCAGGTAAGAGGGGTGCCGTCTGCGGCGCATATTCTGAACATAAAAGAGTCTCCTCACCAATTGAAATACATAAGTTTTTATTTTCCAATGTCTATTTGGCCAATATCTTTTCCGGGGACAGAGGGGGCGGTATTTCGGATTTGGACGCTCCCGTCTTTGCGGGCCGCTTCAATCTTAACGCCTTCAGCGGTGTAGAGTTTAAATTCCGCGTCCCAATTTTCTGGGAAAGCCGGGAACAGGAGGACGGAATCCCTGTACGACTGAACCAGCATGGCCTGGATAGTCTGCTGGGCAACGCTCCCGTTGTCATGGTCGGGTACCCAGTCGCCGTCTACATAAAATGTTGGGAAACGGTAGCCGTGGTGCAGAACGTACCGCTTGGCCAGGTTTTTCCGGGCGTCCTTTTGCAATCCCAGATACGCCGCGAACACATTGTTATTGTGCCAGCAGCTGTAATATGTGTCGAAGTCCCGCTGGGCAAAGGTTTCCCGCGCCGTTTCCAAGTCCTCTTGGAACAGGCCGTACCGCTTGTAGGGAAATACCGCGTACATGGAAATGTTCTCCTGATTGTGGGTTTCCGTTTCCCCTTCTTCGCAGCATAAAATAACGCGTTTTCCGTTTTTGACGCCGATATTCAGCGGCGGGACTTTCTCTAAGAGAGTCCGCAGCCGCTTCTTTTCCGCTTCGTCCAGGCATTCGCCCGGCATATCCAACAGGGCCTCCAGCACCGCCTGAAGCCCGGCGATTTCCGGAAGCGGGTTTTTGGCGTTCCAGATGGTTTCCAGGCACTGGGCGGGTTCGATGTCCATTTTGCCGTCCTCACCCACCGGATAATGCTGGTCATAAAAGGCGAGCACTTCCCGGATTACCGGGTAGAGCAGCTCTGAAAAGGTTTCCTGATTTCCGGTATAATGGAAATATTCCAGCATCATAAAGGAAAGCTCCAGCCCTCCCTGCCAATACCGCTTTACATACCCCGATTCTACGTCGGAAGGCCGTTCCCGCTGTTCCGCCGGTGTAAGCCCATAGTCCGCCCGGTTATAGCCGCCCCAGAAATACATGGTTTCCGGGAAAAAAGCCCCCTCATGCCCGAACCATTTCTTTGTCATATATTTGGAAAAGGGAAGCGCGTTACAATACATCCGGAAGAATGGCAGCATGCACTCAAAATCCCCCGACGCCAGCATGGCCCAGTAAATCTGCCGCTGGTTCTGGAACCAGTAGCATCCGCCCCAGGCCCGGAAGTCCGCGCTGTAGTTTTGCCCGCAATAGGGGTTTTCAGCGGAATGGCTGCCGTCCACATTGAAAATGGAGCCGTTAAACTTCAAAGGAAAAGCGCCCCGCCCGGCGCAGGCGACGGTGTACCGCTGCAAATGCCACATCCGGGTAATGGTTTCCGCTTCTGCGCCCTCTTCCCCCGGCGCTTCCAGCTTGATATAACTGCGGCTCCAAAATTCCTTCCAGTAACCCAGGTGCTGGGCGTAAGCCTGTTCTAAGGGAGTTTGCCGGATTTGCCGCGCCAGTTCCCTGGCTTTCTCCAGCCATTCACCGGCCGTGTCTGTCTGGGCTGTAAGCAATGCCGCGCAGATATGGAATTCTCTGGTTCCATGGGCGTAAAGCGTTGTCCCGTCCCGTTTTTCAAAGTGGTCCGCCCAGAGGATTCCGCCTGACGTAAGGTTTAAAAGCGGGTCTTGGGCTGTTTCCGTAAAGCCCCCCAAGCCCTGGTGCTTCAGTTCTCCCGCCCAGATCGACGTTTCATTGCGGTGGTACCAAATCACGCTGTCCGGGTCGTCCGCCACGGTATCCGGCAGGATTACAGGATGCAGGCCCGCCAGCACCAGGCCCGACTCGCTGTGGGAACCCTCCGAACCCCCGTTTTTCCTGCCGTCTCTTTTATCTTCCAGCAGCATTTCCGTCGGTTCGGTGCGCCAGATTTCCAGTTTGGCGGTAACTTCGCAGGGCTGCTTGCCGGTCCCTTCCAAATGAACCGCCGGTCGGTTGGCGTCCACCCAGATTTTCAGCCGGAAACCGTTTGCTTCCAAATAAACTGCGCTTTCTGTGAGGCTCAGTTCCTGCCGGAAACTCTCCGGCTGGAAAAAAGGACTGGGGTCAAAGTGAAGGCGAAGGCGTCCAACCTTTAATAGCCGCCCGTTTTCGTCCCAGCTGTCGGTTTTTCCCAGATAGACCAGAACGTCCCCTGCAGGATCCGTCCAAACGTTCAGGCCGATGTCCCCATTGCCAGTGGGCATAGAGTCGGACGGATCTTTGCCGGGCGTGTCCCAAACCACGTGATAATCCTCAAGCTGATACATATTGTTTCCTCCTAAAAAACCGGGGAGCCACACAGCGTGCAACTCCCCTGCTTTCATTTTGATATTTACTCTGCGTTAAACTCTTCCAGTTTCTGATTGTACATATCCAAAATGGACTGATAGTCGCCGTAGCCCGCGATTTCATCCACAAAGGCATCCCATTCGCTCATGGGGCGTTCGCCGGCAATGAATTTTGCGATGTTCTCATCCACGAAGGTATTGACGGTTGTCATAGTTTCAGACATCTGCGCGCTTTCATCTACGGTAAAGGAAATAGAAGGCGCTTCCGGTGCAGCCACATTGATGCCGGCATCGTGCATCATGGTGAAGAATTCCCAGGAGTTTACATTGATTAATTCCGTGCCGTTCCAGGAAGGCATTTTGGGGAAAATTTGGAAATAGTTTCCCTTACTGTCCGGCATAAAGGCGATGCCGGGACGGCAGGCCATGGATCCGTATAAGCCGTATTCTGCCATAACAGTCTGAGGATTGGCCGCGCTGGAGATTTCTTCAATATACTGATGCTCCCCGTTTTCATCCAGCGTAAAGGTTTCCCCTTCCACGCCCCAGGTGCAAAGCTCAATCATTTCATCGGAGAGCTGGTAGTCCAGCATTTTGACCATCAGTTCCGGATACTCTGTTTTGGCGTTGATGGCAATTCCCGTGCCGCCGTCCAAAGTGTTTCCTTCTCTCAAAGGCCATACAATCCAGGGGGTATCCCCTTCGGTTCCTGTGGGCATGGGGATTTCCGCCCATTCTACATCGCCGGAAGCGGCGTTGATATTATCGGTGATTTCCAGGGCGTACAGCCAGGGAGAGATGAACGCCTTGTCATTCAGGCATTTCTCGTACAGCATTTCGCCGGTTTGGGTAGCGTATTCCGGGTCCAGCAGACCTTCCGCGTACATCTTGGCCAGCCACTCTACGATTCCCTTTAACTTGCCGCCGTCTGTGGGGCCGTAGGCGTATTTTTCCCCATCATAGTAAATCTGGTTGCTGGTATTATTGAGGGAATACATCATGGTCAGCAAGTCCCTGGTTGTGCTGACGGGGTAGGAATTGGGGTACAGCTCCTTGAATTTCTTGGCGTCTTCATAAACGTCGTCCAGGGTCTGGGGGACGTCCATGCCGTTGGCCTCATAAGCGTCCCAGCGGATGGCAAAGCAGCACTGCCCGCCGCCGGTATAAGGGCTGATGCCAAGCCCGGGCATAAAATAGACCTTCCCGTCCGAACATTCTGTATTCTTCCTGTTGTTGCCTTCCCCGTAGTATTTATTCAGATTGGGGGTGTAATCCGCATAATCGTCCAAACAGAGCACCATGCCCGTCTGTCCGTACTCCATCAGCTGGTCTTTGGTGACGCCTGTGCCGGTATAGGTAAAGACGTCCGCCCAGTCGCCGGCTGCCAGATAGATGGACATTTTTTGCAGATAATCGCTGTAGGCGACTTCCTGCCAGTCAATGTTCAGCTGGACGCCCAGGTAATCCTCCATCATCTCCGTCCATTTCTGGCCAACTAAAGTGGTTTCCGGAGGGGTTTCGTTGAAGATGGGCATATAGACGCTGACGTCAATGGATTCCGGCAGTTCCGCTTCTGCGTTGGCTGAAGTTCCATCCCCGCCATTGTTGGCTGCGGCGCTGCTTTCATTCCCGCCGCCTCCGCAGGCGGTCATGGTTCCCATCAGAAGCATTGCGCAGAGGATAGCCGAAAAAGTTCTTTTCATTGATAACATCCTTTCATAATGAAATTTATATAACGCGTTCGCGTTTCATAACAGCAGAATCAGCCTTTAATAGCGCCGATCATAACGCCTTTGACAAAATATTTCTGAACAAAGGGATAAATGCAGAGAATAGGAAACATGGTCAGGATAATTACGGCCATCTGCATATTCCGGGGGTTTACCGCACCGTTTGCCAGCATGGCCGCGATTTCGGTCCCCTGATACATACTGCTGATATTGCCGTCCACTACCATTTTCCGCAGGAACATCTGAATCGGATAACGGGCTTCATCCTGCAGGTAAAGCAGCGCGTTAAACCAGCTGTTCCAGCTGCCGACGATGGTAAACAGAGCGTAGGTCGCCAGCAGCGGCTTGGAAAGAGGCAGGGTGATTTTAAAGCAGATGTAAAGATCGTTGGCCCCGTCGATGAAGGCGGATTCCCGCAAATCCCCGGGCAGCCCCTGGAAAAATGTGCGGAAAACAAAAACCGTGTAAGCGCTAACACACCCTGGAACCGTCATGACCCAGAGGGTGTTGATCATATGCAGGTCCCGGTACAGCAGATAGGTGGGGATCATGCCGCCTCCGATGAACATGGTAATGGTCAGAAAGATTGTAAACGCTTTTTTGAACACGAAATCCTTAATGGCCAGGGAATACGCCGCCAAAGAGGTAAACAGCAATGTGAAAATTGTGCTGAGGGCCGCGTAAATCACCGAATTCCGGAACCCTGTGTAAAATTGCCCCTGTTTCAGGATATATTTATAGCCTTCAAAATTCAGTTCCTGGGGATAAAACGTAATAACGCCCTGCGTTACCTTAGCAGAACTGCTTAAGGAAATTGCCAGAACATTCAGCATGGGATACAGCATTATCACCATGATCAGGCACATGAAAAGGATATTGCAGATGTCAAACACACGGTCGCCTGTACTTTTTTTAATCGCCATATTCAGCACCTCACCACAGACTGTTTTCCGTTAATTTTTTACAGATAAAATTGGTAATGGAAAGAAGGATCAGGGAAATAACCGATGTAAACAGCCCAACTGCCGTTGTATAGGAATATCTGGCCCCTTCAATGCCTTCCCGGTAGGTATAGGTTCCAATGACGTCCGCCACATCGTAGATTTTCGGGCTGTACATCAGCATAACTTTCTGGAAATCTGAACCCAGGATACCGCTGACATTCATAATCATGAGGATCGTCACCGTTGGCAGAATGGCCGGAAGGGTGATATTCCACATTTTCTGGAAACGGTTGGCGCCGTCGATGGTGGCCGCCTCATATAGTTCCACATCTACCCCGGACAGGGCCGCCAAGTAAATGATAGTACCCCAGCCGACGCCTTGCCAGATACCGGAACCAATATATAAAGTCCGGAACCACTGGCTTTCGGAAAAGAAGTTGATGGGGCTGCCGCCTAAGGCTGTGATGATTTGGTTAAACAGGCCGCCGTTGACGGAGCAGAAATCTTTCAGCATCCCCACAATAATTACCGTCGACAGGAAATAGGGCAGGTATGAAATAGTTTGTACAATCTTTTTAAACCTTTGATTGGCCAGCTCATTGATCAGCAGAGCCAGGATGATCGGAGCCGGAAACGACCAGAGAAAACTATAAAGCCCCAAAAGGATTGTATTTTTAATTGTTCTTACAGCAAGGGGATTCGAGAAAAAAGTCCGGAAGTTTTCCAATCCTATCCATTCGCTTCCCCATATGCCGTAAGCCATTTTATAATCCTGAAACGCCATTAGGATTCCATACATAGGAAAGTAGTTAAAGACAAGAACAATCAAAAACGCAGGAATAATCATAAAGATCAGGATCTTCTGCTTTTTCATCTTCTTCCACAAGCTTGTAGAGGAACCGCTTTTTGTGCGGGTCCTTTTTTTAACCGCAACGCTCATCATCATAACCTCTCTTTACAGTATTTTGAACCAGCGTTATTATTGACCGGTTATCTATTATGGTTCCTATTTTACATAAAGCACATAAAAAATACAAGTTTCATTATTTTTATTAGCAATTTTTGTTTCAGTTTTTGTAAAAACCGTATTCATACATAAAAAAACCGCCGTTTCCCGTTTATTTTAGAGGAAAACGACATTTATATTTTGCGGTCCCATGATATGCCGGTCTCCGAAAACTACCCTTTTTTGTCCTTAACATTTCTCCTATTTCCCGTAAAAATACCAAATCTGTTAGTGAGTGCAAAAATTGATATCAAGTATTTCTTAAATTCAAATGATGTTTTTGTTGAAATTAACGCAAAAATATTATATAATAATAACAGTTATCTGATTTTTTCATAGGGGAGAGGGGCTGCCATTATGCATCGTCCGGTTATTAATAGCAAGTTTTTATTGACGCTCGTCCAGAGAGGCTTAGCTATTATCATTGTAATTATCTTATTCATTCTTTCCAGCACCCTCTACTTTTACCATCAAATCAATCGAAATTGGAACACCCAGTTTTATGAGAAGGCGAATTTTACAATTGATCAGATGGAAGCCCGGTTCTCTAATTATATTAACTGCACCTATATCTTTCAAAATAACCAGAAGATACAGTATCTGAGTTCTCAGTCTGAAAAGACATTTTCCTATGTGCAATCCACATATGTTTCGGAAGTATCGGAACTGATTGACGCGGTGAGTTCCCCATTCACAGAAATCAGCAACATCTGTTTGTATTTTCCAGCGATAGATTTAATGGTAGACCGCAAGGGATCCTCTAATTTAGAGGTTTTTCAAAAATACGGAAACAACGCTGTTTTTACCAGCCTTGCCAATCGCGACGACAATCTACAAAAGGTTGTGGAAATTCTTCAAAATAGCGAAAACTATGCGGAATCCAGCTTAGAAATTCAGACAGTGGGGCAAAACCACTATCTCATTTTCCCTGGGAGCCGATGTTCATTTATTATGATTATTAATGACGGGGAACTAAACCGCCAGCTTCAGGGCGAACTGTTTACAGAAGAAGCCCTGCTGGAAATTTATGATGCATCCGGAACTCTGTTCGCAAAAAATTACACTGGCGTCAAACCGGAACAAAGCAGCCGAACCCTATCTTTATCAAAATCCGGCCAATCCTACGGGCTTCAGTATTATTTTGATTTTAATATGCTGTCCTATTATGAAATCATGACCCAAATAACTTCGGTCAGCGCCCTGGCGTGTTTGGCGGTAGTATTCATTGTTGTCGGGATCTTGTGGTCCCTGAAAAGACGGCTTTACAACCCTCTTAACAAATTAATTAAAAATTACCGGTTGGAAATTCCGCAGGGGACGGTACATGAATATTCCCTTGTGGAAAACACCTTCCACAAGTACGACGCCATATCAAACGAACTGGAAACAATGCGCAGCGAGATGGACCAGGAACTGGAAGGCTACGCGATTAATCAGCTGATGTACGAATATGGGGAGAGCAATCAAACGTTTTCGCCAAAGATTACTTCATACTGCGTTGTGGTCGCGGATTTTGAAACAAACGCAGGAGAAAAGGATGTAGAAAGCAGCAAGACCTTTTATGAACGCCTGAGCGGGCATTTTCATATAGTCAAGATACTTTCCAGCACCTTTTCGGATGTGTACATGGTTCCGGTCCAGGAACAGGAGCGCTTAAATTCAGTAGTTTCTGCAGCGTTACAGGATGTAAACTCCAGCGTCAGCATTTGCGGCATCAGCGACTGCCTGACGGGAATCCGGCAGCTAAAGGCTGCTTACCGTCAGGCTCAGCGGGCCTTGTGGGAAAACCGAACGGCGCAGCGCTCATTCATTTGTTTCAGCAATGTCCGAGACGCAAAACCTTCGGCTACGCCGCTTTACAGCGAACAGGAAACAAAATTTCTCAACAGTGTCCTGTCCCACAATTATAAGGACATGGAAGAGTATTATGAGCAATTAGTAATGTTGTACCAAAACTCTAATTTGGAGCGGCGGCACAAGCTCCTTCTTCATCTTTACGATCTCCTTTGCATTATCCTGACCAATGAACAGATCAATCCGGACGAGTTCTTCAACGAGGTTTCCAGCCAGTTTTCTGAGAGCATCCTGTCCAGCTGCAATATTGATTACTTGACCCGCCAGCTTCGCATTTGTTACCAGAAATATGTGCTGAGCCATACGGAGGATAAAGACACTCTTCTAAAAATGATGACCGACTTTATTGATCAAAATATCAACCGGAATATTTCACTGCAGGAGCTGGCAGACGAAATGCATCTATCGTATTCTTATATGGGCCGTTACTTCCGCAGCCACATGGATATGGGGTTTGTAGAGTATGTGCAGCTGCGGAAAATTACCCTGGCCCAGGACTTGCTGCTGAATACACAGATGAATTTGTCCGAAATCGCGGAAAAGACAGGCTTTACCACAGTGAACTCTTTTTTCCGCACCTTTAAAAAAATAGCGGGCATAACCCCTACCCAATACCGGAATCAAAACCGCTAAAATGATACGTAAATATTTTCCCAAAGAATCCCATCCCCGGAAAGCAAAAAGAGCCAGGAAGCGCTTGCTCCTCTGGCTCTTTTCGCATCTTACGATCTCTTGCGGTTCCCGTGCTGTTCAAGGATCAGGTGCTTCCCGGTCCGCGGCTGGGCGTTCGGAACATACTCCAAAAGTTCCTCCGTTGTACAATCCAACGCCTCGCAGATTTTGTCCAGATGATCCAGCGAAATCCGTTCCGCAACATCGTTATAAATGTCGCTGATAGTTGACGGCCGGATGCCGGTTTCCTGGGCTAGCCTTGACTGGGTCCACCGTTTTTCCCCCAACAGTCGGGACAAATGATTCTTGATCATCGATAATGCTCCTGAAAACATTATAGTATAATTTTGGTATATTTTTCCATATATTGTTATATTATAACATATTCAGTTATAAACTGCCCGCTGAAAGGCTTTCCTTGGATGGCGGCAGCCAACTTCTTCCAAAGTCTCACATCCATTTCCATGCTGTCTCCGGGAATGGGAATGTCCATGATTGGGATGGAGGGCGGTTTCAGCATCACCCATTATGAACAGGAACAGCCTGCCGGGCAGTTACAAACATTCTGTTGAAACCCGAGAAATATTGTCAAAAAGCTCTTCCCATTTATCTGGAAGTATGATAGAATAAGTGTGAATTTAGAGAAAGTCGGGATATTGCATATGAAACTGAAAGAAAAAATAAAAAACCTGAAAACGCATCCCCTCCTCCAAGTGCTGGCTGCCAATGGTGGAAACCCCCGGACGCTGGTATTGATTGAACCGCTGTGGGGGATTCCCTATAATCTGATCTCGCCCTTCGCCACGCTTTATATGTACACACAGGGTATTACGGATGTACAGATTGGCCTGATTCTCTCCGTCACAATGGTGGTTCAGGTGCTGTTCTCCTTTTTTGGGGGCATTTTATCCGATAAGCTGGGACGGAAATTTACTACTATGATGGGGGATTTTTTCGGCTGGGCGCTGGCCTGCTTAGTGTGGGCTGTTTCAAATAATTTCTGGCTGTTTTTGGCCGCCGCGCTGCTCAACTGTTTTGAGCAGATCAACCAGACGGCGTGGTATTGTTTGCTTATTGAGGACGCTCATCCAAAAGACCTGGTGGGGATTTACACCTGGGTAAACATTGGCGGGTTAGTGGCTATATTTTTTGCGCCGCTTTCCGGACTGTTCGTCAGTTCGTATTCCATTGTGCCGGTGGTGCGGGTGCTGTACCTTCTCTTTGCCCTGACCATGTGCATGAAAACCTTCATTACCTTCAAGTTTTGCCATGAAACGAAGCAGGGCAAAATCCGCCGGGCGGAAACAAAGGAGGTATCCGTACTCCATATGCTGGGGGAATACCGCCAGTTGATCCCCACTCTGCTGAAGGACAGAAGCGTCCTCAAAGCGGTAGCCGTGTCGGTAATCCTGTATGTCGCCAATATGGTGAGTACCAACTTTTTCGGGCTGTATGTGACGCAGCGGCTGGGGCTTTCGGAAAATTTCCTGGCGCTGTTTCCCATTTTGAACGCCGCTGTCATGCTGGTCTTTATGGTGGGGGTTCAGCACCGCATGAACGCCACGAAGTTCCGCATTCCCCTATGGATCGGTTTGGGGCTGTACAGCGCCGCCGCCTTGGCGCTGATCCTCTCCCCTGTGAACAGCCTGGGGTTTGTGCTGCTCTATGTATTTGCCGCCGCCCTGGCCGCCGCGTTGGTGAATCCCCGTAAAGACGCGCTTCTCCAGCTGAACATCGCCCCCCAGGAACGGGCGCGTCTGAACGCCCTGATTATGGCCTCCACCATTGCCCTTTCCTCCCCCTTTGGATATTTAGCCGGATGGCTTTCCAGCGTGGACCGCCGCCTGCCTTTTGTTTTCATGCTTGTACTATTTATCACGGCCATGCTTATCATCGGCCGCATTCAGGAGCCGCAGGTAGAGGAAACAAGCAATTAAGTGCATAAAAATGCCATTGCCAATCTATTTTGACGGAACAAACGCGCGCTCATACCCGTGGGTGCGCGTTTTACTTTTATGGAGTTGAAAAATCAGCGGGATTATGGTACTCTATAATACAGTAGCAATTGTCAAGCCGATCCGGAACCTTTAAGCGCCGGAATTTGTCGTACAATATAAGGCGTTGCTTTGACGATTTCCAAATTTATAAGGAAAGGCAGCCGTTATTATGCGGCTGGCATGGTAATGACAGCATTGAACCTAATCGAAATCCATGATTTTGCCCAGCCGGAGCTGGACGTTTTTGCCCGTCTTACGGAAGCGCAGCTGCGGAACCGGCTGGAACCTGAAAAAGGGATCTTTATCGCGGAAAGCCCCAAGGTCATCCAGTGCGCTTTGAACGGCGGATATCAGCCGGTGTCCTTTTTAATGGAGCGCAGGCAGATTGAGGGCCAGGCGCAGAAAATTCTTTCCCAATGCGGAGACGTCCCCGTTTATACGGCGGACAGGCCGGTGCTGGAAAAACTGACAGGCTACACGCTGACCCGGGGCGTGCTGTGCGCCATGCGCCGGCCTAAGCTGCCGGATATAGAGGAAGTATGCGCAAAGGCCCGCCGGATCGCCGTTTTGGAAAATATCGCGGACGCCACCAATGTAGGGGCCATTATCCGATCTGCCGCGGCGCTGGATGTGGACGCAGTATTGGTGACGCCCACCTGCTGTGATCCCCTAAACCGCAGGGCTGTGCGGGTCAGCATGGGGACGGTTTTCCAGGTCCCGTGGACGCAGATCGGGTCTTCTCCCCATGACTGGCCCCATCCGGGAATCGAGAGGCTGCGCCAGCTGGGGTTCCGGACAGCGGCAATGGCTTTGCGGGAGGATTCGGTCAGCATGGATGACCCGGGGCTTTTGTCGGAGGAAAAACTTGCGGTTGTCCTGGGCACGGAAGGGGACGGCCTTTCCCCCCGCACCATTGCCGCCTGCGATTACACCGTCCGGATTCCCATGGCCCACGGGGTGGACTCCCTCAACGTTGCGGCGGCAAGCGCCGTGGCTTTCTGGCAGTTAAGGGCAAAATAACATAGTTACGGAGGACAGCAATGGTACGGGAAATTTGCAAAGATGTGATTTTTCTGGCGCAAAAGGCGGGACCTGCTGTGCCGGAGGACCGGGAAACAGCGGCGGATCTTTTAGACACTCTGGCTGCCCACAAGGACGGCTGCGTGGGGATAGCGGCCAATATGATCGGCGTCTGCAAACAGATCATTGCCTTTGACAACCAAGGAGAATATACGGTCATGTATAACCCGGAAATCCTCAAAAAATCCGGCCCCTATGAGGCGGAGGAAGGCTGCCTTTCCCTTCCGGGTACTCGGAAAACAAAACGTTGGAAGTCCATCAAGGTGCAGTTCCAAAACGAAGATTTTCAGCTGCGGGTGAAGACCTTCACCGGCTGGACAGCCCAGATTATCCAGCATGAAATCGACCACTGCCAGGGAATCCTCATTTAAAAGGGTCAAAACAGCAGTATATTCCCCCTAAATCCAGGCCAGAATAGGGATAAGGGGGAATGGGATATGAATTTTCTTGTGCTCTGCCTGACCACGTTCGGATCATTTTGCGTATTGTTTTTAGTTGCCAAATTCATCGGGCGCAAACAAATTTCACAGCTGGATTTTTTTGATTATATCACCGGCATCACCATTGGCTCCATCGCGGCTGAAATGGCTACGGAACTGGAAGAGCCTTGGAAACCACTGACAGCCATGGTCATATACGGAGGCGTCACCCTGCTTTTGAGCGTTGTCTCCAACAAATTCCCGCGGACGCGGAAATATCTGAACGGCGCCCCTACTATCCTCATGGACCATGGGAAACTTTACTATCAAAATCTGAAAAAGGCCAAGCTGGATTTAAGCGAATTCATGGTCATGTGCAGGCAGCAGGGGTATTTCGATTTAACGAACATTGAAACCGCTGTTTTTGAATACAACGGAAAGCTCACCATCCTCCCGGTCAGCAGCCAGCGGCCTGCCACGCCGAAAGACATGGATTTAGCTCCGGAGCAGGAATTATTTTTTACAGAACTTATCATGGACGGCCGCATCCTGGAGGACAATTTGAAGCGCATGGGGCTGGATTTAACCTGGCTGGATAAGCAGCTGAAACAGCGGCATATCCGCTCCCCCAAGGATGTGGTTTTAGCTGTCTGCGACCCCAACCTAAAATTTTTCCTTTTTGAGAAAAATCCCGTTGAAAAGTGATGTTTTCCCGGATACAAAAAACGCGCACCGTTTTCGATGCGCGTTTCTTTTTAGAAAACTATCATTAGTCGTTGAGGTAAACGGGTTTGCCGGTCTTAGCGGATTCATAAATGGCTTCCAGGATCTGGGTGACAACGTAAGCCTGTTCGGGTTTTACGCAGACAGGGGTGCCTTCCCGGATAGCTTTGTAGTAAATCACCTGCTCGATTTCCGCCATATCCTCGGAAGCGCCGTCATAGAAGGCAACGCCGCCGGCTTTCAGGTCGGGGATCTCGGTGATCTGGCGGTTATGTTTCACGCCGTTGATACGCAGGCCGCCGGGGGTGCCGTCCGGGTTGCGCATATCCGCGCCGCCCTTGTCGCCGCAGAGGGAGGTGGAGGCTTCAATGACGTCCAGGGTATTCAAAGCCCAGGAGGACTCCAGAACGATGGTCGCGCCGTTTTCCATGGTGATAAAGCCGAAAGCGGAATCCTCAACAGTGAACTCCTTGGGATCCCAGTCGCCCCAGGCGTTGGCGGTTTCCGTCTGGTTGCCCAGTTTCTTGTAGGTGTTGCCCACAACCATTTTGGGCTTGTAGTTGTCCATCATCCACAGGGTCAGGTCCAGAGCATGGGTGCCAATGTCGATGAGGGGGCCGCCGCCCTGCTCATATTCGTTCAGGAAAACGCCCCAGGTGGGAACGGCCCGGCGGCGGACAGCGTGAGCCTTGGCGTAATAAATCTCGCCCAGGTCGCCGCTTTCGCAGACAGATTTCAGGTAGCGAGCGTCCGCGCGCTGACGGGTCTGGTAGCCGATAGTCAGGATTTTGCCGGTTTCCTTGGCGGCGTCCACCATTTTCTTGGCTTCCGCGGAGTTGATGGCCATGGGCTTTTCACAGATGACGTTCTTGCCGGCATGGAGGGCGTCCACAGTGATAAAGCTGTGGGAACGGTTAGGGGTGCAGACGTGGATGGACTCGATGGTTTCATCCTTCAGCAGTTCCTTGTAATCAGTGTAAACCTTGGCGTCCGGGGTGCCGTACTCTTTGGCTGCTTTCTGAGCGCGTTCTTCAATCAGGTCGCAGAACGCAACGATTTCCAGCCACCCTTTTTCCGCCAGCTTTTTGATGGAAGGCAGGTGCTTGCCGTTGGCAATGCCGCCGCAGCCGATAATACCGACTCTTACTTTCTTGTCCATTTGAAACGCTTCCTTTCCTTAGAAGTTCCCTTGATCTTTTACGGAACTTCGTTCAACCAGCTTATGCGGCAGCAGGATGTGCCGTTCCGCACAGCTTTGGTTATTAATTTTGTCTAACAAAAGCTCAAAGGCTTTGTGACCAATGTCAAACTGGGGTTGGGAAATTGTAGTCAAAGGCGGAAGGTAATATTCCGCAATCTGGTTGTCGTCAAACCCCATAACAGAAATATCCTCCGGCGTCCGGATGCCCGCCTGGGCCAGCCCGGAAATTACGCCGATAGCGGTGGAATCCGATGTGGCGAACACGGCGTCCGGGTTCCTTTCCATCTCCAATATCCGATGGGCGGCCCGTTTTCCGGCGTTAAAGGTAAACCCTTCGTCCAGTATCAAGGAATTATCCGCCAGGATTCCCGCCTCTTCCAGCGCCCGCCGGTACCCCATCTGCCGCAGCCGGGAAGAGTCATATAAAGCCCCTGCGCTGACAAAAGCGATGCGGCGGTGCCCCTTCTCCAGCAGATAGCGGGTCCCGTCCAGAGCTGCACGGAAATCGTCAATGGATACGGTGGAAATTTTCGCCCCCTGCACCAGCTCGCAGCAGGAAACCGCAGGGCACCCTTTGGCGAATTCCGTAAGCTCCCCGGCGTCCATGGTTGTGTGGAGGAAAATCACCCCGTCCACCAGCTTTCGGCGGGCAATGGCGATCTGTTCCTTTTCTACCGCCGGGTCGGAATTGGTAATTCCCAGCATGGCGTGATAGCCATCGGCCAAGGCGGCTGTCTGGATGCCTTTTACCAGCCGGGAGTAAAACTGGTTGGAAATGGTGGGGACCATCACCAAAATTTTCATGGTTTTCTGGCGGCGCAGAGTCCTGCCCAGGAAATTGGGGTGGTAGCCCAGTTCCCGGATAGCTTCCTTCACCGCGTCCACTGTTTCCGGCCGGACGTTTTCATACGAATTCAGCACCCGGGAAACCGTTGCAACAGAGACGCCGGCCTTTTTCGCCACATCCTTTATCGTTGCCATGGAATCCCCCCAATTTGCTGTAATCGTTTACAAATATCATAAAGTATTTTCGCCAAAAAGTCAAGGGGGTTTTCCCAATTATCCCGACAAATTTACCGGTGATTTTTGGGCAGAACCCCCAAAACAGCTCAAAATGCTGCGGCATTCTGATTAGTACCGCCCGTACCAATGGGCGGGCTGGCACATGCGGATGACGTTTTCCACAGGGGAATTGTCCTGGATGGCGTGGGTGGGGGTGAAATGGCAGCCCCGGAAGGTCAGGCGTCCGCCGAAATGCTCCGCCAGGTAGGCACGGATCATGGGGTGTACTGGATCCCCAAGTCCTCCCCCATCCACAAAGTCCGCCAAATCCTTGGCTTTTTGGATGATAGGATTCATACCGCTGCCGCCTTTCCAGCGCTTTACAAAAGGATACTTTTATCATATAATAAAATTGATTTATTTTCAATGCCATTCTATGTGAAAAACAGCCTGCAAAATGTTGGAAACTGTCCAGTTTATTTGCTATAATAAGGATAAATGGAAAGGAGGCGCGGCCATGCGGATATTGGTTGCGGAAGACGAACGGAATTTGAACCGTCTGATTTCAGAAAAATTAAAAAAGGAGCATTACAGCGTGGACAGCTGCTTTAACGGGCGGCAGGCCCTGGATTATTTTGCCGGCGCGGAGTATGACGCGGTGGTGCTGGACATTATGATGCCGGAAATGGACGGGCTGGAGGTGCTGCGCCGCCTGCGGGACAAGGGCGACCGGACACCGGTGCTGCTTCTGACGGCCCGGGACGGCGTGGAGGACCGGGTAAAGGGGCTGGACATCGGGGCGGACGATTATATGGTGAAGCCCTTTTCCTTAGAGGAACTGCTGGCCCGCATCCGGGTAATGCTGCGGCGGAGCACAAACCAGGTCCGGAACACGATTTCTGTGGGCGGCCTGACCATTGACTGCGCCGCCCGCACCGCCTGCCGGGACGGCAAAGCCATTTCCCTTTCCGGCAAGGAATTCGACATTCTGGAATATCTCATGCGAAACCAGGGAATGGTCCTTTCCCGGGACAAAATTGAGCAGCACATTTGGAATTACGACTACGAGGGCGGCTCCAACGTAGTGGACGTCTATATCCGCTACCTGCGCAAGAAAATCGACGATGGGTGGGAGCAGAAGCTTATCCACACCATCCGCGGCGTCGGATATGTTCTGAGGGCGGACGCATGAAAAAGCTGTCCATCAAAAGCCGCGTCACCCTTTGGTACACCTGCTGGATGATGATCCTGCTGGGGGTAATGCTGGCGGCTGTTTTCTCCGTCAGCGACCTGCTTTTGTATTTCACGGAAAAGGACCTTTTGGTCCGGGCGGTAGAGGACTCCCTTTCCCAGATTTCCCTGGAAGATGGGGAGGTAGACCCGGGGGATATGGATTTCTTGCGGGAGGGCGTGTACCTCTCGGTGTATGCCGGAGACGGCACTCCCCTTTACGGCCGCGTGCCGGAGGATTTCAACAATCAGCTCCCCTTTTCCCAGGGGCAGTTTCAGGAAGTGGAGGCTGGAAGCAATACATGGCAGGTGTACGACGGCCAAAGGGAGCTGGGAAGCTGGGGCATTGTCTGGATCCGGGGCATTACAGCCAAGGAACGGATGAGCAGTACCGTTCACTTTGTGTTTTCCGTGGTGCTCATTGTCCTGCCCTTTGTGGTGGCCCTGGCGGCCGGAGCCGGGTACTACATCACCCGCCGGGCCTTCCGGCCTGTGAGCCAGATTGTGGAGGCTGCGGAGCGCATCGGCAGCGGCAGCGATTTAAGCCTGCGCATCGGGCTGGGGGAAGGCGACGATGAGATCCACACCCTGGCCCGGGCCTTCGACCGGATGTTTGACCGGCTGGAAAGCTCCTTTGCAAGCGAGAAGCAGTTTACCTCCGACGCCTCCCATGAGCTGCGGACCCCAACCGCCATTATCCTTTCCCAAAGCGAATATGCCCTGGAAAACGCGGCCACATTGGAGGAAGCCCGCAAAGCGTTGGAGGTGGACCTTCAGCAGGCCAAAAAGATGTCGGCTCTGCTGCGGCAGCTCCTGTTCTTAGCCCGGGCCGACCGGGGCGCCCAGAAGCTCCAGTTGGAGAAAATTGACTTAAGCGAAATCGCGGGGCTGGTGGCGGAAGAATTGCAGGGCATGGCGGCGGAAAAAAATATCCGCATTGAAACAGAGTCGGAACCCGGCCTGACTGCCTGGGCCGATGAAACCATGATGATGCGGGTGTTTATCAATCTGCTGACCAACGCCGTTAAATACGGCAGGGAGGGCGGCTTTGCCCGCCTGCGCCTTTGGCGGGACGGGGAATGGATTGCCGGAGAGGTGCGGGACAACGGCATCGGCATTGGGGAAGAAAACATCTCCCTGATTTGGAACCGCTTTTTCCAGGCTGACCCGGCCCGCACAGGGGAAAACGGCTCCGGCCTGGGGCTTTCCATGGTAAAATGGATTGTGGAGGCCCACGGCGGCAGCGTCGGCGTTTCCAGCAAGCTGGGAGAAGGCAGCGTGTTTTCCCTCCGAATCCCTGCGGAAAAAATTTGAAAAAAATGAAAGATTCTCATTTTCCTTTAATCTTTGCCCCCTATAATAAAGCCATACCAAACAGAAAGGCGATGAGAATCCATGAAAAAATTAAAGGATATAAAAAACTGGGTGTTTGCTTCTACAAAACGGAAAGCGGCGGTTCTGACCGCCTTGGGCGTGACAGCTGCCGCAGGCGCTTCCTCGCTGGCTGCTTTCGCCTTGTGGGAAGACCGGGGAGTGTTCCCCAGCCGGATCCCTTCCGTCTCCTCCAATACCGCGCAGACTGCGGCGGCAGGCGAACAAGCGCAGATTATCAGCGGGGACGAGGCTTTAGCGGCGGCTTTGAAACATGCCGGGCTTTCCCAGGCGGATGTCACTGTCACGGAAAACAACTTGGACTGGGACGACGGCATCCAGGAATACGACATTGATTTCTATACGGATTCCAAAAAATATGATTATACTATCAATGCACAGACCGGGGAAATCCGCAGCTACAGCATCGAAGCCCGGCGGCAGTCCAGCACAGAGACTTCCGGCAGCGTCATCGGCGAAGATGCAGCTTTAGCGGCGGCTCTGAAACACGCCGGCCTTGCAAGCGGCGATGTCCAGATGCTGAAAAACAAGCTGGACTGGGACGACGGCGTACAGGAATATGACGTGGAGTTCCGCACCGATTCCAAGAAATATGATTACACTGTCAACGCCCAGACCGGGGATATCCGCAGCTACAGCATCGAAGCCCGGCGGCAGTCCAGCACAGAGGCTTCCGGCAGCGTCATCGGCGAAGATGCGGCTTTAGCGGCTGCTTTGAAGCACGCAGGCCTTGCAAGCAATGATGTCCAGGTATTGAAAAACAAGCTGGACTGGGACGACGGCGTACAGGAATATGAAATCGAATTTTATTCCGGGAACACAGAGTACGACTACACCGTCAACGCTCAAACGGGAGAAATCCGCAGCTATGATGCGGAAAACCACGCTCCCGCTTCCTCTTCTCAAAGCAGCGGCGTCATCGGTAAAGACGCGGCCTTGGCGGCGGCTCTGAAGCACGCCGGACTGACCAGCGGCAACGTTTCCCGCACCAAGGTGGAGCTGGACCGGGACGACGGCCGGACCGAATATGAAATCGAGTTCTTCAGCGGCGGCTACGAGTATGATTACACAGTCAATGCGGCTGACGGCACAATCCTGGAACATCAA
Source organism: Candidatus Merdivicinus excrementipullorum (assembly GCA_018716725.1). GTDB lineage: Bacteria > Bacillota > Clostridia > Oscillospirales > Ruminococcaceae > Merdivicinus > Merdivicinus excrementipullorum. The sequence continues at coordinate 5,511 of DVJP01000027.1, read as the reverse complement.
AAGGAATACGACGATTAACCGAAACGGCTTATAAACCGGAAGCCCCCGGCTGCCTGCACACGCAGGACGGCTGGGGGCTATTTCATATAGAAATTTATTTCATTTTGTGTAACATCTCCATGAATTCCTGCCGGTTCACCGGCGGGCTGCATTGCCGGTGTGCGCACACATAAAAAGCCGTTTCCCCATTCAGCATCCTATAACCGCCGGTTTCCTTGTCCAGTATCCGGATGACAGCACCGGAAGGAACAGCAAAAGGAACTCCGGCCAAATCATCCCGGTTCCCCACAGCTGTAACGGTCATGGGCGGGTCCAGGTAGTCCGACAGGGCCATGAGAAACATAGCGTATCCGGCGGGGTACTTTTTGGCTTCGCCGGACAGGTATGCCAGCTGCTTTTTCAGAATTTCTTCCGTTTTTTCATTGGGGATAAGGGCGTTCAGCTGCACAAGGTTATAGGCCATCAGCGAATTCCCGCTGGGGATTGCCCCGTCGCAGCATTCCTTAGGGCGGAAAATCAGCCGCTCGTTTTCTTCGCCGTAGAAGTAAAAACCGCCATGTTCGGCGTCGTAAAACTGGGCGACGGCTTTTTCCATCATGCTTTCCGCCCGGCTAAGGTACCGCCGGTCAAGGGTGACGCGGTATAGGGAAAGCAGCGCGAAAATATAGCTGGCGTAATCATCCAGGAAGCCCTTTTCCCCGCGCTTCCCATTGCGGAAGCTGACGGTAAGGACGCCGCCTGCACAGAGCGTGTTTTCGATAAACTCCTGCGCCCGTTTTGCCGTTTCCAGATACTGAGGATTCCGGGTATTTTGATACAGGGCGCAGAAGGCCCCAATCATCAGAGCGTTCCAGGAGGTCAAAAATTTGTCGTCCTTGTGAAGGGTAGTCCGGCTTTGGCGGTATTCCCGTATTTTAGGCAAAAAGCTGTCAAAGGGGTCTTGGGAAAGGTCCTTTGCGTGCAGGAGATTGGGGATGCTTTTCCCTTCAAAATTCCCCCTTGGGGTAATCCCAAAATACTCGTTAAAGGCCGCCCCGTCCTTTTCCCCCAGCAGTTTGGTGATTTCCTCCGGGGTAAAAACGTAATATTTCCCTTCTTCCCCGTCGCTGTCGGCGTCCTGGGCGCTGGCAAACCCGCCCTCCGGCCCTGTCATTTCCCGGAGGACATAGCCGGCGGTTTTTTCCGCAATCTTTTGGTACAGCGGTTCCTTTGTGATTTCATAAGCCCTGCAATAGGCAAGGATCAGCAGGGCGTTGTCGTAGAGCATTTTCTCAAAGTGGGGCGCCAGGTAAAACCGGTCGGTGGAATACCGGCAGAACCCATACCCAATGTGGTCGAACAATCCCCCGGCGTACATGCTCCGCAGGGTCGTTTCCGCCATTTGCAGGGCTTCCCCATGGCCACGCTTGACGTATTGCTGCATCAAAAACAGAAGGTTATGGGGGGCTGGGAATTTGGGGGCGTTTCCAAAACCGCCGAAGGCTTCATCGAAACTGCGGCGGTACAGTTCCATCGCGTTTTCTAACAGGGCGTCCTCCGGCGGGGCGGAGGACGGCTCCACGCGGTTCAGCATGGAAATGACCTGGTCCGCCGGACGGAGCAGCGATTTGCGGTCGTTTTCCCATTTTTCGCGGATGGCCAACAAAATTTCTTTCAGCCCGGTTAAACCGTACCGGGCGGTTTTTGGGAAATAAGTCCCGGCAAAAAAGGGTTTCTGTCCGGCGGTCATGAAAATGCTGGCGGGCCAGCCGCCGCTTCCGGTAAAGGCTTCGCAGACCCGCATATAGATGCTGTCAATATCCGGGCGTTCCTCCTTGTCCACCTTGACGGACACAAAGTATTGGTTCAAGATCCCGGCAATTTCCGGATCCTCAAAGCTCTCATGAGCCATAACATGGCACCAGTGGCAGGTGCTGTAACCGATGCTTAAGAAAACCGGCTTGTCCTCCGCTTTGGCTTTTTCAAAGGCCTCCGGACACCAGGGGTACCAGTCCACGGGATTTTCCGCATGCTGCAAAAGATACGGGCTTGTCTGGTTTTTCAGATGATTGCTCAAGTTACCACCTCATTTCTTTAAATCGCCTGTGGCCGGGTTGTCGATAAGCCTGCCGTCCTCCGTAAACCGCGAGCCATGGCAGGGGCAGTCCCAGGTGTGTTCCCAGGGGTTCCATTTCAGCGCGCAGCCCATATGGGGGCAGCGTTTGGCGCTGGGGGTCAGCAGGTTGACGACGGCTTCAAAGGCGTTGACAGCCAGCTGGGGACGGAGCATGGTCCTTGACGGGGAAAACAGGTCCTGATAGGGGTTCGGTTTCCCCTGGATCAAATCGCACAAAATCATTGCCGAAACCATGGCGGAAGTCATGCCCCACTTATTGAAACCCGTGGCAACATATAAATCCGGCGTATTGGCGGAATACATTCCAATATACGGCACGCCGTCCAAGGTCATGCAGTCCTGAGCCGCCCAATAGTATTTTTCCGCCGCATTGGGGTAATACCGCTGGGCAAACTCCCGCAGCTCCTTCCAGTTCCCTCCCCTTTTCCCGGTGCGGTGGTCCCCTCCGCCAATGAACAGCAGGTCTTTATAATTGCGGAAAGACATCCCCTTCTGGGCCTCGTCCACATACATGCCGTCCACATCCTGGGCATGTTCCAGGGCGAGCACATAAGAGCGGTGCTGATACATTTTGAGAAAATAGCTGCCGTGTGTGTTTAAAAACGGGAAATGGGTAGCTACAATGATTTTCTTGGCAGTAATTTTGCCGTGATCGGTAAAGGCTGTGGTTCCCGCCAGCTGCCGCACGGCTGTATGCTCGTAGACGTGCAATCCCTTAGAAAGGGCGGAAATGAATTTTAACGGGTGGAACTGGGCCTGGTTCGGATATTTTACCGCGCCTGCCACCGGGAAAGGCAGGGGGAGCTGCTGGGCAAATTCCCCGCGGCCCCCCAGCTTTTCCAGGGCCAAAAGCTCTTTTTCTATTTTCAGCCGGTCGTTTAAGGAATAAACGTAAGAGGTCTTTTCCTCAAAATCGCAGTCGATCTCCCTGCAAAGTTGCCGGTATTTAAGAAGGGCCGCTTCATTGGCCTCCCAATACTGCCGGGCTTTTTCCAGGCCGAATCTGCGAATCAGCTGGTGGTAGATCAAGCCATGCTGGGAGGTAATTTTTGCCGTTGTATTTTTGGTAACGCCGCTGCACATGGTCCGCGCCTCCGCAAGCACGTACGGGATCCCCGCCTGCTGAAGCATGTAAGCGCATAAAATCCCGGCCATTCCCCCGCCGATAATCAGGACGTCTGTTTTCATGTCCCCCTTCAGTTCTTCAAAGCCGGGCAAAACAGGCGGTTCCTGCTCCCATCGTGAACCCATGCTCCTTCCTCCTTCAAAATTATGGTTAACCATATTATTTTGAAAACCATGGAAAATATTCCGGTCCAGCAAGGAGTCCGCCGCCATTTATTTTTAGATATTTTCCGCAAAATTCGCTTTTCTGGATTGAAAAATATTGAAAACCAGGCTATAATATATAATAAATGACCGGAAAACTTGTTTGGAGGAATGCGGATGGCAGAAATAAACCCAAAATAATCTGTACGGAGAAACCGGCTGGATTTGCCATGAAGCTCTTACCTGAAATCGACAATATTATAAAAGTTAGGGGTTGTCATCATGAGTAAAAAAGTAATCATTGCAAGCGACAGCACGACGGACCTGGGGCCGGAGTTAATAAAACGGTACGATGTTAAAATCCTGCCTTTAAAAGTCAATCTGGGAGGCAAAGTATATTCCGACGGCGTTGACATTTACCCGGACGATATTTATGCGCATTACGAAAAGACCGGCGAACTGCCTAAGACATCTGCGCCGAATATTGCGGATTTCCAGGCTTTCTTCAAGGAACATACTGCCGGCGGAAACGCCCTGGTTTTCTTTACCATCAGTTCCGAGATGTCCTCTACCTATGCAAACGCCAAAATCGCCGCGGAAGATTTTGAGGATATTTATGTTGTCGACACCAGGAACCTTTCCACCGGCGGCGGCTTGCTGGTGGTTTCCGCCTGTGAAATGGCGGCCCAGGGGAAATCCGCGGAAGAAATCGCCAATGCCTGCACGGAGCTTGCTGGCCGCGTGGACGCTTCCTTTGTCATCGACAAGCTGGAGTTTCTATACAAAGGCGGCCGCTGCTCTGCGCTGGAAGCCTTCGGTGCAAACCTTTTGCAGTTAAAGCCCTGCATCGTTGTCCGGAACGGCAAAATGTCCGTAGGCAAAAAGTACCGGGGTAAATTTTCCGCAACCCTTGAAAAATACATCGCCGACCAGTTGGGCAATCTCTCGGACATTGAATTGGACCGCGTATTCGTTACCCATGCGGGCTGCGACGACGCCGTCTTCCAGCAATGCATGGAACAGGTCAAGAAACTGGCGCCTTTCAAAGAGGTGCTGCTGACCCGTGCCGGGTGTACGATTTCTTCCCACTGCGGCAGAAACACTCTGGGCGTTTTGTTCATCCGCAAAACGCCGCTGAAATAATATCTATTTTAAAAGGTTCCGTTATTCTTCACCACTGCCCTTTTATATCGGCCAATGCCACCACATCGGTTGGGTAATGGAACGGAGTAGCGTAAAAAACTTCTATAGCAAAAGAACTGCGAAAGCATTGGCTGCGTTCGCAGTTCTTTCCTTTATGCAAGTCTTCCTTGTCTCCATTCTATCGCCTGATTTTTAGAAAAACAGACGGACAACTTTGCCACACACCAGAAAAGCGGCGCCTTTTTGACCGCTCAGCAGATGCTTTTTTAGCCCCCGCGCAATTTGTTATTGAAGAATCTCTTTCATTTCCCCTATATATGCCGGTATATCCAATGCCTGCGGACAATGTGCCGTACAGCTTCCACAACCGATGCAGGCCCCCGGCTGCTTGTTTTCCGGAAGCGCTTTCAGCCGGGTAAGCCTCCAGGAAGCCATCACATTGTCACCCAGGGCCGCCGCCTCATCCCGATAATCGTTGTAAGCGGATAGAAGCCCCGGAATATCCAACCCCTGAGGGCAATTATCGCAGCAATACCGGCATCCGGTACAGGGCACTGCAATTTTCCGGCGAAGGACTTCACTAACCTGCTCCAGCGCAGAGCATTCCCCTGGGGTCAGCCGCCTGCCCCCGTCTGCTGTGGCGATATTCTGCTGGACCTGTTTAAGGTCTGACATACCGCTGAGGACAACTGCTACTCCGGGAAGATCCATCGCAAACCGAAGGGCTAAGTCTGCCGGGGAAGCCCCTTCCGGCAGAAGTTCCTGACAAGACGCCGGAAGGTTTGCCAACATCCCGCCGTGAAGTGGTTCCATAACCATAATGGGGATACTGCGCTTATGAAGAATTTCATATTGACGCTTGGCTGTTCCCTGATACCAGTCATAGTAATTGAGCTGAATCTGAACAAAGTCCCAAGGGCGCTTTTCCAGCAGCATTTCCAGGCATTCCGGAGTGCCGTGAAAAGAGAAGCCAAGATATTTGA
>DVJP01000026.1 GCA_018716725.1 Candidatus Merdivicinus excrementipullorum | reverse complement strand
CGGGCGCGAACAAAAAGAAAAAAGCGGAGTCATGAATTGATGTATCAATTCATGACGTGCAGACCCGCCGCGGATGACCCCGCGCCGTCATTTTGCTTGCAAAATGACGGGTTAGAATTTTCCAAGCTTTTATCCACAGCTCATTTGCGTTAGCAAACAACACCTCTTTGTGCAATTTGCCAGACCATACTCTCTTTTTCGACAAGCTGAGCAGGGGCTAAAGCCCCTGCTTTTTTAGCTGGCAAAATCCCATACGGAGCAGTCCGCACACCCAATCACCATTGATAATCTAACTGTTTCAAGATCTCCCGGGCAATAATCACATGGCCCGTCACATCAGGATGGATGTAATCCCAATTTACTGACATGGGATGGTTATGGACAAAATACCGGTCAAAAGCCGCCTGTAAATCTACCAGAACTGCGCCGTACTGCTTGGCAAGCTCCTTCACCACCTGGCCGTACTCATCCATCATCACCCGCATGGGATCGGCCTTATACGGCTCCATAAAATACGGCGTTATCAAAATCAGCCCGCCCTTTAAAATAGGCAGGGTCTGTTCAATCATATCCACCAGGTTCTGGCGATACTCCTCCAGGCCGATATGCTGTTCCGTCATCAGCGGCGTATCAAAATGCCGCCAAACGTCATTGATGCCGATGAGGATACTCAGCCAGTCCGGCTTTAAATCCAGTACGTCTGTTTGCCAGCGGGCCAATAAATCCCGGGTAGTATTTCCACTGGTACCCATGTTGATCACCCGAATGTGGGCATCCGGATACGCGGCCTTGATCAATCCGTCCACAATGCCTGCATAGCTTTTTCCCATGCTTCCGAAATGGGCAATTCCTTCCCCGCAGGGCCTGGCGCGTTCAAAATCCGTTATAGAATCTCCGATAAAAACCAGTTTGCTGTTATTTTTGATTTTCATAAAAGTCCCCTCAGTTTATTTCTGCCCGTAATAGGCGTTCTTGCCGTGCTTACGCAGATAGTGCTTATCCAGCAGCTTCTGCTGGATGGGGTCCAGGGTCCCCAATCCGCCGGGGGCCAGCCATTCGCTCATAGCCGCCATTTGGGCGGTTTCTTCCAGCACGGCGGCGTGATACACCGCTTCAAAGCAGTCTTTGCCCCAGGTAAAGGGGCCGTGGGAGTGGACCAGCACAGCCGGGATGCTGGCCGGGTCCTTGCCGGAAAATTCCTCCACGATGACGTTGCCGGTTTCCGCCTCATACTGCCCTTCGATTTCCTTGGATTTCATCTTCCTGGTGCAGGGAACGGGGCCGTAAAAATAATCGGCGTGGGTGGTTCCGTAGGCCGGGATATCCCGGCCCGCCTGGGCCCAGGCGGTTGCCCAGCGGGAATGGGTGTGGACAACGCCCCCAATCCCCGGAAAGTTCCGGTACAGCGCCAGGTGGGTTGGAGTATCGGAGGAGGGATTCCATTTCCCCTCCACCTTTCTCCCCTCCAAATCTACAACCACCATGTCCTCCGGGGTCAAAGCCTCATATTCCACGCCGGAGGGCTTGATGACAACCAGGCCCTTTTCCCGGTCAATCCCGGACACATTCCCCCAGGTAAAGGTCACTAAGCCGTATTGAGGCAGCTTTAAGTTTGCTTTCCAAACATCTTCCCGCAATTGTTCCAGCATGGTTTTCCCTCCTTAACAGTTGGCGTTCCGGATGGCTTTCAGCCGTTTCATCACGTCGTTTTCCCCACGGCCGAAATAGTCGTGGAGCTTTTCATATTCCGCGTAGAGCTTATCGTAAACCGCCGCATTCTCCGGCATGGGCCGGTAGAGGATATCCTGGGAGGTATCCATAGCCCGGGCCGCCTCGAAAATACTGTCGAATCCGCCGGCCTCTTTCCCGGCCGCTACCGCGCCAAAGAGGGCAGAACCTAATGCAGGCCCCTGGGAAGCGGAGGTGACCCGGATGGGCATATTCAGCACGTCGGCGTAAATCTGCATCATCATGGGGTCCTTTAAGGCAATGCCGCCGGAAGCCACAAACTCCTCCACCGGAACGCCGCCCCGCCGGTAATTCTCCACAATCATCCGGGTGCCGTAAGCAGTGGCCTCAATCAGCGCCCGGTAAATCTCCTCCGGCTTGGTTTGCAAAGTCATGCCCAGAATCATGCCCGTCAGGTCCACGTCCACTAAAACCGACCGGTTGCCGTTCCACCAGTCCAAAGCCAGCAGCCCGCTTTGGCCCGGCTTTTGGGCCTGTGCCTTTTCCCGGAGGAATTTGTGGATATTTTTGCCCTCCGCCTTGGCCCGCTCATAATAATCCGCCGGCAGGCAATTTTTAATAAACCAGGCGAAATGGTCCCCGACGCAGGACTGGCCCGCTTCATAGCCGAAATAGCCGGGCATAACCCCGTCCTCCACCACGCCGCAGATGCCGGGGACCTGGATTTCCTCCGTTCCCATGAGGATGTGGCAGGTGGAAGTCCCCATAATGGCCAGCAGCTTGCCGGGGCCGTCGATCCCCACCGCAGGAAGGCACACATGGGCGTCCACATTGCCCACAGCTACCGCCGTTTTGCAGCTTAACCCGGTGAGTTTTGCGGCTTCTTCAGTAAGGTATCCCGCCCGGGAACCCAGGGGCGTAATGTCCCGGGAAAATTTGGTGTCCGCCAAATCCGCCAGCCTTGGGTCCAAAGCGGCAAAAAACTCCCGGGACGGGAACCCGGCTTTTTTGTTCCAAAGCTCCTTATACCCGGCAGTGCAGGAGTTCCGGGTTTCTTTGCCGCAGAGCTGCCAGACGATCCAGTCGGCGGCCTCAATGAACCGGTCCATTTTTTCATAGATTTCCGGGTCCTCATCCAAAATCTGCCAGATTTTCGGCACCGCCCATTCCGAGGAGATTTTCCCGCCGTAATTGGCCAGCCACTTTTCCCCCCGTTCTTCCGCAATGCGGTTTAATTCATTGGCCTTGTCCTGGGCCGCGTGGTGCTTCCACAGCTTGACATAGGCGTGAGGGCGGTTCTGGTATTCCGGCAGGAAGCACAAAGGGGTTCCATTCTTTAAAACGGGAAGGACTGTACAGGCCGTAAAATCGATGCCGATCCCCATGACGTCCTCCGGGGAAACGCCGCCATCCTTCAGCACGGCAGGGATTGTGTGAGCCAGCACATCCAGGTAATCCTGGGGATGCTGCAGCGCCCAGTCCGGTTTCAAGGGGACGCCGTCCGGCAGCGCCCGGTCCATTACCCCGTGGGGATATTCAAAAACAGCAGCCGCCAATTCCTTTCCACTGGGGATTTCCACCAGCAAGGCGCGTCCGGAAAGGGTACCGTAGTCCACGCCGATTGCATACTTTTTCATAGGCAACTTCCTTCCCAAAATAAGTTTTCTATATTATAGCATACTCGCCCAGTTTTTAAAAGTGTATTTTTCCATTTTCATAAAATTCGCCGCTTATGTAAAATAAAAAAGCCGCAGGTTTTCCCTGCGGCACAATGCGCTGGCTACATGCTGTCAGCTTCGGAATAAGTTGGTGTCTTCCGCCTCCTGCCTGGAAGCGTACACCAGAAAATCATCCTGTTTTTTCAAACAGACTGCCAAAAGATCCATGGAACGGGGATTGTGGCTTAAAGACAGCTGTTTGGAAAGCTGTTTGCGGTCCTGTTCTGTCTGGGGATGGGATTCCTCATACGCCTCCAGCAAATTGGTAATGCTGTACGGAAGGTTCTGCCGGATGCAGCGGGCCACCTCCCGCCAGCAGGGATAATAAATGGCCATTTCCAGAAAATCCTTAATGCTCCCGGCTACCTTGTACCCCTTGGCCCCGGAAACATACCCGACAGCATAACGGTCGTCCTCCAATCCGCCGCAGCCGCCGATTGTCCCCATACATCCCCCTTCGCTGTCCACGGCGAATATGGCAAACTCCGGAATGGGGTAAAACAGGAAATCCCCAATTACGCTGTCTGTGCAAAAAGAGATGTCAAAACTGTGATCCAGCATCTGATAGATCGGAGTGTTCCGTTCCAGGAGGGGCGTATTCATCACCGTCTTTCCCGCCATCACAGTCTCAATCCGGACGCCTTTGGCGGGGATTTCCTGAATCAGGGAACCCGCCTGCTTTTCAATATCAATTAATACGCGCTGTCTTTTTCCCATACCGATCTCACTCCTTTATCGTTGGGATTCACATATACACAATCAGCCGGGCCGGCTGCCGTATCAGGGGTCAATGTCAGACAAAGCAGTCAGGTAAGGCGATTGCTCCATCCGGACTGTATAAAACGCAAAGCCGTCTTTTCCATGTTCTTTCACCTCATATAAAGCCATGTCCGCTTTCCGCAGCAATTCCTCATAGCTTTGCCCGTCCCTAGGATAAGTGGAAATGCCAATACTGGCAGAAATGCCGCAATGGTGCTGGGAATCCAGTTTTTCCCGGAAAGCGCGGCAGATATTCTCCGCTTTTTTCCTTAATACTTCCCGGTTTTCCAACCCGTGCAGCAAAACCGCAAATTCATCGCCGCCAATACGGGCGACCACATCCGTAGAACGGAGCAGGGATTTGACGGTATCCCCCACAGATTTCAGCAGTTCATCCCCTGCAAGATGGCCCTTGGTATCGTTTACTTTTTTTAGGTTATCTACATCTAAGATCATAATGCTGAACGCGGCCTGAGGGGCTTCCAGCGCCATATTTACTGCCGTTTCAAACCCCTGGCGGTTGCAGAGACGGGTCAGATAATCATGCATGGCCTGCTCTTTCCAGTGGAGGGATTCCTGTTTCCGCTGATGGATACTGGTAAGCTTCCCAAAACAGCCGGAAAACTGGTTCCCATGCCGGAAATCCCACTGTGCCTGGAGAAAGGCCTCAAACCAGACCAATTTTCCATCGCTTTTCCTCAGCCGAAGATCCATCTGTAAAGTTGGGGAGTCTGGCGTCAGTTGGCGGATCCCCCTGAAAAGTTCCCGGCAGTCCTCCGGGGAGAGATGCCCGCAGCTCTCCAGATAACTGGACGCGCTGCGGATTTTGGTTTCCACCCCGAACACTTCCTGGTATTTTTCCGTAAACTCCAAAGTGTCGCTGGCGGCGTCATAAGAAAACAGGATTTCTCCTGACATTTTAGAAAGAATGCTGTACCGCTGGCGTTCCTGCTCTAAAAGCCGGAAAGTCCGGTCAGAAAAGTTCCGCTGACACAAGCCCTCCTCTGTATTTTGCATCCTTTTCTCCGCAGCTATGAGACAGCCGGTTTGTTCTTCCGCCGCATTCCGGATCTCCCGGCGGAGCTGATATAATTCAATCCCGTTATTTACCCGTTTCCGCACAATCCCCGGCTCTACAATGGGCTTTTGGATCGTATCCGCCACAATCTCCTCATACCCTTCAAAGGCGGATTCCTCTATGGAACCGGCGATAATCAAAAACACCGGAATATCAATCAAATTTTTCCGGCGGATAGAGCGCAGGACATTCTTTCCATCTACTTCCGGCATTATAAAATCCAGCAGCACCGCCGCCAACCTGCCCTGCTTTTCCGCAATTATGCGGATGGCCTCCCGCCCATTTTCCGCTTCGGCAACCTCATATTCCTGATGGAACAGATCCCGCAAAACGGAACGATTCACCTCTGTGTCATCCGCAATCAAAATGGTGTCCGGCCTTTTGTCGTCCCTCATGCCGAAGCTCCTTTCGGTGTCTTTTCCGACGGTCGGTCCATCGTGCAAGATATATATTATTATTGTAGTCCCTTTTTTTGTTTATGTCAATGAATTAACATAATTTTGTGCAACATTTTAAATTTTTTTGTATTGAACGTCTTTTGTTTTCCACAAACGGTTGGATATTTCACATAGCGCGCCGCTTATTTCCATAAACGGCAAATAGCGAAAACGGACCGAAAGCAATTCGGTCCGTTGTCCATTTAAAATAATTGCATCTGGCTAGCAGGCGACCATGTCATCAATTTGATGACCGCCGCCCGGCGATGAATCACGGTGTTTTTGTGGAATTGCGGGCGGGCAATGCCCGCCCCTACAATATGTCCCCTAAAAACGATAGAAAATAAAACCTACCCCTACGGCGAATTCATTTCGCGGCGAAAATCTTCGCCGTCCAGCGGGCGGATAAGGTTACTGCGGCCGCGTCGAATTGGCCGCGGGGATTCCCCACCGTCCTTATTACGATAGAAAGTAAATCCAGCCTTTCCGGCGAGCTTCCGCAAGCTTGCTTGCGAAGTCGAGCCGTCCAGCGGGCGGATAGGATTGCTACGGCCGCGGCGAATTGGCCGCGGGGCCTCCCCGCCGGCCGCCCATGTGGTAAAGCATGGCGTTGCAGATGGCCGCCGCCACATTGCTGCCGCCCTTCCGGCCCCGCGCCACAATTTTGGGCACATCCGTTTCCATGAGCATTTCCTTGGATTCAATGACGTTTACAAACCCTACCGGTACGCCAATCACCAGCGCAGGCTTCAGCGTCCCCTCTTTGACCAGTTCGCAGACCCGCACCAACGCCGTCGGCGCATTGCCCAGGGCAAAGATCAGCGGCCGGTTCAGTTTCGCCGCCTTCTCCATGCAGACCGCCGCCCGGGTGATTTCCCGTTCTTTGGCCTCCGCCGCTACATCCGGGTCGGAAATAAAGCACTGTACCTCCGCCCCGAATTTAGCCAACGCCGGCTTGCTGATGCCGGAAAGGGCCATTTTGGTGTCGGTAATAATCACCCCGCCGTTTTGTATCGCCTCGGCGAAAGATTTTTCCGCATCAGGGGAAATAAACAGGTTTTCCGCATACTCAAAATCCGCCGTAGTGTGGATGACCCGTTTGACAATATGCTCCACCGCCGGGTCCGGTTGGTTTTCCCCTAAAATTTCCGTGATAATCTCAAAGCTGCGCTTTTCAATGTCTGCTGGGCGCACTTTTTGCAGTTCCATAATACCCTCCTAAAACTCAATGCCCTTCCGGGCCATAATCCCCTGGTCGTAGGGATGTTTCTGCTTTTCCATCCGCGTCACATAATCGGCGGCGTCATGCAGCTCCGGATCCAGTTTATGCCCGGTCATGGCCACTTCTACGCTGGGCGCGCGGTTTTGAAGAAGAGCAAAAAGCCGCTCCCGATTCACCAGGTCAAGCGCTAAAGCCGACCCGATTTCATCTAAGATCAGCAGGTCGCAGCTGCCCTCGGCCGCCGCGGCCGCGGCCGTTTCCAAATTCAGGTTCTGTTCCGCAGCGCAGGCCGCCTTTTCCTCCGGCGTCATGGAGAAGGAAAAGCCTGTAAGGCCCTCCACCGCCAAAATGCTGGCCCCCATCTGCCGCAGCATCCCGATTTCCCCGGATGTGCCGTTTTTCAGAAACTGAACCACCAGTACCCGCAGGCCGCTGCCCAGGGCCCGCAGCGCCAATCCCATGGCCGCCGTGGTTTTCCCTTTGCCGTTGCCGTAATAGTAATGAACCAGGCCTTTGTTCAGCTTCATACCGTCACCCCTTCGTCCAGAATCTTGTAAATTTTCTCCATATCCAAAGACTGACGCAATGCGTCGGCCAGCTTGTCGTACTGCTCCTCTTTATAGGCGGCAATGTCAAAGGCTTTGATCTGGCTGGCGTCCAGCCCTTTAGCGGCAAAGAGGGCCTCAGCCACGGCTTTGGTGATCTCCTCCCGGTCAAAGAAGCCGTGGAGGTAGGTTCCGTAAACGTTCCCATGGTTCACCACCATGCCCTCCGCATCGGTGACGCCCATGTGGATCTCATAGCCCTCGTAGGTCAGGCCGGAAATCCCGGCGAAAATGCCGCCCACTTCCGGTACCTGGCCGGTGACCCGGGTGCGGGTCTTGTTTTCCGCAAATACAGTGGAGAAGGGCAGAAGCCCCAGCCCCGCCATCTGGCCGCCATGCTCCACGCCGTGAGGATCGGACAGGGACAGGCCCAGCATCTGGTATCCGCCGCAGATGCCGATTACCGGCTTGCCCTTGGCGGCGTGCTGCAAAATCCGGGCTTCCAGGCCGGACTGGCGCAGGAATTCCAGGTCGCCCATGGTGTTTTTGGTGCCGGGCAGGATAATCAGGTCCGGGTCCCCCAAATCGCTTACGGAGCCCACATACCGCAGGGATACCCCGTCCAAATATTCCAAGGGGTTAAAATCGGTAAAGTTGGAGATCCGGGGCAGGCGGATCACTGCGATGTCCACCGCGGCTTTCTGGTTTTTCCGGGTGAAGCGGTCGGTCAAGCTGTCCTCGTCGTCCAAATCCAGGTAAAGGTAGGGAACCACGCCGACGGTGGGCACATGGACCAGGTCCTCCAGCATCCGCAGGCCCGGCTCCAGAATGGAAACATCCCCCCGGAACTTGTTGATGACGGTGCCCTTGACCATGGCCTTTTCATCGTCCTCCAAGAGCATCATGGTACCGGCCAAGGCCGCAAACACGCCGCCCCGGTCGATGTCCCCAACCAGCAGAACCGGGGCTTTGGCCATTTTCGCCATGCCCATATTGACGATGTCCTGCTGTTTTAAGTTGATTTCCGCCGGGCTGCCCGCCCCTTCAATGACGATAATGTCGTTTTCCGCGGCCAGGCTGTCATAGGCTTTCATAATGTCGGGGATCAGGGCTGTTTTCTGCTTATAATAATCCCGGGCGGAAAGGTTGCCCCGGACTTCCCCGTTGACAATGACCTGGGAGCCCATGTCGCTGGTGGGCTTTAAGAGGATGGGGTTCATCCGCACGTCCGGCTCCACACCGGCGGCCTCGGCCTGCATCACCTGTGCCCGGCCCATTTCCAGGCCGTCCCGGGTAATAAAGGAGTTAAGGGCCATGTTCTGGGATTTAAAGGGGACCACCCGGTAGCCGTCCTGCTTGAAAATGCGGCACAAACCGGCCACAACGAAGCTTTTACCGGCGTTGGAGGTGGTGCCCTGCACCATAATCGCTTTTGCCATGAAAATCATCCTTTCTGTCCGGCAATCTGCCGCAGAGCCGCGGCGAACGCCCTGTTTTCTTCCGCCGTCCGGACGGCGATGCGGTAATAGGTTTCATCCAGGCTGTGGTAATTTTTACAGGAACGGATGAGGATTCCGTGCTTTAAAAGTTCTTCCGGCAAATTCCCGTCCTGCCACCGGAAAAAGAGGTAATTGGCCTCCGAGGGGAATACCTGCGCCCCGGCTTCTTCCAGTTCCTTTTGGAGGAACGCCCGGTTTTCCCGGACATATCCTCTGGTTTTCGAAGCATAATCCTTTTCGGAAAGGGCGGCAACACCGGCGGCCTGAGCCGGGGTGGATACGCTCCAGGCCTGGCCGCTGGCGGCAATTCCCCCTGCCAGCTTCTCCGAGCCGCACAGCAGGTATCCCAGCCGCAGCCCAGCCATGGCGTAAAGCTTGGTAAAGGCCTTTAAAATGAGAAGGTTCTCAAACCGGGAAAGCGCCGGGACCATGGATTTTTCCGCCCCGTTTTCTACAAAGGAGAGGAAGCACTCGTCTATCACCAGCAGCGCCTCCGCTTCCCGGCATTTTTCCGCCAAACGGCAAAGGTACTCCCGGCCGGCGGTAAGGCCGGTGGGGTTGTTGGGGTTGCAGAAAAATACTAAGGAAACGCCGGGTTTCACCGCGTCCAAAACCGACTCGTCCGGCGCAAATCCCTTTTCCGGGGACAAGGGGAGAATTTCCGTTTCCGCCCCGGCATTCTGCAAAGCCAGCTCATATTCGGCGAAGGTGGGGGCCAAAACCAGCCCGTTTTCCGGTTTTACAGCCCAGACTAGCCGGTACAGCAGGTCGGCGGCGCCGTTGCCGCAGACGATTTGCCCCGCCGGAACCCCTTCATTTTGGGAAATGGCCTCCCGCAGTTCCCGGCAGAGGGGGTCCGGGTAGGCCCCGCTTGCGGAAATGGCGGAAATGGCCGCCTGTTTCACCGATTCCGGCATCCCCAGGGGATTTAGATTGGCGGAAAAGTCCAGGAGCTTCTGGCCGGGCTTTAAGTCCCGATGGGTGTAAATGTCCCCGCCGTGGATCAAATCTTTCTCAGAATACAAGGAGCCACACCCCCAGACGGACTGCCCCGAATACCACCAGTGCCAGCACGGCGGTCATGTACATGAGCCGGTTTGCCCGGCGGACGTCGGCCCGTTCAATAGGGCGGAGGTCGTCGCCGATGGTGGGCTTTTTCACCAGCTTTCCGAAATAATAGGCGTCCCCGGCCAGCTGCACCCGCAAGGCCCCGGCGCAGACGGATTCCGTCCGGGCGGAGTTGGGGCTTGCATGGTTTTTATGATCCCGCTTGTAGATGCGGGCGGCATTTTTGGCGTCAAAGCCCGGCAAAATGGCGCTGGCGGCAATCATGAGCCATGCCGACAAAATTGCCGGGATAAAGTTAAACACGTCGTCCACTTTGGCGGAAACACGGCCGAAATACAGGTACTTGTCGTTTTTATACCCCACCATGGAGTCCAGGGTGTTGACTCCTTTATACAGGAATCCCAATGCCGGGCCGCCGATCATCATGTAAAACAGCGGCGCAATGACCCCGTCGGAGGCGTTTTCCGCCACGGTTTCCACCGCAGCTTTGACGATGCCGGGTTCCTCCAGCCGCTCCGTGTCCCGGCCCACGATCCAGGAAAGGTACTTCCGGGCCCCCTGCAAGTCGCCTTTGTCCAGCTCTTTGCTGACCCGCATACTCTCGTCCCGAAGGGATTTAGTGGCCAAAATCTGATAGCAGAAAATGGCCCCCAAGGCAATCCGCAGCCAGGGATGGACAAGCCCAGCCAGCCACAGGAGCAGAAAAGGCACGGCGAAGCTTAAGAGAGGGATACACACGGCCAGCACCGCCCCCGCCGCCAGCTCCCCCTTGGGCGTTTTGGGGAAAATTTTCCGCAGGAGCTTTTCGCCCCCGGAAATGCCCAGCCCAATGAGCCGGACCGGGTGGTAAAGCCAGTGGGGGTCGCCCAAAATCAGGTCCAGCCCAAAGCCCAGGACTGCCATCAACAGAATTTCCATGCTTCTAGTTCCTCCTGTCCCCCAGGGGGGTGATATGTTCCAAACGCCCGGTTTCCGGGTCATACCGGCAGCGGAAGCCGCCGCCGTTTTTGGCCTGCCAGTTATAGAAATCCCCGTGGGGATGGGAGAAGGCGTCCAAAATGGCCATAATGGCGCCGCCGTGGCAGACAATGGCAACGAAAGCGTCCTCCGGGATCTCCTTCATGGTTTCCAAAAAGGCCGCCGCGCACCGTTTCTTAAAATCCTCCGGCGATTCTCCTCCAGGAAAAGCGATGCTCCCGCCGGAATCAATCCATCTCTGGTAGTCGGGGTTGCCGTTTAAATCCTCGTAGGATTTCCCCTCAAATTCCCCGAAATCCGTTTCCCGGAAATCCGAAACCGTCCGGATTTCCCCGCTAGGGAACAACAGCTCCGCCGTTTCCATGCACCGCTTCATGGGGCTTGCCAGCAAAATCCCCGGCTCGGCCGGATAAAATCCCGCCTGCTGGTTCTCCCGCAGAACGGCAATCCCCTCCGGGCAGAGAGACTCGTCGGTCCTGCCGACATAAGCTCCCCGCAGATTCCCGGAGGTTTTGCCGTGGCGGATAAAGGTCACCTGGATGCTCATGCTTTCCCCTCCGATTTGAGAATGGTGGGGATGCCGCAGTAAACCCGTTCCACTTCCTCCGCCATGGCCGCCAGTTCGCAGCAGATGCGGCCCACAGCCTCCCGGTATTCCCGGTCGCCTTTTTCAATGGGCACCACGCCGCCGCCCACCTCATCGCAGGC
The DNA here is from genome assembly GCA_018716725.1 of Candidatus Merdivicinus excrementipullorum. Lineage (GTDB taxonomy): Bacteria > Bacillota > Clostridia > Oscillospirales > Ruminococcaceae > Merdivicinus > Merdivicinus excrementipullorum. The sequence goes on along the minus strand of DVJP01000026.1, from coordinate 16,032 downwards.
GATGGTGATGGACGGGCGCTGTTTCACCTGTTCCAAAACAAAGGCTTTGGGGTCGATTCCCGCTTCCAAAAGCCGCCGGATGAGAAAATTCAGCCGGGTAAGGGCGGGCTTTTGAAAGGCTTCCGCAAAGGGTACCGTTTCCCCGTTGGCAATCTCCTCCGGCTGGAACCCCAAGGCCAGCAGGCGCTCGTATTTTCCGGCAAAAATGCCGCCGGTAATCAGTTTCATGCCAGAATCCCTCCCAAAACTGCCGCCGCAAGAAAAAGCATTTCCATAAGGCAGGTCATATACCCGGCCAGGTCGCCGGTAATGCCGCCGAATTCCCGGCGGGACATCTTGTAAAACCAAAAGTAAAAGATCAGAGCCGCCGCCATGGTCCCAAGGCCCACCCAAAGGTTCATGGCTATCATGCAGCCAAAGCCAAGGAGGGCGAAGAGCACGCTGAACACCCGGACGGTCTTTTTCTGGGCCGCGTCGGCAAAAAGCCGGGCCAGGCCGGTATTTTTGGCCGCCGGGAAGGTGACGATGGCGAAGGCGGAAAAGCTACGGGCAATCAGAAAGCCGGCCCCGTAAAACCAGGCCATGCGGGGGCTTTGGGCCAGGGCCCCTGCCAGGGCGAACATGGCAATTAAGTACATGCCGCTGCGGATGACACCGAAGGCCCCAATGTGGGGGTCCTTCATGATTTCCAGCTTTTTGGCAGGTTCCAGGTGGGAGTGGAGGCCGTCGGAGGTGTCCACAAAGCCGTCCAGGTGAATGCCGCCGGTGATAAGCAGAGGAATCAGCGCCATCCCCCCCGCAAACAGGAAGGCCGACAGGCCAAAGGTCATGCAGAGCCAGCCCCACAGGCCGCACAAGGCCCCGATGACCGCCCCCACAACCGGGAAAAAGCAGAGGGCGTACTTCATGCTGTCCGCCGTCCATTCCACCTGGGGCATGGGCAGAGCCGAATACATGGAAAAAGCGGTTACCAAACCGCACCACAGTTTTTTCATTTACAAAACTCCTTTGTGGAATACGGGGCAGCCGCAGATTACCTCGGCAACCGCGTCCGCTTTTGCAGCCAGACGGCGGTTCAGTTCCCCTAAAAATTCCATATATTGCAGGGTTTCCGGGTGGTAGTTGTCCCCATCCTGGAAAACCTCGTTGGATACGATGACCAAGTTTTCCGCCGATTCCCGCAGTTTGTCAATCCCCGCCAGGATCCGGCTCACCAAATCGCCTTTTTCCCAGCCTTCCGGGCCGTACATTTCGTTGGCCAGCAGATTGGAAAGGCACTCCAGGAGCACCGCGTCATACCCTTCCGGAATGGCGGCGTCCTTCATCCCCCGGTAAATCTCCCAGGTGTCGAAACCCTTTTCCTTCCGCATTTCCCGGTGGCGGTCAATGCGGCGCAGGCACTCTTCATCAAAGGGCTGCATAGTGGCGGCGTACAGGCGTTTTTGCCCCAGCTTCACCGTCACAGACTCCGCAAAGGCGGATTTGCCGCTGGCGCTTCCGCCTAAAATCAGCGCGAACATGGAAAAGCCCTCCTAATCGTCAAAGTGGGTGTAGGTCTGGATGTTAGCTTCTTCAAAATTGCTCATTTCCCGGTAAACCGCCAGCCCCATGTCCAGCAGCGGGAAAAGGCAGACGGCCCCGGTGCCTTCGCCCAGGCACATATCCGCCGTAATCATGGGCGACAGCCCCAGCTCGTCCAAGAGCATCCGGCCGGCGGGTTCCGCCGACACATGGGAAGCGAACATGGCGCATTTGGCCGCCGGGCAGAGCCGGGCGGCAATCAGGGCCGCAGCCCCGGAAATAAAGCCGTCCACCACAACGGGCGCCCGGTAAATGGCCCCGCCTAGGAATGCCCCGGCGATCCCGGCGATGTCCAGGCCGCCCACCTTGCAGAGGACGTCAATGGGGTCGGAAGGGTCGGGCCGGTTCACCTCAATGGCTTTGCGGATGGCGTTCACCTTCCGGTTCAGGCCCGCTTTGTCCAAGCCGGCGCCCCGGCCGGTGACGTCCTCCACCGGTTTGTTCATCAAAACAGACACCACGGCGGAACTGGTGGTGGTGTTGCCGATGCCCATTTCGCCGGTGGCGATGATGCCGTAACCCTGCTCTTTCAGCCGGCGCACCATGTCGATGCCCGTAAGAATGGCGTTCTCCGCTTCTTCCCGGGTCATGGCCGGGCCTTTGGTCATATCGGCGGTGCCAAGACGGATTTTCCGGTCAATGAGGCCGGGGACGTTCATTTCCCGTTCAATGCCGATGTCCACCGGGACAATATCGGCATGGGCCGCCCGGGCCATGGCGCAGACGCTGGTGTTCCCCTTGGTGAAATTCTCCGAAACCGTGGCGGTGACGCTGGAATCGCACTGGGTGACCCCCTGGGCCACCACGCCGTTGTCGGCGCAGAAAATCAGCACGCAGCGTTTGGAAATGTCCACGTTTATATTGCCGGTCAGGGCGGCAATATGCCGGACGGCGGTTTCCAGCTTGCCTAAGCTGTCTAAAGGTTTGGCGATGGAATCCCAGTGCTTGTGGGAAAGCTCCTCCGCCTTTTCATCCAAGGGTTTGATGGTTTTTAGCAATTCCGGCAGTGTCATTTCCGGTTCTCCTTCCGTTGAGGTGGTTGAAGTAAATGTGAAAAAACGGTGCAGATGAGCAAAAGTTTTGATCCAACTTTTTCAAAAGTTGGCAGGATTCCAAAGGACAGAGTCCTTGGTCGCGTTCCGCAGAACGCGAAATCTCTGGAATAAAAGAGATCAGGAGGGTAGGGACCCTATCTTCCGCTTTTCAAGCGGCGGGGTTCCCTACATGGCGAAGCCATAATATAACGTACAATTTTTTCCGCAGCACCCTTACTACTGTTTTTCTCTCCATTTGGCGCAGCGTTTGATAAAATTCCGGGCGAATTCCGGGTTCCCGTAAAAATGCAGGTGGGGATACCCGGCGTACAGGCTGTCCGTCCCGTGGGCCGCCAGCCGTTCCTTGCCCCGTTTATGGGCTGTAAAGTCCTCCCCGTCGTTGGTGGACTTGGAATAATGGAACTCGTGGATGGGGATGGACTCCCCCGCTTTGCAAAGGAGACTGTCTTTCCGGGCTTCCAGCAGGGAGTAGCCAAAATGCTGAAGCCGCCCGGTCATCTCCGCCCTGCCTTCCAAGGCCCCGGCCATGGGGTAGAAAACCCCGTCCCGTCCGGCCAGTTCCTCCAATAAGTACAAAAAGCCGCCGCATTCGGCGATGGTGGGCAGGCCGCCAAGCACCGCCCCTTTGACCGATTCCAGCATGGATTTGTTGCGGCTCAGGGCTTTGGCGTATTCCTCCGGGTATCCGCCCCCCAGCCACAAGCCGTCGGCCTCCGGCGGGATGCGTTCATCGGACAGGGGAGAAAATTCTACAATCTGCGCTCCCAGCTTTTGGAGCAGGCACAGGTTTTCCTCATAATAAAAGCAGAAGGCCTTGTCCTTAGCCACGGCGATAACCGGCCGAACGGCGGGATTTTCCTCCGGGAAAGGCTCCGGCCAGTCCATTTCCGGCGCGGAATCTGCCAGTTCCAAAATGGCGTCCAAATCCAAAGTTTCCGCCGCGGTTTTGCCCAAAAGGGAGAGCTTTTCCCGCAGGCCCGTCACCTCGTCGGCGGTAATCAGCCCCAGATGCCGGCTTTCCAGCGCCGCCTCCGGCAGTACCGGCAGGTAGCCGCAGGGGGTCAGACCCTCCCCTTTGGCCATTTCGCTGTAAAAGGGGTACATTCCCGGGGAACAGCGGTTGAAAATCACGCCCCGGATGCGGTTTTCCCGGAAGGTGCAGAAGCCGCGGAGGATGGCCGCCGCAGAAAAGCTCATGCCCTTCACGTCCAGCACCAGGATAGCAGGGGCTTCCAACGCCCGGGAAAGATGGTTGGCGGAGCAGCTGTCATCCAAGGGCGAACGGCCGTCGTAAAGGCCCATAACCCCTTCAATCACCGCCAAATCCGTGCCATTACTCACCTCCGCAAACAGCCGGCGGACGTTTTCCTCCCCGCACAGGAACAAATCCAGGTTACAGGAGGGCGCCCCCAATGCTTTCCGGTGGAACATGGGGTCGATATAGTCGGGGCCGGTCTTAAAGGCGGACAGCTTCACCCCTTTTTCCTTCATGGCCCACAAAAGGGCGCAGGCCGCCGTGGTCTTGCCGCCGCCGCTGCCGGGCGCGCCCAGCAGGATGCGCGGGATTCTGCGTATCATCTAAAGTTCCTCCGTTCCCGGCTGTGCCGAAAGGTATCGCAAAACGCTTTCCAGGGAGTCCAGAGCGGCTTCCTCCTCCGGGGGCCGCCCGATGACCAAAGCCCGGATGCCCTCTTTTTGGGCGGCGGAAAGCTTTTCCTCAAAGCCCCCCCGTTTTCCGGAATCCTTGGTCACCAGCACCCGGATGTTCCATTCCCGGATGGACAGCCGGTTCCATTCTTCGGAAAAAGGGCCCTGCATCCCCAAAATGTGGGAGCCGGGAAGCCCGGCCTCCCGGCAAAGGCGCATAGATTCCTCCGAGGGCAGGACCCGGGCGTAAAACCGTTCCGAAAACCCCGGGACATGGGAAAAAGCCGCCAGCTCCTTGCTGCCGGTGGTAAGGAGGATATTTCCCGGGACAGTCTCTAAAATCCGGGCGGCTTCCGCCGTATCCCGGCAGGTCCAGCCGCCGTTATAAGTACCGCCTTCCCGCCGGTACCGAATATAGGGGATGCCCAAGGCCTCGCAGGCGGCCTTAATATTGCGGCTCACTTCCACGGCAAAGGGGTGAGTGGCGTCCACCACCCGGGCAATCCCTTTTTCCTGAAAGAACCGCTCCATGGCGGGCTTGTCCATCCGTCCGGCATGGATAAATTTATCCTCCGGGGACTGCTCGGCCAGCTCCCGGCCGTATTCCGTGGCCACAGACAGCCAAACCGGCAGCCCGGCCTCCCGGCAGGCGGAATAAAGCTCCCGGCCCTCCGAAGTCCCCCCAAAAATCAAGTCCATGCCCATTCCTCCATTCTTACTACTATCCAGTATACGCAAATCTCCTTTTTTTTGCAAGGTTTCCCGCCAAATGTCAAAATATTTTGAAAAGACAGCAAAAAATTTCCCCACCATAAGTGGGGAAATGGGGAATTATCAGAGGTTCACCTGATTTTGCGGGCGCCCCTCCAAAAACGCAAAGAAATTTTCAGCCGCAACTTCCAAAAGCCTGGCCCTGGTTTCCCTAGGCGACCAGGAAACATGGGGCGTCGTTACGCATTTGGGGTGCCGTACCAAAGGGTTTTCCAGGCCCGCCGGTTCCTTGGCGAAAACGTCCAGGCCCGCGCCGGAAAGCTTGCCGCTGTCCAAGGCTTCCGCCACCGCCCCTTCGTCCAGGACGGCTCCCCTGGCGGTATTCAGAAGGATGGCTCCCTGCTTCATCCCCGCCAGGAAGGTCCGGTCCACCATCCCCCGGGTCTGTTCCGTTAGGGGGCAGTGGATGGACAAAACGTCCGATTCCCGCCGCAGGGTGTCCAGGTCTACAAAGCGAAGGGATTCCTTTTCCTCGGAAAAATCCGGGTTCCGGCGGTTTGCCAAAACCTTCATGCCCATGGCCCGGCAGATGTTCCCAAATTCCCGGCCGATGCTGCCGTACCCCAGGATTCCCAGGGTTTTGCCGTACAGCTCCATCATGGGGATTGCCGTCACAGCCGGGTCGGCGGCGGATTTCCAGCCGCCCTGCTTCATCAGACGGTCGAACTCCCCCGCCCGGTTGGTCACCGCCAGCAAAAGGGCCAGGGTGTGCTGAGCCACTGCCCGGGAGGAATAATCCGGCACATTGCAGACGGTGATCCCAAGGCGTTTGGCCGCCTCCATGTCCACGATATTATAGCCGGTCCCGAATACGCCGATGTACCGCAGTTTCGGGCACTGTTCCAAAATCCGCCCGCTTAACATAGCCCGGTTGGCGAACACCGCCTCCGCGTCTCGGATACGCTCCAAAATCTGCCCGGCAGGAGTGTGGTCGTGCCACTCCACATCCGGGAAACGCTCCGCAACTTTCCAGGGCATCCGGTCAAAATTCACCAGATACCCGTCCAACACCACAATCTTCACCAAATAGCTCCTCCCGCGGTAAAATTATTTTCCCAGGGCCTGGTCAAACACCCCGGCGCACCAGATAGTGTCCTCCCAGGGGACGACGGGGCTTTGGAGCAGCCCCTCCCGGACGCAGCGCGCCGTTTCCTCCACTTCCCGGACAAAGCCGTTGGGGTACTCCTCTTTAAAATGCTCTGTAAGCTCCTTCTGGCGGTTGTAAAGGAAGGCCTCATTGCCGGTATTGGCGTGGGGCAGCCAGATATAGCCTTCCGTCCCGCCCAAGGTGATCCCCTCGTTTGTGCAGGTCATAACGCTGGTCTGGGCGCTGGCCAGGCAGTTTGAAAACCGCATCAGCGCCGCCCCCGTCTTATCCGCCCCGGATTCCGCCCGGGAAACCATGGTCTGCACCTCCCGGGGATTCTCCCCCAAGAGATAGGTCAAAACCTCCAAAGCGTAGACTCCCACGTCCCACATGGCGCCGCCGGCCAGCTCCGGGTTGAAAAGCCGGCTTTGGGGGTTATAGTCCGCCCGGAAGGCCACCACTGAATGGGCCAGCTCCACCTGCCCGATGCGGCCTTCTTTGACCCATTCTCTGGCCCTTTGAATCTGGGGCAGGAACCGGGACCACATGGCTTCCATGACAAACACGCCCTGTTTTTCTGCCTCGGCAAAGACAGCTTTCGCCTCCGCTTTGGTGCAGGCCATGGGCTTTTCGCAGAGGACGGGCATTTTCCGGGAAAGGCACAGCATGATGTTTTCATAATGGAAATTGTGGGTGGTGGCGATGTACACAGCATCCAGCTCCGCCTGGTCCAGCATGGCGGCGTAATCGCCGAAGGACGCCGGGATATTTTCTTCCCTGGCAAAGACGGCGGCCCGTTCCGGGCTTTTGCTGGAAACGGCGGCCGCTTCAAAGCCTGCCAGCCTTACGGCTTCGCAGAATTTATGGGCAATGGCCCCCGCTCCGATAATGCCAAAACGAAATGGTTTCATATTGGTGTTCCTCCTCATAAATAAGCTGCCAGCTTCTTAAGCAGCGCCTCCACAGATAAGCTCCCGTCAAGTTCTACCACCGGGCAGGCGAGCTTTTCCTGCCATTCATCGTGGAGCGCACGGCTGCGGATTTCCGGCCCGGCGGTATCGTACCGGGCCGCCCAGTCCATAAATTCCCGGTGCTGGCGTTCCATGTCCCCGCCGGGGAGGATGCGGCCCCCAAACCGGGAACGCTCCCTTGTCTCCAGCCTGGAAAGCCGGATTTCCGGTGGCAGTTCCATGCGCACCGCCAGGTCAAAAAGGGGGATCAGCGGGTCGCCCCATCCGCACAGGGAACCGCTGAGGACAACCCTTTCATGGGCGGCCAATTCCTCCCGGATCAGCGCCAGCCGCTGCTCCCGGGGACGTTTTTCCTGAAAGGGCGGGTCGGTGGGCATCCAGAAATAGTCGTCTGTGTCCATAAAAAAGCAGCCGTACTCCGCCGCAATGGCCCGGCCCAGGGTGGAGGTGCCGGAACCGGCGCCGCCGAAAATGTGGACAATCATTTCCAGTTCTCCCTTTTTAAGCGGAAAATATCGTGGGGCATCTCCATCCCCCGGTAAATTTTAACAAACCGTCCGCATTTTTCCATGCCGAGCCGGGCCGCCACCGCCTGGGATTTTTCGTTCTCCGGCCGGATGTCGCAGCAAATCTCCGGAAGGCCCATAATGGTAAAGGCGTATTCAATGAGGGCGTTGGCGCTTTCGGTGGCGTAGCCCTTTCCCTGGTGTTTTTCCCCCAGAATCCAGCCGATGCCCCAGACGGGCTTCCCGTCCATTTCCTCCTTCAAAAGCCCCGCCTGGCCCACAGGTTCGCCGGTTTCCCGGTTGACCGCCAGCAGATAGTCCATGCCGTTTTCCGCGTAGCCCTTCCGGCGTTTTTCAATCCATTGGGTCACGTCCTCCGAGGCGAAAGCGTGGCCCCAGACTTCCCGGACCCGGCGGCCGTTCATGATTTCCATGAGGGCGTCAAAATCCTCCGGGACAATGGGCCGCAGAATCAGCCGCTTTGTTTTGATTTCCATATTGATTTCCTCCAAATACTGCTGAAAAACACTGAAACAGCGTCTAACGCGGTGCCTTTGCTGTCCATTCGCTTCTTAAAATCCCGTAGAACGTGACATCGATTTTTGCGCCATCTTTTTTCACAGCATGTTCTCGAAAAAGGCCTTCCTGTTTCATTCCATTTTTTTGCATCACCCTGCCTGAAGCAGGATTATCCGCATCATGCCGGGCGCAGACTTTATTGAAATGAACCTCCTCAAAGGCGAAGCGCAATATTTCGCCAACAGCCTCCGTTGCAAACCCATTGTTCCACCATTTTGACCCGATTGTATAACCCAATTCACATCGTTCCTGCTCATTTGCAATATTGAAAAGGTTGATTTCACCAATGACCATGTTTTCATGTTCGATAACCCAGTGATAATATTTTTTATCGCCGTATTCCGCAATCCATTCAGCAAGCATCGTCCTTGTTTCTTCAACGGACTGATGGGCGTCCAGATTATGGCGCAAGGAAACCTTTTCATCAGACGTATAGCTGTCGTATACGGCCTGTGCGTCATCCAATGTAAACCGGCGCAAGAGCAGTCTTGATGTGCTAAGGGTACCGGTTCCTTGATGTGTTAGCATAGCGCATTCCCCTTTCTAAAAGGAGACAGGTTTTCTCCTTTCAATGTCAATTCCCATAGCCGCCCTCCATCTTCTGCAAAATGGCAGTGAGCAGCTTGTGGGCCGCCTCATCCTTGCTCATTAAGGGCAGTTCCTCCTCCGAATCCGCCGTAATTAAGGTTAAGACGTTGGTATCCCCGGCAAAGCCCGCCCCGTCTGTCCGCAGGCTGTTGGCGGCGATCATATCGGCGTTTTTGCGGGCGAGCTTCCCTCTGGAATTTTCCAAAACGTTCTCCGTTTCCATGGAAAAGCCGCAGAGGAACTGGCCTTCCCTCTTATGCTCCCCAAGCCAGGAAAGGATGTCCGCGGTGCGCTTTAAGGGGATGGACAAATCCCCTTCCTTTTTCTTGATCTTCTCCCCGGAAACCTCCGCGGGGGTATAATCCGCCACAGCGGCGGCCTTGACGATAATGTCCTGCTCCGCCGCCCTATTGGAAACGGCTTCAAACATTTCCGCCGCGCTGGTGACATGCACCATCTTAACAAAGCGCAGATCCGGAAGGTCCGTCGGCCCGGCCACCAAGGTCACATCAGCTCCCCGGCGGGCGGCGGCTTTGGCCACGGCGTAGCCCATTTTCCCGGAGGAATGGTTGGTCAGATACCGCACCGGGTCCAATGCCTCCTGGGTGGGACCGGCAGTCACCAGCACCTTTTTGCCCAGCAGGTCCTTTTCGCACTGCACCGCCTGCAAAATATAGTCAAAAAGCTCCTCCGGGTCGGGCATTTTCCCGGCCCCGGTATCCCCGCAGGCCAGATAGCCGGTTTCCGGCTTGATGACGGTAAAGCCGTATTTTTCCAGGATTTTCATGTTGTCCTGGGTGATGGGGTTTTCATACATCCGGGTATTCATGGCCGGGGCCACGATTTTGGGGCACCGGCAGGCCAGGACGGTAGTGGTCAGCATATCGTCGGCCAGGCCGTGGGCCATTTTGGCGATGACGTTGGCGGTGGCCGGGGCAATCAGGGCCACGTCCGCCTTTTTGGCCAGGGAAACGTGCTGGATGTTGAACTGGAAATTCCGGTCGAAGGTGTCCACCACGCACTTGTTGCCGGTAAGGCTTTCAAAGGTGATGGGGGTAATAAAATGGGTGGCGTTTTCGGTCATGAGGACGTAAACGTCCGCGTGGGCCTTTTTCAGCATACTGGCCAGATTCGCGATTTTATAAGCGGCAATCCCGCCGGAGACTCCCAGCAGGACGGTTTTTCCTTTAAGCATTGGGCATTTCCTTCCTTTCCGCACAGTTTCCAAACTTCTCGTGATTTGGTAATAGTATAGCATATTCTTCCCCCCGCCGCAAGAATTTCCGCGAAATCTTTGCAAATCCCGGAAAGCTGTGCTATACTGGGACAAAGGAGGGATTTTTATGAGGTTCAAACGGATAATCTGTCTGCTTGTGATGATGATTTTTCCCATTATTTTCGCTTTCCCTGTTTTTGCCGACATGGGCCCCAAGCCCCAGGTAACCGTCCGGGTGGAAAACCCGCCGGAGGGGCTTTACTACCTGGATCTGCTGGTTTCATATCAGGACGATTATCAGAACCTCACCGAGGAAGAACTGGCGGCGGCGGACCCGGAGCTGCTAAAAGAATTGGCTTCCTTGGAGGAGGAAGGCTGGTACCCTGCCCTTTCCGGTGGAACCCACATTCCCCTTTCCGGCAGCCTTACCGGAGAACCTGACGGGGAGGAGATGGTCCATGTTTTTGGTTACGCGCCGCCGGATTCCTTCCGCATTATTTTAGCATCCCAAGAAGGGACAACGGTTTCGGAGGTGGTGGACACCCATGTGTTCCGCTCCACCGTATGGTTTGACGCCCAAACCGGCGAAGTTTCCCAGAGGTCCTGGTGGCTGGCTTACCCGTTCCAGTATTTCACCACCCTGATCCCCACCCTGATTATCGAGGGGATCGTGTTCCTGCTTTTTGGCTTTTCCTTAAAGAAGCACTGGGTCTTTTTCCTGATTTTAAACATGTCCACCCAGCTTCTCATGTACTACATCCTCTGGTGTGCAGACAAAGTCGGCGCGCCGGTCATCGGCTTTTTCTACTTCCTCTACATGGTTCCCCTGGAAATTTTCGTCACCATTGTGGAGGCAGTGGCCTACTCCCGCTGCTCCCTGGGGAAGAGCGGAAAACGGAAGGTCTGCTGCGCCGTCACTGCCAACGCCGCCAGCTGCTTCGCGGGCTTTTTCCTGGCGGAGCCTATGTTTGAATGGATATCCCGATTATTTTAAAGGAGCAAATCTATGGAATACACCCTCACCCGTTCCCGGCGGAAAACTGTAACGATCCGGGTCCTGCCCGGCGGGGAGTTGGAGGTCAAGGCCCCCCTGCGGTTCCCAAAAGCGGAAATCGACCGGCTTTTGGAGAAAAAATCCGGCTGGATTGAAAAGGCCCGGGCAAACATGCCTGCCCCGCCCCAGCTATTTGCCCAAGGGACCCGGCTCCCCTTTTTGGGGACGGAATACCCCCTGGGGTTCCGGGAAGCAGAGCCTGCCGGGGTCCGGGAGGGGAAGCTTTTTCTCCCCCTGTCCCCTTTGGCCTCCGGCGAGGAGGTAAAAGCTGCCGCCGAAGCCTTTTACCGGCAGGCGGCCAAGGAGCTTCTTCCCCAAAAACTGCAAAAATACGCCGCTCTTTTGGGAGTATCCTGGGAAGGGCTTCGCGTCACCGGAGCCAAAACCCGCTGGGGCTCCTGCTCCGCCAAAGGCTCCGTCAATTTTTCCTGGCGGCTTATGGCGGCCCCGGAAAGCTGCATCGATTATGTGGTGGTGCACGAGCTGTGCCACCGGCTGCATTTTGACCACTCCCCGGCTTTTCACGCCGCCGTGGCCGCCGTTTTCCCGGACTGGAAGCGGCGCAGAGACAACCTAAACCAATTCCGCCAGCTTTGCTGGTAAAATAAAGAAAGGAAGAACCTTTATGCTGGAAACCCCTCGGGCCAACCGCCTGCACATCGCTTTTTTCGGCCGCACCAACAGCGGCAAATCCACCCTGTTAAACCGCCTGGCCGGGCAGGAAATCTCCGTAGTTTCGGAAGTGTCCGGCACCACCACCGACCCGGTTTACAAATCCATGGAGCTTCTGCCCATTGGGCCGGTGGTGCTCATTGACACGGCCGGGCTGGACGATACCACGGCGTTAGGCTCCCTGCGCACCGAAAAAACCCGGGAGGTCATGCGGAAAACCGACCTGGCTGTGCTGGTGGTTTCCTCCCGCGCTGGGGATTTTTCCGAAGAAGCCGAGTATCTGCGGCTCTTGGAGGAAAACAAGGTAAAAACCGTCTGCGTGGTCAACCGGATAGACGGCGAAGACGCCCCGGAGCTGCCCTTTTCCCTGCCCACCCTGTCCCTGGACGCCCGGGACGCCGGGCAGATGGGCGCTTTTAAAAAATTCCTCATCCAAAACGCCGGGACGGATTTTGAAATTCCCTTTATGACCGCCCATTTGGTCAAAGAGGGAGGGCTTGTGATGCTGGTCATGCCCCAGGACATCCAGGCTCCCAAAGGGCGGCTCATTCTGCCCCAGGTGCAGATGACAAGAGAGCTGCTGGACCGCCGCTGCCGGGTGATTTCCGTGGTCCCCGACGGCATCGCCCCCATGCTGGCGGCCTTAAAGGACGCCCCAGACCTGGTGATTACCGATTCCCAGGTGTTTAAGCAGGTCAACGAGCTGATTCCCAAGGAAATCCCGCTGACCTCCTTCTCCGTCCTCCTTTCGGAAAACAAAGGGGACATCGAAACCTTTTTGGAGGGAGCCAAGGCCATCCGCTCCTTAAATCCCGGGGACAAGGTGCTGATTATGGAAGCCTGCACCCATCACGCCCTGGAAGGGGACATCGCCCGGCAGAAGCTGCCAAAGCTTTTGGAAAAATTTGTGGGCGGCCCTGTGGACTTCCAGGTCTTTTCCGGGCCGGGATTCCCGGAAAATATTCGGGATTACAAGCTCATCCTCCACTGCGGCGGCTGCATGATTAACCGGAAAAACATGCTGTCCAAATTAAGCGAGGCCCAGCAGTACGGCGTACCGGTGACCAATTTCGGCATCGCCATCGCCTACATGAACGGCATGATGGACCGGATTTGCTGGTGATTCACCGCTTTATTGTAAAAATCAGCATAATATGCTTTGTCTTATCGATTTACAGAAAAATAATTTTTAAAACCTCTTTACATTTGGAATAATGTGTGGTACTATAAGAAAGCAACGATTATTCCAAACAGGAGGAATCAGAGATGAAACTCGCGTTTTCAACATTAGGCTGTCCGGACTTTGACTGGACAGATATTTATACCATGGCCAAGGATTTTGGCTTTTCCGGCATCGAGCTGCGGGGCCTAAAAAGCGCCACCTTTTCCATCCATGCCCGGCCTTTCCAGGAGGAAAACCTGCCGGAAACCCTTGCCATGCTCAAAAACAAGCATCTGGAAATCCCCTGCCTGTCCACAGGCTGCGCCCTGAAGGACGCGGAGCATCGGGAAGAAACCCTGGCGGAAATCCGGGAATACATCGCCCTGGCTCAGAAGCTTGGAACGCCCTATATCCGCATTTTAGGGGATTTGACGGCGGCTCCCGCGGGAGAAGTGGACGATGAAGTGGTGTTGAGCGCGTTAAAGGAACTGATTCCCCATGCGGAACAGGCCGGCGTCACCCTGCTGGTGGAAACAAACGGCGTTTACGCTAATACCGCCCGTCTGCGGGATTTGTTGAACCGTGCGGAAAGCGACAATGTGGCGGCTTTGTGGGACGTCCACCACCCTTACCGCTTTGCCGGGGAAACCCCGGAGGAAACGGTGCAGAATCTGGGGGCATACATCAAATATGCTCATATAAAGGATTCTGTCATGGAAAACGGGAAGGTTTCCTACCGGCTCATCGGGGAAGGCAACCTGCCCATTGACGACATTATCCGCACCCTCAATTCCATCAATTACGAGGGGTATATTTCCCTGGAATGGCTCAAGCAGTACGCCCCGGATTTAAGTGATGCGGGCATTGTATTCCCCCATTTCGCCAACTATATGGCTCAGTACCTGGGAAATGAACGGGGCAGCAGCCGCCTTTACGACAACAACGCCGGCACCGGCAAATACGTCTGGCCCAAGGAAACCTTAATCGACCTGACCTTCCCCCAGGTTTTGGACCGGATGGTGGAGGAATTCCCCGATCAGTACGCTTTCCGGTACACTACTCTGGATTACACCCGGACTTACGCGGAATTCCGGGACGATGTGGACACCTTCGCCCGTTCTTTGATCGCTATGGGGGTTAAGCCCGGCGACCATGTGGCCATCTGGGCCACCAACGTCCCTCAGTGGTACATCACCTTCTGGGCAACTACAAAAATCGGCGCGGTTTTGGTAACGGTGAACACTGCCTATAAAATCCACGAGGCGGAATACCTGCTCCGCCAGTCGGACACCCACACCTTAGTGATGATCGACGGCTACAAGGATTCCGACTACGTGGCCATTATGAAGGAAATCTGCCCGGAGCTGGCCACCGCTGAAAAGGGGCATCCCCTTCACATCCGGCGGCTGCCCTTCCTGCGGAACATTATCACGGTGGATTCCAGCCAGCCCGGCTGCTACACCTGGGAGGAAAGCCTGGCCTTAGCGGACCAGGTGCCCATTGAGGAAGTTTACCGCCGTGCCGCGGCCATCAACAAACATGATGTCTGCAATATGCAGTACACCTCCGGCACCACCGGCTTCCCCAAAGGGGTCATGCTGACCCATTACAATGTGGTCAACAACGGCAAGGCCATCGGCGACTGCATGGATCTTTCCACCGCCGACCGGATGATGATCCAAGTCCCCATGTTCCATTGCTTCGGCATGGTGCTGGCTATGACGGCGTCCATGACCCACGGCGTCACCATGAGCCCCATCCCGGCTTTCTCCCCCCGGAAGGGATTGGACTGCATCAACCGGGAAAAAATCACGGCTTTCCACGGGGTCCCCACCATGTTTATCGCCATGCTGGGCCACGAAGATTTCGAAAAAACCGATTTCAGCCACATGCGCACCGGCATTATGGCGGGTTCCCCCTGCCCGGTAAAGGTGATGGAGGATGTGGTGAATAAGATGCACATGAGCGAAATCACCATTGTTTACGGCCAGACGGAGGCTTCCCCCGGATGCACCCAGAGCCGGGTGGACGATCCCCTTGACGTGCGGGTCAACACCGTTGGACGGGCGCTTTTCGGCGTGGAATGCAAAATTGTGGATCCGGAAACCGGCGAGGATCTGCCGGACAATGTGGACGGCGAATTTGTGGCCCGGGGCTACAACATTATGAAAGGGTATTACAAGATGCCCAATGCTACGGCGGCGGCCATTGACGAGGACGGCTGGCTCCACACCGGGGACTTGGCCCGCCGGGATGAAAACGGCAACTACAAGATTACCGGCCGGATCAAGGACATGATTATCCGGGGCGGCGAAAATATTTACCCCAAGGAAATCGAGGACTTTATTTACACCCATCCCAAGGTGTCGGATGTGCAGGTTATCGGCGTGCCGGACAAGGATTACGGCGAGGAGATCATGGCCTGCGTCATCTTAAAGCCCGGCGAAACCATGACGGAAGCGGAACTGAAGGAATATGTGGCCACTCACATGGCCAAGCACAAAACCCCCCGGTATGTGGATTTTGTGGACGCTTTCCCCATGAACGCGGCCGGCAAGATTCTCAAGTACAAAATGCGGGAGGACGCAGTGAAGAAACTGAGCCTTCAGGCGGACGCCAGCATTGAAACCGCCTAGCCCGGCGAATCGCCGGTGATAAGTCGACGCGGCCGCACAGCTCCACACCAACCGCTGGACGGCGAAGATTTTCGCCGCGAAATGAATTCGCCGGTTCGATATGTTTTATTTCCTATTGTTCTTTATATATTCGTAGGGGCCGGGTTTCCCGGCCCGGCATACAACGCCATATTCTACTGGAACTGCGGGACGATGTGGGCATCGTCCCCTACAACATTAACACCACATTCCGGATTGTAATGGCGGGGAAATCACCTCGCCGTTTACAAACCCAACGCGTGGCAGGACTGCCGCATCGTCTTAACGCATCTTTGCGTTGGTGAAAAAACAACAAGGACACCCCTTCCGGGGTGTCCTCAGCCTGTCGAAAAAGAGAGTATGGTCTGGCAAATTGCACAAAGAGGTGTTGTTTGCTGACGCAAATGAGCTGTGGATAAAAGCTTGGAAAATTCTAACCCGTCATTTTGCAAGCAAAATGACGGCGCGGGGTCATCCGCGGCGGGTCTG